>NZ_CP112881.1:0-300000 GCF_026409565.1 Sneathiella aquimaris
AACATTCTCGGTGGTTTTGAAGGCGATCTGGACGAGAACCGGCACAGAGGAACCCAAAGTGGGTGGAAAGCAGAGAATCTAAGTTGGGTGCAAGGCTGAAATGGCAAGCAGAGAACCATTAACGGTTGGTAAGAACCACTCAGACTGTTGGAGCCGCGTCAGGGATCGCCTGCTTGATGAATATGGCGAAGCAACCTTTAATTCCTGGCTTAAAAATATCGAACTGGATGAAATTAACGGCACCCACGTTAATATGTCTTTGCCGACCAAATTTCTACGAGACTGGGTAATTAACAACTACGCCAATCGCATTCGTCAGATCTGGTGCCTGGAAGACCCAAGCGTTCAATCCATCGACATTCATGTAAAAGAAGCCACTTCAGAACCTGCGGCAACACCCGCAACGCTGAGCCGCGCCAATGGGGCTGCGCCGCCAATGCGGGTCAAGGTTGCCGATACCGGCGTGGACAAGTTTGACGCACAGGACAATCTTTCCTCCCAATTGGATCCGCGTTTTACTTTTGAAAATTTTGTGGTTGGCAAGTCAAATGAACTGGCCCACGCGGCGGCACGACGCGTTGCAGAAGCGCGCGACAACATCCCGTTCAATCCGCTTTATCTTTATGGTGGGGTTGGTCTGGGTAAAACCCATCTGATGCATTCAATCGGTCATGCGATTTCGGTTAATTGTCCGCACAAGAAGGTCCTGTATCTGTCAGCTGAAAAGTTCATGTACCGCTTCATCCGGGCCCTTCGATATAAAGACACCATGAACTTCAAGGACCAGTTCCGATCTGTGGATGTCCTGATGATTGATGATGTTCAGTTTATTGCCGGAAAAGAATCAACGCAGGAAGAATTTTTCCACACCTTCAATGCTCTGGTTGACCAAAACCACCAGATCATTATTTCAGGGGACCGGTCGCCAACCGATCTGGAAGGCATGGAAGAACGAATGCGATCCCGTCTGGGCTGGGGTCTGGTTGCCGATATTCATCCGACTGATTACGAGTTGCGCCTTGGCATCCTGCAATCAAAAGTCGAACAGGCCAGCATTTCGATTGAACCGCGGATTCTGGAATTCCTTGCCCATCGGATCACATCAAATGTACGCGAACTGGAAGGCGCCCTGAACCGGGTTCTGGCCTATTCCGATCTGGTTGGGCGCGATGTTACCCTTGAAAGCACCCAGGAAGTCCTGAGGGACCTTTTGAGGGCCAATGATCGCCGGATCACCATTGAAGAGATTCAAAAGCGGGTCGCCGAACATTTTAACATCCGAATGTCAGACATGCATTCCGCCCGCCGGGCCCGGGCCGTTGCCCGGCCTCGACAGGTCGCCATGTATCTGGCCAAACAGCTGACCAGCCGTTCGCTCCCTGAAATCGGGCGCAAATTTGGTGGCCGGGATCATACCACTGTGATGCATGCGGTTCGCAAGATTGACGAGCTGAGAGAAGGCGATGTCTCTCTGTCTGAAGATATTGATCTGCTTAAACGGATGCTTGAAAACTGATTATAAAGGCCGCAGCACGCTCACATTTTCAGCCTAACTCCTTGTAATCCCACTATTTGTTAATCACGGATCCAGCGGGATCCTTTTGTGCATCAAATAAGTTGGGGAACCGGGCATCATCTGATATAGTGTGCCACGGATTGAGCAATCATTTCTGGTGCAACACGAACGGTGATTCAAGTTTTTGAATCAAGTTCTTATGTTCCACTATAGGATTTTTCAGCCGTAGAATAATAGTTGATCTGAAACCCCATTATCAGGCAAAATGGTGTTTCATAATACGTCATGCCTGAAAGCTTAGTTGGGACAATGAAATTAACAATCGAACGCAGCACCCTGCTCACCGCATTGAACCATGTCCAGAGTGTGGTAGAACGCCGGAATACTATTCCTATTCTTTCCAATATTCTATTGAACGCTGACAATGGGACACTGGGTCTGACAGCGACAGATCTTGATCTGGCAATCAATGAACAGATTGCGGCGGAAGTCCTGACATCGGGATCGATCACCGTGCCAGCCCATCTGCTGTATGACATTGTGCGCAAATTACCGGACGGATCACAGGTTGAACTGGATTACCAGAGCGCGGAAGGTCGAATTGCTGTACGCGCCGGTCGCTCACAGTTCGCTTTATCCTGTTTGCCAAAAGATGATTTCCCGATCATGGAAACTGGCGAATTGCCGCACCGTTTCACGCTCTCCACGGCGGAACTGAAACGCCTGATTGATAAAACCCGCTTTGCTATCTCAACCGAAGAAACCCGCTATTACCTGAACGGTGTTTATCTTCACGCTGCAGACAATGACGGAATACCCGTATTGCGTGCAGTCGCAACGGACGGACATCGTCTTGCCCGGGTTGAAACTCCGATACCGGCCGATGCCGAAAATATGCCCGGCATCATCATTCCGCGCAAAGCAGTCAACGAATTGCGCAAACTGATTGATGACACAGATGGCAATATTTCCATTTCCCTGTCTGACAATAAAATCTGCTTCTCGTTTGGGGGGTCCCTGCTGACCTCCAAATTGATCGACGGCACCTTCCCGGATTATGAACGGGTCATCCCATCTGGAAATACCAAAGTTCTTGAACTGGACGGCAAGACGTTTGCGCAGGCTGTTGATCGCGTCTCGACCGTTTCAACAGAAAAATCACGCGCCATCAAACTTACCCTGACAGATGACACGGTCACCCTGTCGGCGACAGGCTCGGAAAGCGGCAGCGCTACCGAAGAACTGGCGGCCAGCTATAGCTCGGGTGATTTGGAAATCGGTTTTAATTCAAAATATTTATTGGATATTACAGGACAGATCGAAGGGGAAAACGCCCATTTTGTTCTGGCGGATGCTCAGTCTCCCACCATCGTCAGAGATGGAACAGATGATGGCGCCCTGTATGTTCTTATGCCTATGCGCGTTTGACCCTGGTTGGGAATACCTGACCAGATATCCAATTAGGAGCCTTTATTGAACTCTCATGCCCTAACACGGCTGGTTTTGACAGATTTTCGCAACTACACGTCCTTGAAGGTTGAAATCGATACTCGGCCTGTTGTGCTTACTGGCCCGAACGGCAGCGGGAAAACCAACCTGCTGGAAGCTATTTCTTTTCTGACGCCCGGACGGGGTTTGCGCCGGGCGACGCTTACCGATCCTGCGCATATCAACGGAAAAGGGGGCTGGGCCGTATCCGCACACATTCTGGACGATGGGCTTGAGCGAACGGTTGGCACTGGACTTTTGGCCGTCAATCAGACCTCGGACGGACGCGAGAAACGAACGGTTCGACTGGATGGAGAAACCCAGTCTGGGACAGCAGCGTTAACAGGCTTGTTAAGCATTTCCTGGCTCACCCCACAAATGGACAGACTGTTTCAGGAAGGGGCGTCTGGCAGGCGCCGGTTTTTGGATCGGATGGTTTTTGGTCAGGATCCCAGCCATGCCAAACGCACAACGACCTTTGAAAAAATAATGCGCGAGCGGAACCGTCTTTTAAAGTCTGGCCGACTGGATCCCCATTGGCTAAGCTCGCTGGAACAACAAATGGCAGAACAGGCAATCGCGATTACCGCTGCCAGACTGGAAACGGTCGCACGGTTGAACGGGGCCATGGACCTGTCTGAACCGACGGCAACCCCGTCTGCCTTCCCAAAGGCAGATATTGCACTGGTGGGGGAGCTTGAAAAACAGATGGTTGGCCTGACCGCCCTTGCCACCGAAGATATGTACCGGGAAAGATTGGCGAAAAATCGAAAAATCGATGCCGCCGCAGGCAGCACGACCTTCGGCCCGCACCGTAGTGATTTGGAAGTTATCCACAGGGAAAAGGGTCAAAAAGCCCGACTTTGTTCAACCGGTGAACAAAAAGCACTATTAATATCAATTATCCTGAGTAATGCGCGTCTACAGACTGGATTACATGGCAAAGCCCCGGTATTATTACTGGACGAAATTACTGCTCATCTGGATCAGAAAAGACGGCTGGCATTGTTTGATGAATTAACCGACATGAATGTGCAGGCGTGGATGACGGGTACAGATTATTTGTTATTTTCCGAGCTCGGATCACGGGCTCAGTTTTTCACGGTTCAGCCAGGCACGGTTACGCCCGCCCAGATGAACTGAAATAAGGGACGTTACGTATGAGTGAAGTGCAAAATCAGACCGCTGCTGAAGAGTATGGCGCCGATTCCATCAAGGTTTTGAAAGGCCTGGATGCCGTGCGTAAACGCCCCGGCATGTATATCGGTGATACAGATGACGGTTCGGGTTTGCATCACATGGTCTATGAGGTTGTGGACAATGCCATTGATGAGGCGCTGGCCGGACATTGTGATCTTGTTTACGTCGCACTGAACAGCAACGGATCCGTCACGGTTCGTGATAATGGGCGCGGTATCCCGGTTGACCTGCACGAAGAAGAGGGCATGTCCGCCGCCGAAGTGATTATGACACAGCTTCATGCAGGCGGTAAATTTGATCAGAACTCCTACAAAGTCTCAGGGGGCTTGCATGGTGTGGGTGTCTCTGTTGTAAACGCCCTGTCCAATCGTCTGGATATGAAAATCTGGAGAAGCGGCAAGACCCATGAAATCAGTTTTGCCCACGGCGATTCAATCGAAAGCCTGAAAATTACAGGCGATGCACCGTTCAAAGAAGGCACCGACGAGCTTCTTACCGGAACGGAGATTTCGTTTTTCCCATCGGAAGACACGTTCACAAACGTGAAGTTTGAATATTCCACACTGGAACATCGACTACGGGAACTGGCGTTTCTGAATTCCGGCGTTCATATCCAACTGAATGACTTCCGCTCCGCCGAGCCGGTTACAACGAACCTGCATTATGAGGGCGGTATTTCAGCCTTCGTAAAATATCTGGATCGCTCCAAAACACCATTGATCAGCGACACCATTGATTTTACGACGGAAAAAGAAGGCGTAACGGTCGAAGTTTCGCTGGAATGGAATGACAGCTACCACGAAAATGTCCTGTGTTTTACCAACAATATTCCACAGCGCGACGGGGGCACCCATTTGGCTGGTTTCCGGGCCGCGCTTACACGGACCATCAATAAATACGCAACATCCAGCGGGATTGCGAAAAAAGAGAAAGCCTCGATCACCGGTGATGATGCCCGCGAAGGCCTGACCTGTGTTGTCTCGGTTAAAGTGCCGGATCCGAAATTCTCGTCCCAGACTAAAGACAAACTGGTTTCCAGTGAAGTTCGGCCGATTGTTGAAAGCAGCGTCAATGACGCACTGGACCAGTGGTTTGAAGAACATCCAAAAGATGCAACGACCATCATTGGCAAGATTTTTGAAGCCGCTGCTGCCCGTGAAGCCGCCAGAAAAGCGCGGGAACTTACCCGCCGCAAAGGGGCGTTGGATATTTCCAGCCTGCCTGGAAAACTGGCAGACTGTCAGTCAAAGGATCCAACCGTTTCTGAACTCTTCCTGGTGGAGGGTGATAGTGCGGGTGGTTCAGCCAAACAGGGCCGCGATCGTCATAATCAGGCCGTCCTTCCTTTGCGCGGTAAAATCCTGAACGTTGAACGCGCCCGATTTGATCGGATGCTGTCCTCAACCGAGATCGGAACGATCATTACAGCCTTGGGCACCGGGATTGGCGCAGAAGAATTTAATATCGAAAAAGCCCGTTATCATAAAATCATCATCATGACCGATGCGGACGTGGATGGGTCGCATATTCGAACCCTTCTCTTGACCTTCTTCTACCGTCAGATGCCTGAACTGATTGAAAAAGGGTATCTGTATATTGCGCAGCCACCGCTTTACAAGGTGAGCCGCGGTAAATCATCCGTCTATCTGAAGGATGAAACAGCGATGGAAGATTACCTGATCGAACAGGGCTCTGAAGATGTTGTTCTGACCCTTGCCAATGGCGAACAGATTTCGGGGCAGGATTTGCAGGCGCTGATCAATCGGGCCCGTAAATGCCGCAATCTGATCGAAGCGATTGCCCGCCAGCATGCAAAATCTGTGGTCGAACAGGTCGCCATCGCCGGTGCCCTGAGTGACGAAATCCTCAACGATCCGGTTCGAGGACCGGAAGCTGCTGATTTTGTCGCGAAACGTCTGGATGCCATGTCCTCTGAAACGGAACGCGGTTGGGTTGGTAAAATCCTTGAAGATTTCAGCCTGCATTTCTCACGCGAGGTGCGCGGCGTCACCGAAGTTCAGCATGTTGACAGCAATCTAATTCATTCTGCCGAAGCGGGCGAATTGAACGCCATGAAAGATGAATTGCAGGAAACCTACAAAAACGCGGCGACTTTTACCTATAAAGATAAAAGCGAAACAATCAATTCACCGATCGAATTGCTGGACGCTGTTCTGGCTCTTGGACGGAAAGGGCTTTCCATGCAACGCTATAAAGGACTGGGCGAAATGAACCCGGACCAGCTTTGGGAAACGACCTTGGATAATGAAGCCAGAACCCTGTTGCAGGTGAAGGTAAATCACGGGGATGAAGCCGACGAAGTCTTCTCAACCTTGATGGGTGATGTCGTAGAGCCTCGCCGGGAATTCATTCAGAATAATGCCTTGCAAGTCCGCGTTCTGGACACATAATTGACCGGAAATAAACACTGATTAAAGGCGGCATATGCCGCCTTTTTTCATGTCTCTTTTAGTCCTGCTCTGGCAGCTCATCCAGCACGGGGATACCCACCAAACCATTCTCCCAACCGGCCTTATGGGCCATCATGATATGCGCATCCGGTTTCTTTGTGACAGGCGTATCCAGACACCCGGCCGGCACCATAAGCAGTCCGGCTTCTTTATTCTCAGTCGGAAGAGAAGAGCCACATAAAGAACAGAAACTTTTCGTATGAAAGCTGCCGGGCAGGGTATATTGGCGCCTGTATTCGCCGCCAGATATCCACGTTACACTTCCATTGGAGGCAAAAAGATTTGCCGCATGAACAGAACCCGTATCTTTACGGCAACGTGTACAATGGCAGAGATAGAAGTGGTCAAAGGCCCCTGAAATGTGAAATTTAACTTCCCCACACAGGCAAGAACCTGTAGTTTCTTTATCCATTATACACCCAGTGTCAAATTCTAATATAGTCGCGTAACGTCACATTAACCTTATGCCGTTAGTATTTTAAATATTACATATTCACCTAACAAGGAAACGCCCTCTGAAAAATCACAGACCGGCGTTGGGTTCTGAAGGAAAACCGGGAATGAAGTTTGTCGCTATTTTAAGTTTAGTTGTTTGTCTGCTGGGAACCAGTACTCCCGCATGGGCCGCCGGTAAAGTATCAAAAGATGTTCGCGATGACGCGGAATATATGATGCGCAAAGTGGTCGAAGACATCCACAATTATAATGTGCGGACAACGGTTACTGATATTACCCGCGATAAATCTATCGAAGTGGTCGCATTTGCGATCAAATTCATTCCAGAACGGATCGACAAAAAACTGGGCGAAGTTTTCTCCTGCGCGCTTGTATCTTTAAAAACCAAAATGAAAAGCGGGAAATCAGCGAAAGCACAGATCAAACGGAAGGACGAGATTTGCAAAGGCAAAATCACCGGCCGTGTCAAATATGTCGCCAATATCCGCTAATTGGCAGGTTCCAGAAAACACCAACTGCCAATTTCATATTTCTGCCTTAAATTAGAACCAGTTTCAGGTACTATTGAAACTGGTTTTTTATTGTATTGCGGATCTGATTTAGAATGAAAAAAGGCGTAAAAGCTCCTAGTTACGAGCAGCGAAAGCCTCCCGGCAACACAAGGGCGACCGCAAAAAAACCTTCAAAAACCAATCGCACTAACAAAAAAACACCAAAAGACGTCAAAATCCCGTCTGATCATGGTGTGTTCAAGTCCCTGATTAACTGGGGCGGGACCGTTATGCTTTGGGGATTGCTGCTGGTCGGTATCATTCTCGGATATTTTGCCTATACGCTGCCGGATATTTCCGGGATCGATGTCATTGAAAAACGACCCTCTATTGTTCTTGAAACCCGGCATAATGCCCGTTTTGCAACTTATGGGGACCTGTATGGCCGACTGTTAAAACCCGATGAAATCCCAGAGGTTATGAAACAGGCGGTTCTGGCAACCGAAGACAGCTATTTCTATCAGCATTTTGGCGTAAACCCGGTCAGTCTGGTCAGGGCCGCATGGCGCAATTATCAGGCAGGCCGCGTTGTTGCGGGCGGTAGTACCATTACTCAGCAGCTGGCAAAGAACCTGTTCCTTACTCCTGAAAGAAGCATGGGCCGGAAAATTCGCGAAGTCCTGCTCGCCTTCTGGCTGGAAGCAAATTACTCGAAAGAGGAAATACTGGCCCTGTACTTGAACCGGGTCTATTTCGGCTCTGGCACCTATGGCATTGATGCCGCCACCCGTAAATACTTTGCCAAACCGATCGAACAACTCTCAACCTCAGAAGCGGCTTTACTCGCCGGATTATTAAAAGCCCCGACCTATTATGCACCAACCGTCAATCTGAAACGGTCCCAGCAACGCTCAACCGTTGTTATTCGGCGCATGCAGGAAGAGGGATACCTGACCAAGGCCGAGGCGGACCAGTTGGTCAAGAAGCCTGCGACCTTACGGAATGTGGGCAGCGGCTTTAAAAATGTTCGCTATTTTTCCGACTGGATTGTCGCAGAAGTGCAATCTTTCCTTGGGCGCACGGAAGAAGACCTGATCGTTACAACCACGCTTGACCTCACCATGCAGAAACAAGCCGAACAGGCGTTGGAAAAACAGCTGGCGAAAAATGGCAGGAAATATGACGTTGAACAAGCCGCACTTGTTTCCTTAACTCCACAAGGGGCGATCAAAGCCATGGTTGGGGGACGACGTTACTCGAAATCTTCTTTTAACCGTGTAACGTCGGCACGTCGGCAGCCAGGCTCGGTGTTTAAAACAATCGTCTATACTGCCGGTTTTGAAGCAGGTCGCGCCCCGAGTGATGTTTATGTGGATAGTCCCATCAATATAAATGGCTGGAAGCCCAATAATTATACCCGTCGGTATGATGGCGCCATGACGCTCAGGGACGCCTATGCCCGGTCCATCAATACTGTCGCGATCAAACTGACAGAAGATATTGGCCGGTATAAGGTTGCAGAAATGGCAACCAAGTTGGGATTAACGGGGAACATGCCAACACACCCATCCATCTCGCTTGGCACAAACGAAGTTACCCTGCTTGAAATGACATCCGCCTATGCGGTCATCGCCAATGGCGGTAAAGGCGTGTTGCCATATGGGGTGTTAAAAATTCGCAATCAGCAAGGCAAGGTCCTGTATCAACGGAAAAGCTCGGGGCTGGGAACACTGATCAGCGGCAGAACCGTCAACAACATGCGCGATATTATGGCCACCGCCATCCAAACCGGAACCGGTAAAGCCGCCAATCCCGGATTTGACGCTGCCGGGAAGACAGGCACGACGCAGGATTACAGGGATGCATGGTTTATCGGCTTTACGCCCACCCTTGTTACTGGCGTGTGGTTTGGGAATGACACTGGAAAACCCACAAAGAAAGTAACCGGCAGTAATTTACCAGCCTATGCCTGGCGGGACTTTATGAAAGGATCGTTGGGCCAAAATCAGGGGGTTTCTTTTGCAAAAGCCGCAGAAAAACCGGCCAGCAGTCAGGAAAGCATCTGGCAACGAATTGTCAAAACCTTTAGCAACCCATCAGGTGCCACCGGCGCCGGGTCTGGAAATCAAGGTTCACAGCCAACCGTTTTGCAGGAATATCCCGGAGACGATCAGAAACCTTAAGGGGGCAATATCCGTTCAGGCCAGTTCCAGTTTTCGGCTTAGAAAAACCGAATACCAAGTAAAAGTGGTAACGCCCAGGGCCAGAATAACGAGCACCAGCGGCAGGGCTGAGCCGCTATAAAAGGGCGCAACGGCCATACTGATGACCCCCGAAAATCCCAACAATAGAAAACCCGCCATCGCAGAGGCCGCACCCGCTTTTTCCGGAAACGGGGCCAATGCACCGGCCTGACATTGAGGGACAACAATCCCGACACCCATATTGTAGAAAATCATGGGGACGACAATGGCAAAGGCTGAAGAGGGAAAGAAAGACCACCATACCAGCATCAACGCGCCGCCCCATAACGTTAGACCCGTGCCCACCTGCAGGGTTCGGCGTACTCCCAGCCAGGCCGACAGTTTTGGGCCCAGAAAAGTGCCGGTGATATACCCCAAAACCACAGTGCCAAAATAATATCCGAAATTTTCCGCAGGTACGCCGATCAACTGAATAAGCACAAAGCTTGACCCTGAAATAAAGGCAAACATACCCGAAAAGCATAAGGCAGCGGTTATCGCATATCCAACAAAGGCGTGGTTACGAAACAGATCCCGGTAGTTTGTAACAATATGGATCGGCTTAATGGCAAAATGGTTCTTTTCTGGCAGGCTTTCCCGAATTTTCATCATGGTGAAACCAAATAAAAGAACGCCATAGCCAATGAAAAACACAAAAATGCCATGCCAGCTAAAATAGACCGTTATATAGCCCCCGATAATCGGTGCGATCGCCGGCGCCAAGCCCATTATACTACCCATTCTTGAAAATTGCCTGGCGGCCTGTTCACGCTCATACAAATCCCGCACCATGGCGCGCGGCACAACAATGCCAGCGCAAATCCCAAAACTTTGAAGGACCCGATACAGGATCAGCTGATAAATAGAGGTTGCCAGAATACAGCCAAGGCTGGAGACAATAAAGATCGCCAGTCCCATCAAAAGAACAGGTTTCCGTCCAAAACGGTCCGTCAGGGGCCCATAAACCAGTTGGAAAACGGCAATCCCCACGACAAATAGGCTCAATGTCAATTGAACTTCAGAAATGGTCGTTTGAAACTCACCCACCAAGGTCGGAAAGCTGGCAAGATACATGTCTGTCGACAACGGGCCCAATGCGACAACCGCGGAAAGAAAAAGTGTAAAACTAACGGATGTATGGACCAGCTGCCTCATGAAACCACCTTTTTTGGTGAAGTATCAAGACTACCCTTTTTCACCATTAGGTTGCACCATATTTATGAACCTTTGACCCATTTTCTTTCAGCCAGGCTTTTGCTTTTTCTGTATCTGGACATAATTGATGGTTTAAACGCCAAAAATCCTGTGAATGATTGAGATGCACCAGATGACACACTTCATGACACACAATATAGTCTACGACAAATTCAGGCATGAAAATCAGGCGCCAGGAGAAATTTAAATTCCCGGCAGACGAGCAACTGCCCCACCGGGATTTCTGGTCTTTAACGGTGATCCGCCCAAAGGAAACCCCTGCTTTTTCAGCATATTCAGCTGCTTTTTCCAGAATATGACTGCGAATATGACGTTTTGCCCAATCTTCGAAACGCCGGGCCATATGGGCTCGCTGTCCGCAAACCAGTATCTCACGATCCTCAATACTGACAACACCGCGCCTGTCCGGGCAATGTCTCAAGATATATTCCCGCCCCAAAATCGGAACCATTTCAGCATCGGAAAAAGGCACAGGCGCATCGATTTTCGCCAATTGCGCCAGCACCCAGCGATGTTCTTTTTCGACAAAGGACAAGGCCGTTGCGTCACTGATCCCACGGGGTAGAACAACCGTGACAGACCGGTTCGCTTCAACCCGGATCTTTAATCGTTTTGCCCGGGCTGATCGGCGCAGAACCAACGGAACATCCTGTCCCAGCGCAGAAAGAGAAGGGAAAGCAGTCAGGCACAATCCTCCCCGGGCCAATCCACGATATGATCCTCCAGATCACCCGCAATCCGTTCAGAAATAGACCGACCAAAGACAGAAACACCGGCCTTATGAACCGATTGAGGATCACCCGAAATCAACGGATGCCAGTTATACAGGGATTTTCCTTCTGATAACCGGCGATAGGCACAGGTTTTTGGCATCCAGGATAAATTGGGGATAACCTCCGGCGTCATGGTGACACAGTCAGGCACCAGTTTGGACCGCCGCTCGTAATTCCGACAGCGGCAGGTTTTCAAATCCAGCTGACGACAGGCCACGTTGGTAAACGCAATTTCAGCCGTCTCTTCGTCTTCCAGCTTTAAAAGGCAGCATTTAGCGCACCCGTCACAGAGGGATTCCCACTGTTCGTCACTCATTTCTGAAAGCGGTATTTCTTCCCAAAAGGGTTTTTCTGACACAGTCTACTAATCCAAAAGGTTATCGATCAGGACAGTTTATCATGCTTTCGGACGAATTTGCCAATACGCGGCGCAATAAATTTTCTGAATTTGGAGCCATTGAACACACCGTAATGGCCAACGCCTTCCTGTTCATAATGTTCGCGTTTTGACTCAGCCAGATTGGTACAAAGATCATGGGCAGCGACGGTCTGTCCGATACCAGAAATATCATCCAGCTCGCCCTCAACCGTCAATAGTGCGGTTTTCCTGATCGAAGATGGCTTAACCAACTGTTCTCCCCGATACAGCATTTCCCCTTTTGCAAGAAGCTGTTTCTGGAAAACGGTCTCAATCGTTTGCAGGTAATATTCAGCGCTCAAATCCATAACGGCGTTATATTCGGAATAAAAACTCCGATGTTTATCGGCGCTATCACCATCCCCTTCAACCAGATGTTCGAACTGCTTGAGATGGGCTTCCATATGGCGGTCCAGATTCATACTGACAAATCCGCCGAGTTGCAGGAAGCCTGGATACACCTTCCTGAAGGCGCCCGGATAAACAATAGGCACATGATGAATGACTGTACGTTCAAACCATTCCAGAGAATGATCCATTGCCAGCTTACAGGGAACCGTGGGGTGACGGCGCGTATCGATGGGACTTCCCATCAACGTCATGGAAAGCGGTACATTTTTATCGTCCTCTTCTGACATCAACGCAACGGCGGCCAAAACAGGCACGCCGGGCTGACAAACCGCCAACACATGTGTCTCTGGCCCCAGAACCGTGAGGAATTCGCGAAGATAGTCGATATAATCGTTCAAATCGAAACTCCCTTCGAAAAGGGGCACCGAGGATGCGTCGCGCCAATCCGTGATATACACATCATGGTCCGGCAACAAGGCCTCAACCGTTCCTCGTAATAACGTTGCAAAATGCCCTGACATTGGGGCAACAACCATTATCTTCGGATCTTTTCGATTGGTTTCCCGCTTGAAATGTTTCAACTGACCAAAAGGCAGGCGATGTATAATTTCTTCAACGACCGGGACAGGTTTTCCGTCAATCGTTGTTTCGTGCAGTCCGAAAGCAGGTTTCCCGTGATATTGGGTGGATTCTGCGAACAGTTCGTAAGCCGCGGCCATTGTTCTGGCTTGCGGAGTTTCCGCCATAGGATTAAAAGGGCTGCGAAGCACCTGTGACTGAAACTGAGCCGACATCCTTAAAGGTGAAAGGGCCAGTTTTTGTAGTTCGTTGAACTGATATAGCACAAATATACTCCTTGAAACTCTTCGCACGCGGGCGACGCGATTGAATATTCAGAACGGATAAGCCTATTCTGATTCTCGCTGCAATGCAACATAACACAATAATTATTTAAAATTCGTTGTAATAATTGCAACTTTCTTTCGGCTCCTGTACCTATTTAACCGATATGCCTAACCCGGAGCCTAAGAATGAAACGTTTAGCAGCAACCCTGTTCCTGATGATCTTCTCCATCAGTCAACCACAGGCGGCAGCCCTTTTTGGTGAGCATGAGGTTTTTGATGCTGCAGTACAAAACGATCCGGCAGTGATTGAGCAATATCTCCTCAAAGGGGAGAATGTAAATATTCGAGACAGTTCGAATACGCCGCTTCTTGTGCGCGCTGCAGAAGCAGGGGCCGTTTCGATTATTGAAGTTCTGATCAAGCACAAAGCCAGCCTGAACCTGAGCGACAAGCATGGAAACACTGCGATCATGCAGGCGGCCGTTCAAGGCCATCCCGAGGTTATCGAGAAACTGCTAAAAGCAGGAGCAAAAGTTGATGTTGAAAATAAACAGGGTGAAACCGCCCTCATCAAAGCAGCGAAATCAGGCAATCTCGATGCCATTAAAATTCTGATGCAGTATGACGCCGATCTGGCGTTCACGGATTTCACAGGTAGAACGGCTCTCGATCATGCGAGAGAGAGCCGCCACCATGATGTTATTCGGGTATTGGAAGCCCTGCGTTAATTACGGGGCTTCTGCCGCTTTAAGCGCTGCTTTTAGCGGATTAGCGTGGCTGATATCCACATTCCGGTGAATGACAATATCGTCAACAGATACTGATTTACCGTAATATGAGGCGTTCCAGCCTTCTTTCGCATCCAAAATAGAACCTTCAACGGACGCGCCGATAAACAAGCCTGCATTCTTCGCAAAAGAGAAGATGTCCGCTTTCATATTGGTAGTACTGGACGCCCCCAGATCCTTACCAACCGGACCAACCGCGGCGCTAACATCTGCGCCCAGCTTAACCTGATTGTTAATAATCGCCTTTAGCCCTTTATCCGTCATGATGACCAGAACCAGTTCTTTTGCTTCAGCGCCAATTTGCAGACCAAAACTTGCCTGTCCCATCGTATAAAAAGCGGGTGAACTCCAGTCACCATTTTCTTTGCGGCTTAACAGTACGCCGCTACCGCCCGCACCGCCGACAATAAACCCGGCTTTGAGCACTTGCGGAAAAACAACAATTCCTTTTGAAACCGCTAACAGTTTGCGAAATTGAGCCATGTCCGTCTGTGCTGCCAGTGTTTCAACAGTCAGTTTCGCTTTTTCGACCAGTTGTTCCTGTTCATTGGCGGCCTGCGCCATCTGAATGGTTCCTGAAAACAAGGCGATGCTAGCAATCAGCATTGTAATTGCATTCCATAAGCCGAAGCGTTTTCTAATGTACATTATATCCCCCTAAGTGGATGTGAGTTTTCATTTCGCATACGATACGAAATAAGAATTTGTTGCCGTTACAATATCGGGTCGGTTCTGTTTTAACAATCCTGCATTATATCACTAATTCGGTATTTATTAAGCCAATACAAGTTGAGCTTTCTACAAAACAGAATAAATGTGACAGTATTAGGGACAAATTTTGTCCGTGCATTGATAAACGGCGTAAACAGTATGAAAAACAAACAGGATAATTTTCGCAAGCCATCCCAAAAGAAACCTTTTCACCACGGGCGGTGGCGGTTCAGAAATTTGCCAAATCCTGATTTAACACACGGCACGAGACGAGAATATGTGTCTTTTCTTCGCAAGATGCTGACATTTCAGAATGAACGGGTCGACATTCCGGAGGGGCATGTCATTCCGCAGGATCTGGCGGCCGAACACATGCACAAACATCTTAACTCTGATCAAGACAGTCTGACCTGGCTAGGACAGGCATGCTTTCTGATAAAGATTGATGGTATCACCATCCTGACTGATCCTTATTTGACGGATTTTGCGTCCCCAACCCCCTTTGCGGGCCCCAAAAGATTTGTCGCCTCTGGTATCAACCTGAAGGATTTACCCTCAATTGATTATCTCCTTCTGTCTCATAATCATTATGACCATCTGGACAGCAAGACCATCCACCAGATGAAAGAACGACGGGACATGACCATCGTCACTCCTTTGAAACTTGGCTCATATTTTAAACGGCGTGGCTTTAAAAAAGTCGTGGAGATGGATTGGTGGGACAGTCTCAATGCCAACGGTGTCGCCGTTCATGCTCTGCCCTCCCAGCATTGGTCAAAACGAACACTGCTGGATCGGAATAAAAGCCTGTGGGCGTCTTTTTCCATTCACGGAAAAAACAACAAACTCTATTTTGCCGGGGATACGGGCTATGCGCCCCTTTTCAAGGATATCGGGAAAGAATATGGTCCCTTTGACTATGCACTGGTCGGTATTGGTGCTTATGAGCCACAAATCCTGATGAAACCCCACCATACAACACCCGAAGAAGCGGTAAAAATCGGCGAGGATGTCCGAAGCCGAACATTGGTAGCTATGCATTGGGGAACAGTTCGATTAACCTTGGAACCCTTGTTCGAACCGCCCGGCCGGTTCACACAGGCTGCTGCCAAAGCAGGATATGATGAAACACAAAGCTGGGTAATGAGCATTGGAGAAAGTCGGCCCTTGATCTAACAGGACGGGCCGATGGTAAAAACCAGATGACCGCTATTGACAGTCTGCAAGACGAAAGAAACCAAAAGGATATCCTAACCCGGTCCTCCGGCGTCCGCCTTCAATCCTTGGTCTATATCCGATGGTTAGCCGTTTTAGGCCAGACATTTGCGATTATCCTTGTCCATTGGGGGATGGGCTACTCCTTGCCCTTGGTACCGGTTTTTTTACTGGTGGCCGCCAGCGCATTGGTCAATATTTTGATTGCAATAAGTCAGCCGTCAACCATGCGCCTAACAGACGGCGGGGCGATCCTCTATCTGTTCTACGATGCCCTTCAGCTAACAGGCCTGTTATATTTGACCGGCGGTTTATCCAATCCGTTTTCACTGCTTTTCCTCGTGCCTGTTACGATCTCAGCAACCAACCTGTCCTTGAAAGGGACCATTTTTCTGGGCCTGACAACCATCGCCGCCATTACGTTTCTTGGCCTGTATCATGAACCCTTTCCGCTACCAGAATCCGAACTGCAGCTATCAAAAACCTATATTTTTGCTATATGGTCCGCCTTGGTTCTGGGAACCCTTTTCCTGTCCGGATATGCGTGGCGTATTTCCTCAGATAGCCGGCGTATGACAGATGCCTTGACCGTTGCCCGTATGGCCCTGGCCCGAGAACAGCAACTATCCGTTGTTGGCGGGATTGCGGCGGCGGCGGCCCATGAACTGGGCACGCCGCTCAACACTATTCTACTGGTATCCGAAGAGCTTTCCCGAGAATTTCCAGACGGCAGTGAGCATGCTGAAGACGCGAAACTCCTGTATACTCAGGCAAAGAAATGCGCCGAAGTACTGGCGCAACTATCAACCGCGCCAACCCATAACCGCTTTTTGAAACAGGACGCGCATCATAATTATCTGCCCCTGCAAAGCCTTGTATCACTGGTTGCTGAAAAATATTCCGATAGGGGGGCCACCCTGTCCATCAACACAATGGGCGATATGGATGACCAACCAAGACTGTTTGCGACCCCGGAATTGCTGCATGGCCTTGGAAATCTTGTCAGCAACGCCGCAGAATTTGCCAAGGAACAAGTTACCATAACCCTGATCTGGACGGATACGGTTGTCGACGTGATTATTGAAGATGACGGACCCGGGTTTAGTGACGAAATTCTGGACCGATTGGGAGAGCCCTATACATCCAGCCGAGCCGGACATGGCGGTATGGGTCTGGGGGTGTTTATCTCTGAAATGCTGATCCGGCATTCGGGCGGAAATATCAGTTTTTCAAATGCTTCCCGAGGCGGGGCACGGGTAAAAGTTGAATGGCCGCGAAAACGGCTCGAAAAAGAAAATCCCTATCTATAATAGCAAAGGGACGATATGCTAAAACCAGTTGCGTTGCGGCAGGAGTGGTGACACATGGACAAAAAAAACCTGTTAATCGTGGATGATGACGAAATTTTCCTGAACCGGCTGGGCCGGTCCATGGAAAAAAACGGCTTTACAGCGACACTTGCCAATAGTGTGGCAGAGGGTAAAACAAAAGCCCTGAACGTTAGTCCTGATTATGCTGTTGTTGATCTTCGGCTGGAAGATGGAAATGGCCTTGAAGTCGTGGAAGCCATTCGGAAAATCTGTCCGGATGCCCGCATCGTCATGCTGACCGGTTATGGCAATATTGCCTCTGCCGTCGCCGCTGTCAAAGCTGGTGCCATTGATTATCTTGCAAAGCCAGCCAATGTGGATGATATCGTCAATGCCCTTAATGCAACGGGCGATACAAAGCCATCACCCCCGGAAAACCCCATGTCAGCAGATCGTGTTCGCTGGGAACATATTCAGCGGGTGTATGAACTGTGCGACCATAATATGTCTGAGACAGCACGCCGGCTGAATATGCATCGACGCACCCTGCAACGCATTATGGCAAAACGGTCCCCACAATAAGATGCAGGATAATGATGAACATCACATCCGAACGGGAGATGCCTGTCAGGAACTGATGCGCCTTGACGACAATTCAGTAGACCTGATTGTTGCTGATCCCCCGTACAATCTGGGCAAAAACTACGGCAATAACAAAGATCTGAAGGATAAGGAAGACTATCAGAAATTTACGCGATCCTGGCTTGTCGAAGCCCACCGTGTTCTGAAACCCGGGGGATCGTTATATTGTTTTATGGGCGTAAAATTTATTGCCCGCCTTTATCTTCTTCTTGAAGATGATCTGCAATTGACGCCGCAAGGCTGGATCACCTGGCATTACACGCAAGGAATGGGCCGTAAAAAAGGGTTTTCCCCCCGTCATGAGGACATTCTCTGGTTTTCAAAAGGGGAAAATGCCCTTTTCAATCTGGACGAGGTGCGGGTCCCGCAAAAATATTTTCGAAAACGCAATAACATGACCGGAGCCAATCCAGGTGATGTCTGGCAATTTAGTCACGTTCATTATTGTGCCGCGGAACGTCAGCCCCATCCAACCCAGAAGCCGGAAGCCCTTATCGAAAGAATAATTGCAGCCTCCTCAAAAGAAGGTGACCTTGTTCTGGATCCCTTTATGGGGAGCGGCACCACCGCCCGGGTTGCCCAGATACTGGGGCGCCGATCTATCGGTTTTGATATTAATCCGGACTATGTGGCCCTGAGCCAGCAGCGGCTTTGTGAGCCCTTTGAAGGCTTTGACAGTATTGACCCCCGAAAAGACAGAAGTCCAAAAGATCAGCCGAAATTAACGACGGAAACCGTTTAGGCAAAAAAAACGGCCCCGAAGGACCGTTTAAAAAGCTTAATAACGCCAGTTTTCAAGCTGTCTTAGAATTAGAGTGATTTCCTGCGTTTACGCCATCCCATGAAACCGAGAAGCGCAACACCCGCACCATACAAGGGGAGCGCCGCTGGAAGAGGCACGACTGAGATATTCAAGTTTGCATATTCGAAAGCATTTCCGGCAGATCCGAAAACAACCTCATCAAACAGAATATCCTGAATGGAAATCGTGGCCGTTGTCATGCCACTGAGGCCAACGCCTGGTGCAGCAAGAACAGCGCCAACATCAAAATTTTCTACAAGAACATCGTTCAGGTAAAATGCCAGTGTATTGTAGTTGTCAATGGAACCCCAAAGAAACTCAAGGTTTGTCTGGACATTGCTTCCAAAATCATAGGTGGCAGTCGCACCACCCTGAACAGATGTATAGCTTGCGCCTGCATTCGCACCGGACCATGGTGACGTGTATAATCCACCCAATGAACCTGAGATACCTTCGTTCACTGTTCCGGTTGTAGAGGTTGCAGCAAGCATACCTTCAACTGCTGGATCAGTGAAATCCAATGTAAAGGTAGAAGCCTGCACTGGTGACACAAACAGGACCAAGGCGCCTGCCGCTGCCACAAAAAGTTTACTAAGCGTCTTCATCAAACATCCCCAAAAAAATATTCATTAATCGCTCTGTGAGACAAAAGCCTCGATACGAAATAAGTCGGAGCGAACTGAATAAGGGTTCATTACAGGCTCCTAAAATGCCTGCGTTAACCCATTCCTGTCAATATCAATCCCTGTGATGGCCCTCATACTCAACAGCAATTCATTCGCAAAACCGCAGAAACCCTGACTTTATGAGAAATAAAAAAAATCATAAAATTCAATGCATTAAGGTTAATAAGATAATGTATATGGTTAACAAATACATGCACTTTTAAAAAGATTTGAAACTGATTCTCTTCTAAAATGAGCTGCTTGGGCATTCCGGCCCGTATTTTCAGGTCATAAAGGGGATCTGTCCGTTATTATGCTTGCTTTAATATTCTTGCCTTTACCATAGTACTCAAACACAACATGCATCGTCATAGGGGATACACAGCATGCGGGTTCTTTTTCTGCATAACAACTTTCCAGCCCAATACCGACATGTGGCAAAATCTTTGGCGGAAAAAAAGAAAAACCGCGTGGTTTTTGCCTCTCACCGGGCCGTAGAGAAAATTCCCAATGTTATCAACCTGATCTACAAGCCCCACCGGGAAGGGCGTAAAGAAACCCATCATTATTTACGCACGACGGAGAATGCAGTCATTAATGGCCAATCCTTGTTTCGCGCCTGTATCGATTTAAAAAACAAGGGCTTTACGCCGGATATCATTTGCGCCCATTCGGGCTGGGGACCGGCCCTGTATGTTAAAGACGTTTTTCCGGATGCGAAACTGCTGTGTTATTTTGAATGGTATTATCATGCCTTCGGGTCGGACGCGGATTTTTTAAAGGAATCCAGCATCAACTTCGATGATGCCGGTCGCATTCGGACCAAAAACCTGCCTGTTTTAATGGATTTGGCCCATTGCGACTGGGGACAAATCCCTACACAGTTTCAAGCCTCTCAGTTTCCCGACACTTTTAAACCCAAACTATCGGTCCTGCATGATGGCGTTGATACGGACTTTTTCAAACCAAAGCCGAATGCCCCGAAAATTTTTGGCTCTCTTGATCTGTCCCATGCAGATGAAATCCTGACCTATGCGACCCGCGGGATGGAACCCTATCGGGGGTTCCCGGAATTCATGCGCGCCGCGAACCTGCTCATGAAGCAACGGCCCAATCTGCATGTAGTCGTTGTGGGTCAGGATCGGGTGGCCTATGGCAAAAAGCTGCCTGAGGGAGAGAGCTGGCGCAAGCGCATGATCGAAGAACTTGATCCTGATATGTCGCGGCTTCATTTCACTGGCCTGCTTCCCTATGCTGATTACCTGAAAGTACTACAGGCCTCCACTGTCCAGGCATATCTTACAATACCGTTTGTTCTTTCCTGGTCGCTGATCGAGTGCCTGTCCTGCGGTGCCCTGGTTGTAGCCAGCGACACGGACCCTGTAAAAGAAGTTATCCGGGATGGGGAGAACGGGTTTTTAGCAGACTTCTTTGATCACGAGGCGTTCGCCGAAAAAATTGCCTTTGCCCTGGATCATCATAAAGAACTGGATGATATTCGAAAATCAGCCCGCAAAACCGTGATGGACCGGTATGCCCATAAAAAACTGTTACCGCGTCATCTGCGTCTGATCAAGGATATCGCCAACGGAACATTTCCCCCGAGTGAAGGGGCCATAAGCGGATAAAACAAGGGTCAGGGGCTCTCAGAAAACAAACTGGCGATTTACACGATGACCTCATCTATACTATTACCCTTAAGGGTCAGAAAATTGAGGATAATCCGCTTTGGAACTTGAAACCTATTTCCAGGAAGAACTGGAAGATCACGCCGAAACTCTGGCGAAAAGCCGGGCAACGCTGCAAACACCCTTCATGGAGATGCTCGCAGCATGGGAAAAATCGATCCTCAACGGCGGAAAAATACTGTTCTTTGGTAATGGGGGGAGCGCTGCTGACGCCCAGCATTTATCGGCTGAACTGGTTATCCGCTTTATCAGCGACCGCGCCCCCATTGCAGCGATCGCCCTCAACACCGATACCTCAGCCCTGACAGCAGGCGCTAATGATCTGGGGTATGACGCTGTTTTTGCCCGGCAGGTGGAAGCCCTTGGAAAAGCTGGCGATGTTGCGGTTGGCCTTTCGACATCGGGAACCAGTCCCAATGTGGTTGCGGCCCTTCAAATGGCCAGACAAAAAGGACTGGTCACCTGTGCAATGACCGGTCGGGATGGCGGCGTGATGCCCAAACTTGCGGATCATACCTTGATTATCCCGGCGCACTCTACTCGGCGCATCCAGGAAATGCATATCACCTTCGGACATATGCTGTGCGGTGCTTTGGAAAAACGATTAAAACTGGCCTGATCCATGACAGAAGCGATGCCCCTGAGCGTGATCATTGAAAATTTCAAATCCCTATCCGTCCTGTGTCTGGGCGATGTGATGCTGGACCGCTTCACCTATGGAACTGCCGGGCGCATTTCACCAGAGGCCCCCATTCCTGTCCTCAGCATTTCGCATCAACAATCCATGCTTGGCGGAGCGGGTAATGTGGTGCGCAATATCCTGTCCCTTGGCGGATCAGCCACCCTGGTTGCCGTGATCGGCGATGATCCTGAAGGGCGGGAAGTCCGTCATCTCCTTGAAAAGGAAGACAAGCTTACCGATGCACTCATTTCATCGGGACGTCGGCCAACCACTGTAAAAACCCGGTATATCGCTGATGGTCAGCAGTTATTAAGGGCTGATGCAGAAGCCTCTCATGCGTTGGGGCAGGAAACCGCACAAAAAATAATCGCCGCTTTCGAGGCCGCGCTTGATCAATGCGACATCGTTATTTTATCAGACTACGCCAAAGGCGTATTATCCGATGAAGTTCTGTCCGCAGTCATCAAATTGGCAGGATCGGCCGGAAAACCTGTTATTGCGGATCCGAAATCCACAGATTTCAAAAGATATGCCGGTGTTACTTTATTAACACCAAACCGAAAAGAAATGACCACCGCCGCCGGATTACCCTGTGACAGCGATACCCAGACCGAAAAAGCCGCCCGGTTCGTCATGCAACGGGATGGTATTGATACGCTGCTGGTCACCCGGTCCGAAGCCGGTATGAGCCTTGTTTCAGGAAGTTCAGCCCATCATATTCCAGCACAGGCGCAGGAAGTCTTTGATGTGTCCGGTGCCGGTGACAGTGTTATTGCAACTTTGGCCCTTGCTATCGGAGCCGGGGCCTCCCCGGCAGATGCTGCCACGCTTGCGAATTTAGCGGGCGGCATTGTCGTTGCCAAAACAGGCACCGCTGCGGTGTCAACCGACGAGCTGTCCGCCGCCCTGCATAATGAGGAAGTGCGGCAGACCGATGAGAAGGTCACATCCCTCAGCCAGGCACTGGAAATTGTTAATAACTGGCGGGCACGGGGCTTGAAAGTCGGGTTCACCAATGGCTGTTTTGATCTGATCCATCCGGGCCATATTTCCCTGATTAAACAGTCTAAAGCCGAATGTGACCGTCTGATCATTGGCCTGAATACTGATGACAGTATCAAGCGCTTAAAAGGGCCGGATCGGCCTGCTACAAATGAAACATCCCGGGCGATTGTTCTGGCAAGCCTTGAAGATGTAAATCTTGTTGTTCCCTTTGCAGAAGACACCCCCCTTAAGCTAATTGAAGAAATTAAGCCCGATATTCTGGTAAAAGGGGCCGATTATACCGTTGAAACTGTCGTTGGGGCCGATTTAGTGATGGATTATGGCGGACGGGTTCATCTGGCAGAGCTGAAAGAAGGTTTCAGCACAACACGGACCATTCAGAAACTTCTGGATATCGATAAGAAGAAAGCACCTTAAAGCATGGCACAGCAGTATCTTGTAACCGGCGGCGCTGGTTTCATCGGCTCCAACATTGTGGCGGCCCTTTCTGAACGGGGCGATATCGTTCATGTCTGTGACTGGCTGGAAACGGGCGATAAATGGAAAAATCTGGCCCATCATGTGATCGCTGATTTTATCGATCCTGACACCCTGCAAACTTGGTTGCGCGAAAATGGTCAATCTTTGGATGGCATAATCCATATGGGTGCTATTTCAGCAACGACCGAGCGGGACGGCGACCAGATTTTAATGAAAAACTATCGCCCAACCAAAGCATTATGGGACTTTGCCACCCATCATAGTGTTCCTTTTATCTTTGCCTCCTCAGCGGCTACCTATGGAGATGGGGCCGCCGGGTTTGACGATGATCAAAGCGAAGACGCGCTGGAAAAACTGTCTCCTTTAAATCTGTATGGCTGGAGCAAACATGCCTTTGACAAATTTGTTGCGCGGCAGGAGAAAACTGGCGCCCAAATGCCACCGCAATGGGCAGGCTTGAAGTTTTTCAATGTTTATGGTCCAAATGAATATCATAAAGAAGGCATGAAAAGCGTAATTGCCCAGTCTTACCCGAAAATCGCGGCAGGAGAGGCTGTTACCCTTTTCAAATCCCACAACCCGAAATACGAGGACGGGGGTCAGCTGCGGGATTTTGTTTATGTGAAAGACTGCGTGAAAGTCATTCTCTGGCTTCTTGAAAATCGCACCGTTTCAGGATTGTTCAATCTGGGCACAGGAAAAGCAAGAAGCTTCAAGGATCTGGCATCAGCAACCTTCAAGGCTGCCGGGGTTGACGAAAAGATCCAGTATATTGATACCCCTGTCTCCATTCGGGACAAATACCAGTATTTCACAGAGGCCAACATGAAAAAGCTGCGCGATGCCGGTTATGGCGGTAATTTCTACAGTCTGGAAGACGGGATTGCCGAATATGTGACAGACTATCTGGCAAAGACAAACCCCTACCGGTAATCCAGCGCATGCAAATGTTATTCAATGTGACGCGATCTGAAACGCCTGCCAACCTATATTCAGGGAACGCCAATCGTTTTTTCAGGGGTTAGATGAAGAAAGACCGGATCGCTGCATTACTGTTTTTTTTATTATCGCTGCTCATCATTCAAGGGCTGACGGTAAATACCCTGCTTGCTGCACCAGCCGCAGAACTGGATCCGTTCTGGAACAGGTCTGACGAAGCATCGACACGAACGGTTGACCATACAACCCTTGATCAGTTTCTGTTACGATATCGGGGGACAGGAACAGACGGGATTGCCCGAATTGCCTATGAACAGGTCACATCAAAAGACAAAACATCCTTACAATCCTATCTCGACAGACTTCAGAAAACCCCGGTCCTGTCATTGAACCGGAAACAGCAATTTGCCTTCTGGGTTAATCTGTATAACGCCGCCACACTCGATCTGATACTGGATTACACCCCGCAATCCAGTATCAAAGAGATCAATATCTCCCCTGGTTTCTTCTCTGTAGGCCCATGGAAAAAGGACCTTCTGACAGTCGAAGGAAAGCCCGTATCGCTGGACAGGATCGAACATTCCATTCTACGACCCATCTGGCAGGATGCCCGGGTCCATTATGTTGTGAACTGTGCGTCTCTCGGGTGCCCTGATATCCCGGAACAAGCACTGAACGCAGAGCGACTGGAGCAACAGCTGGATGCCGCCGCCCGAGCCTTTATAAATCATCCTAGAGGAGTCACATTGGAAGATCCGGAAACCGTTGTGATTTCCAGCCTGTATAACTGGTTTTCGGAGGATTTCGGGCAGGATGAAACTGAAATTCTGGATCATATCCGCGCCTTTGCCGATCCTTCCCTGAAACAAAAGCTGAAAAACATCACTGCAATAGAGGGGTATCGATATGACTGGTCCCTCAACAAGGCCGCTCGATCAGATCTGAAGTCGTAACCGTTCGGCCGCCTGACGGGCAAATCGCAGGGTTATATTCCGCCGGCGTGTGGCATTCAGCTTGATATCTTCACAGGGCCGCAAAATTTCGGCATGAAAGGGATCGGCAATGATAATTCCCTGCTCAGCGGGCAATAGATCCAATGGGAAATCATCCGCAACCGCAAAATAATAGCCATCGCAAAATTCCAGATATTCCGGCCATTTTCCATCGGATCGAAAATCAGCCGGGCTGCTTTTCACTTCGGCCACCAGAATATGACCCTTTTTGTTAATCCCCATCACGTCAACCCGTCGGCCAGATTTCAGTTTAACTTCTGTCATACTGCTATAGCCAAGGGCCGTAAAAAGGACCTGTACGCCTGCGGCCAGCCGTTTTCCAAGATCTGATCGGGCCTGCGTCATAATCGTTTCGGTGTGGAGTTTTTCAAGTAGGTCAGCATTTCCTGAAGGCGCGCTTCAGACAGGTTGCGAATTTCTTTTGCCAGTAAATTGGCATATTCCGTGGCAACCGGTGACAGGCCACTGGTATCAACCGTGGCTTTGGGGTGAGACAAGGCGGCAAGCCTGTGTAAATCCTCTGCCTCATCCCAGATAATATTGAAATAGGTGCAAATCTGTTCGACAAGAGACCAGGAAGGAAGGCCCCGCCGACCATGTTCCAGTGCAGACAGATAGGCCGAACTGATGGCTAGATCCTCGGCCATTTTTTTCAGGCTGATATCCTGTTCTTCTCGTAACGTTCTCACACGTAGACCAAAAGGCGTCACACCGGGTTCTCCTTTCCCTTAACGGGCACGCTTCATCAAAACATAAAGGGCACCAGCGCCCCCATGTTTGATCTGGGCTGTCCGATAGTCAAGTACCAGGCGCTGCAAATCAGGTTCTGCGAGCCATTTGGGAACTTCTTCTTTCAAAACACCGCGGCGACCCCCGCCCATATAAGGTGCATCATCCGTCTTATCGACCGAAGATCCTTTACCCGTAATGACAAGAACGCAGCGTTTGCCCTGCAAATAGGCGCCGTTCAGAAAAGATCGAAGCCGTTGATGGGCAACCCGCCGGTTCATCCCGTGCAAATCCACCCGGCCTTCAATGACCATCTTCCCTTTGCGCAGTTTTTCAGAACTGTTTCGGTCAAGACCTGGAACCGATTGTCGGGAGGACGGGACAACACTTTCACGAAACAGCGCATTATCTGTACCCTTCCGATAGGGTGCAGAACTGGGGCTATGTTTAAGGGCAGTTGCTTTTTTCCGGGGATCAGCCCGTTTTTTGGGAACGGATATCTCCTTTTCCGGGATTTTTTTGGCAAATTCTTCAAAACCGGTAAAACGATTGCTGCGGATCGGCGTGACATCTCTTAGAACATAGTTCCATAGATACAGATCCTCATCGGTCAGGCTTTTCCCTGATCCGCGCTTTTCCGGTTTTGATTTATTCGCTTTTCGAGCCATCACCCACCAAAATCACATGCAATCGCTTGGGGCCATGGGCGCCCATTATCAGCCGCTGTTCAATATCCGCTGTTCGGGACGGGCCAGAAATAAGGTTTACTGTACGCGGCAGACCCTGATCACCCATCTTGTCCCGAAGGGCATCCCACGCTTCCTCATAAGAGCCTTTCATATCCGATATATTAAGAACGGCGATATGATTTTCAGGCAGAAAATTGATGGTTGATGGCGTCATGGCGCCAGAAGCCATCATTAAAGTCCCTGTTTCTGCCACACCGGCAAACGCCGGGGAGACCCCAACCATATCTTCTTCTGCACCGGCACCTGAAACAATTTCCAACGTTGGCAAATCTGCCCAGTTCAATCCGGAAATCGCTTCGCTGGGTGATATTTTAAGGCGGGAGGGCAGGTTATGCTGTTTCAGATACTCCTGAACGCGCGCAGGAATATCTTCGGCACTCTCGACCCGTTCAACCGTCGTGGCCAATGCTTCCATTTTGCTTTGAAATAAATCAACCTGCTCAGGCAAGGATCGTTGCCCCCGTTTCGGGATCAGATTCTTCTGATGCTCGGCCATTCTTTGTTTCAGGATATCCGCATGTTCGGATTTCAGGGGTCCGCGCCCTTTTTGCGCCCGAATACGGCTCAGGATTTTGGCTTTCGAACTCATTTACTGCGCCCTCCCTGCTTTTTCCATTGCTGCATGAAAGTCGAGCCTTGCGGTGCAGGCAGATCCCGAACAGCCGTCCATCCATTGGCAAATGGCAGGGATTTAAGGCGGCCTTTTTTGCCAGCCATCCTGCTCAAAATCCGTGCCGCCAGCCCTGTCGCAAACTGATATAATCGAGGGCGTTTCGCAAAATATCCCCAAAGTTCGATCCCCCATCGTTCAGGTTTTGGGGAGACCTGTTTTTCAAAGGCTTCTTCTCGCCAATGACGCAGGATCTTCGGCAGCGGTATGCGCACCGGGCAAACCTCTTCACACCGACCACAAAAAGTGGACGCATTGGGAAGATCGCGGGCTTCCTCCAGTCCCACCATTTGCGGATTTAACGCCGCACCAATGGGTCCCGGATATACCCAGCCATAACTGTGGCCGCCGACAGCATGATAAATCGGGCAATGGTTCATACAGGCACCGCATCTGATACAACGCAGCAACTCCTGCAATTCCGTACCAATCATTTCGGACCGGCCACCATCCAGCAGGATCACGTGAAAATTTTCCGGTCCGTCCAGATCATCGGATCGTTTTGGTCCCGTGGAAAAGGTCGTGTATACGGACATTTCCTGACCTGTGGCGGAACGCGCCAGAACCCGCATAACCGTGCTGACATCTTCCAGCGTCGGCATCACTTTTTCAAGGCTGGCCACAACAATATGGGTTTTTGGCAAAGACTGGGTGAGGTCGCCATTTCCCTCATTGGTCACAATCACCGTTGAGCCGGTTTCTGCTACCAGAAAGTTTGCCCCGGTTATCCCCACATCAGCAGTGACATATTTATGCCGAAGGACAGCCCGGGCTTCGCCAACCAGTTTTTCAGGATCTTCTTCCCGTTCTGTATAGCCATACTGTTGATGGTGTTCATGAAACAGTTCCGTTACCTGTTCCTTGGTTTTATGAACAGCGGGACCAATAATATGACTGGGCGGCTCATCAGCAAGCTGAATGATATATTCGCCCAGATCCGTCTCGATCGGTTCAATCCCTTCAGAGGCGAGAAATTTGTTCAGGGCAATTTCCTCGGTGATCATGGATTTACCCTTGGTCACTGTTTTGGCATCCACCTCCCGGCAGATTTTCAAAACAGCAGCCCGCGCGTCTGCTGCGGTGGAGCACCAATGAACATGGCCACCCTGTTCGGTGACCTTTTCCTCAAAATGCTCCAGGTAATAATCCAGATTTTCCAGAACGTGATCTTTAATATCCCGCGCTTTGTCGCGCAAATCCTCAAATTCCGGCAGATCGGCCGCTGCGTTTGCCCGTGCTGTTGTAAATCCGGTTTTTACCCGGTTCAATGCTGCCCGCAGATCATCATCCTGCATGGCCTCATGAGCGTTTTCCTTGAACTTCCGGCTGGTAACCTGCATCAGTGTCCCTCCCCAAGGCCCGGCCCATCGGCCATGCCCGCCAAAATTTCGGCAATATGCAAAACTTTGACTTTATGGCCTTTTCGATGAAGGCGACCCGCAATATTCATCAAGCACCCTAAGTCCCCGGCGGTCAGCATGTCTGCGCCCGTTGCCAGAATATTATCGATCTTCCGATCCACCATTTCTTCCGAGATTTCAGAATATTTGATACAAAATGTGCCGCCAAACCCACAACAGGCTTCCCGATCTTCGGCCTCGATCAGATCCAGTTCATCAACGGCACTCAATAAAGCCCTTGGCTGATCAACAACCTTCATTTCCCGAAGGCTGGAACAACTGTCGTGATAGGTTATTTTTTTGTCCAGTTTGACCCCTTCTGGCGCGTAATCGCACACATCTTTCAAGAAGGACACCAGTTCAAACGTCCGGCTGGCAAGGTCTTCCGCCTCAAGCAGCATCAACGGATCATCTTTGAACATCTCCGGATAATGTTTTTTGATCATACCGGCACAAGAGCCTGATGGCGCAATGACATACCGAAAACGCTTGAACGTCTTGATTACGTTCCGGGCGATTTCCTGAGTACTGCGTTTATCCCCGGAATTGTAGGCCGGTTGACCGCAACAGGTTTGTGCATCCGGGACAATGACGGTAAACCCGGCCTGTTCCAACAATTTTATCGTCGCAAAACCAACCGACGGACGGTTGATATCCACAAGGCATGTGACGAACAGCGCCACCTCTTTGGTCTCTTGCTTTTCAGACATGCAAATATACTCCCAAGCTCTGCAGGGAACTATACTGTCATCATCCCGGTTTAGCCAGTCGGGACAGCCGAACTTTTTTCAAGATATTCCTTAGCCACCTTGTTGGGCAAGAATATCCAGTAACGTCCCGTACTCTTCATGGATCCCGCTTTTTCATAGGCGTCCGAACCATGCCCCCAGAAGACATCGCCGCGCACCGGGCCCCGGATCGCACCGCCCGTATCCTGTGCCATCAGCAGGTGATTAAACGGGTCCATAGCGGATGAGGATCCCTCCACCTCCGTTTCAAGCCAGACAGGCACCCCCAGCGGCATCCATTTCCGGTCTACAGCCAGGCTGCGTTTTGGGGTAAGCGGCACCCCTTGCGCGCCAATTGGAGCAGACGTGTCGAGTTTCCTGAAGAAAATATACGAGGCGTTTTTATTCATTACCTCTTGCGCCCGTTCAGGATTTTCTTCCAACCACTGACGGATCGCCTGCATGGACATTTTTTCCCGCGGCACATGCCCTTCTTCGATCAGGGTTTTTCCGATCGCGAAATAAGGGTGACCGTTTTGGGCGGCATATCCAACCCGTAAATCGCCCCCTTCTTCCAATTCAATACGGCCAGAGCCTTGAATGTGAAGGAAAAAAGCATCTACAGCGCTATCCACCCAAACAATTTCCAGATCCCGGTTTTCCAGCGCCCCGCTTTCAATATCCTTGCGTGTCGGATAGGGAAGCAGTTCGCCATTTTTGACCTGCCCTGCAATCCGCTGCCCCTTCAGGCTGTCGCGAAAGCGGCCCAGATGCACCATGACCAACTCGGCTGGGCGCAAATATAAGGGCGTATTGTAAATTTCCGATTGTGTGAGGCTGCCTTTCAGGCTTGCTTCATAATAGCCCGTAAATAATCCAACAGGATCAACATTATTACGCACTTCAAACGGAGTGAAATTTGTTTCCAGGAACCGCCGGATGGTTGTCGCTTCTGAAGGCAGTGCAAAAGCCTTCTGACACAGATCTTTCCAATCGACAGCCCGGCCAGCGATCAGATTTCCGCCCATCGAGCGGTCATCGGGATAGCGCTGTATCCGGGTACAGGATTGCAAAAAGGACGGCAGGAATTGTTCTAGACTATCCTGCTGCCAGCCGGAAAGGTCAGAAAAATCAGCCGGTTTTAGGGTCAACGCATCGGTTGTCTCTTCATCCTTCTGAAAATACAGAAAATAAACCGCCCCCAATACAGCCAAAATCACCAACAGAATCAATGCTGTGAAAATACCCGTCTTTTTCGTCACGAAACAGACCTCTCTCTGGATCAGTCAGCACTTGTTGTCGTGATAAGCAGCCAGTTCGGGTTATTTGAACCAAGGCGGCGGGCAAATGTCCAAAGCTCTTTAACCACATGTGGGTAAGGATCGCCGCTAACGACAACGCCTTCCTCATCTTTTGTCATCGAAATCATCTCTGCTTCAAAACGCACCGTAATTTCTGCGTCGCGTCCCTCCAGCGTCGCAGCTTCAATTTTAGAGGACTGAATAGCAAGAATATCCGTACTCATCACCAGATTATCTTTTTCTCGCTGTTCAATCGCATCTTCAAAATTGCGGTAGACTTCCTCTGAAAGAAGATCTTTCAGCATTCCGCGATCCCCTTCTGCGAAAGACATAACGATGGCTTCATAGGCGGCCTCTGCCTGGCTGGCAAAAATATCCCCCTGAAAACTCCGATCTATTTCGTGCATCTGACGCAAGGTCTGACCAAGCGGAGTGGTTTCGGCGGGCAGGGGATCTCTTTCAAACTCAATTCTGTCGTTCATCGGAACAACATTATCCGGTTCATCATCTGACTGATGATCTTTTGGATCAGCATATGGTTTTCGCGTTATTTCTTCCCGAGGCTGCTGTTCATGCCCCATGCGTTTGCCGAGCACTCCGCGCAATCGGAAAAAAATAAAGGCAGCAACCATTGCCAACAAAATAATGTCTAGGAAGAAAGATCCATCGTCCATAATATATAATTCACACCGATTATCGTAATTGACAAAATCTTTCCTATTTATTGGAAAGCCTTATACTTCAAGGTAGCGAGTTCGTGTTTCAAGGTCCAGACGGTTCTTTGTCCAGCCTTAAAACAATTGGCCGCTACCTTCTAAATAGAAACCCTGAGAAGGATAAACAAGTTTGCCCCTGTTGTTTTTAGCAGCCTTGATCGCAATCCCGATTATAGAGATCACTGTCTTTATCGAAATCGGGGGAGAAATCGGGGCCTTTAATACGATTATTCTGACCATCCTAACCGCTGTTGCCGGTATGATTCTCCTTAGAATTCAAGGGTTATCCATACTGACGCAGGCGCAGGCGCGCATTCAAAAAGGGGAAACCCCTGCCAAGGAAATTTTAAATGGTCTGTTATTGGCGATTGCCGGACTTTTTCTTCTCATTCCGGGATTTGTAACAGATTCTATTGGATTTTTGCTGTTTTTACCGCCGATCCGGTCTTTTTTGGCTCTTTGGTTGGGAAAACGTTTTATTCTGTCCGCCCGGCCTGGTTATGACCGTTCTTATTCCAGCCGATCATCAACCGTGATCGATGGTGAATTTCACGTGGTTGACGAGGAAGACGACAAAAAGTCCGAGGACATCACAAAAATCGGGACAAAAAACAACCCCAACCCAGACAGTCCCTGGTCAAAAGACAACTAGGGCAGGGCGCGTACCACTTGTTCCGCCGTCCAATACATGTTAGCCAGTCAACTAGAATTGGGCACCTATTCTGTGCCTTTCATATGGAGAAAAGTAAATTATGGCTGAAAACGAGTCAGGTCAGGCTGCTGCTGGTGCAGAAACTGAAAATGATGGACCAATGCTGTCGATTATCACGCAGTATATTAAAGACCTTTCCTTTGAAAACCCGAATGCCCCAGCAAGTCTGAACCCTGAATTGCCAGCACCGACCGTTGAAATCGGTGTGAACGTCCAGGCCACTGCCCTGACGGAAGAAAATTACGAAGTTGAACTTCGCATTCAGGCGACTGCCAAACATGGTGACGAAACAGCCTTTATTGTTGAGCTGGTTTACGGCGGCATGTTCCTGCTGAGAAACTTCCCATCGGACTCCATGGAAATCATGTGCATGATTGAATGCCCGCGTTTGATCTTCCCATTTGCCCGTCGGGTTATTTCTGATGCAACACGAGATGGTGGATTTTCACCTCTGCAGTTGGATCCTATTGATTTTGCGGGCCTTTTTTCCGCTCATAAATCACAGCAGGGCGAAGCAGGCCACGCCTGATTGCCGCACTGAATTTATCAAAAACCGCCTGTTGTTAAACAGGCGGTTTTTTTATTCCTGACGCCAGATAGGATCTTTTATTGACTCCAAAAAGGAGGCATGAGCAGCAAGCTCCTCTTCAGTCGGGGCATGCGCACGCGGCGGGCGTATTTCGGACTGGCGGGTAACAATTGTTGACGTACCATCAGCCTCTGGCGCCAATGACAAGCCCCGTTGACGCCCCCCCCGCAACTCAAGATAAACTTCAGCCAATAATTCCGCATCAAGCAGCGCTCCATGTTTAACACGGGCCGTATTATCAATTTTAAACCGCCGGCAAAGCGCATCCAGATTAGCTTGGGCCCCTGGAAACATTTTGCGCGCCATCGCAACGGTATCAATGGATTGTGACATGGAAATCGGCTTGCGCTTCAGCCGGATCAATTCTGCATTGATGAATTTCATATCGAATTCAGCATTGTGAATGACAAGCGGCGAGTCACCGATAAATTCAAGGAAATCATCAATTTCTTCGGCCATCACTTTGTGACCTTTCAGAAACGCTTCGCTTAATCCGTGAACTTTAAACGCCGCTTCGGGCATGTCCCGTTCAGGATTGATATATCGATGAAAAACACGGCCTGTCGCCATGTAATTTTCCATCTCCACACAGCCGATTTCAACGATACGGTCCCCCGTTGACGGATCAAATCCCGTTGTTTCCGTATCCAGCGCTATTTCCCTCATTCCTTCAGGCTCCTCTTAACAGATCAACCAGCTGTTTTACCTGTTCAAAGGTTTCTTCTTCCGTGCAGTCAGTATTAATCACGTGATCCGCCTTCTGCCGTTTTTCCGCATCAGGCGTCTGGCGCGCCAGAATTGAATGAAATTTTTCTTCTGACATATCGGCTCTCTCCAATACCCGCGATTTCTGGATATGATGAGGGGCACTGACCACTATGATCGTATCGAAGTTTTCCTCACCGCCCGTTTCAAAGATCAATGGAACATCCAGCACAACCATGTCATGACCATTTTGTTCCGCTTTCGAAATAAAATCAGCCCGGTCCTGACCCACCAGAGGATGAACAATCTGTTCCAGTTTCTTTATGGCCGCGTCATCTCCGACAACCAGCTTGCTCAATGTTGGGCGGTCTACGCGCCCATCAATGATAGCATCTGGAAAAACGGCCCCGACCGGCTCTACAGCAATCCCGCCCGGCTCATATAATTCATGAATTCTGGCATCCACATTGTAAATCGGAATATCCAGTTTTTCGAACATTTTGCCAACGGTCGATTTTCCCATCCCGATGGATCCGGTCAGACCAAGGAGTTTTATTGTCATTTCTTGTTTAACCCTTGTAATACATAGTCTCGTAATGCCGCATCAACTTCAGGTTTGATACCAAACCAGGCTTCAAACCCGGCTTTCGCCTGATGCAAAAGCATACCAAGCCCATCCACAGTGCGATATCCTTTTTCCCGGGCCTGTCGCAATAAATCCGTTTCCAACGGCACATAAACAATATCAGTGACAACACATCCGTTTTTCAATCTATCCAAATTCAATTCAAGCGGATCCTGCCCTGTCATGCCCAAACTGGTTGTGTTGACCAATAGATCAGCCTCTTTGCAAAAAGCGGCGCGTTCCTCCCATTGAATAACGTCAATTTTTTCGCTTTTCATATCCTGCGCAAGATCAATAGCCCGCTGCCGGGTACGGTTGGTCAATAATATACGGCGAAAGCCCATCATCAGGCAGGCAAAGACAATAGCGCGGGCAGCGCCGCCCGCGCCAAGGACAAGCGCTGTTTTATTGTGAAAAGTTTTAATATCCACATGTTCAGCTAAAGAATCCTGAAATCCCAAACCATCCGTATTCCGGCCAATCAGCTGCCCCTCTTCGTTGACAACCACCGTATTTACCGCACCGATCTTCTGCGCGGCTTCTTCCACAATATCAACAATGTCCATGGCCGCTTCTTTCAGCGGAATTGTCAGGTTTGTGCCGCAAAAAACAGATCCTTCTGACAAACATTCCTGAGGAAGTCTGCGCAACGTGTCTTTCAGGTTTTCCGGACGCACTTCGCGGGCCAGATAGTCGGCATCGAGACCATATTTTTTAATCCAGTAGCCATGCAGACGCGGTGATAATGAATGCGCGATGGGAAACCCCATCACACCGGCATTTTTCTTCATGTGATTACAACCTTATGACCGCGTAGGAAATCAAGCAAAGGCAACAGGGGCAGTCCCATTATTGAAAAGAAGTCCCCATCGATTTTTCGAAATAACTGGGCACCAAGTCCTTCCAGATGGTAGGCGCCAACCGACCCTAAAATATCCTCGCCAGCCTGTTCCAGATACCGGGTAAGAAATTCATCGGTAAAATGACGCATTGTCAGGGCGGCCTGATCTGTATGATGCCAGATCACGGTACTGGATTTTGCAACACAGATCCCGTTGCTCAAATAATGGGTTTTCCCGCGTAAAGCCGTCAAATGGGCCCGCGCATGTTCCATATCCACAGGTTTATCAAACCATATGGACCCGCATTCCAGCATTTGATCTGCGCCAATAACCAGATGTTCTGGAAAGGCTTTTGATATTTTAAGTGCCTTCAATTCTGCCAGCGATACCGCGGTTTCCATGGCAGTTGCACCGGCGGCATGCATGGAATGCTTCAATTCCTCTTCATCGACTTTAGGGGCAATCTGTTCAAACGGAAGGCCTACATTTTTAAGAACCGTTGCCCGGGCTTCACTGGATGAAGCCAGAATAACAGCTGTATTACTGGAAACGTTCATCGGGTCCTGTTCCTAAAAATGATCTTTTCGGTGGGTATTGAAAAGGGTGATGATCTGGGCGGCCGTTTCCTCAACCGACCGGCGGGAAACATCAATGATTGGCCAGCCTTTTTTCGTACAAAGCTTTCGAGCTTCAATCACCTCTTCCTTGATGCGGTCTTTATCCACATAGTCCGTTTCGTGGGTTTCTTTTAACGAAAGCAACCTGTTTTTACGGATCTGTGAAAGCCTGTCCGGGCTTGTCGTTAGGCCGACAACCAATGGTTTGTTCAATGTAAAAACCTGTTCTGGTAGCGGGATCGCAGGAACAATTGGAACATTCGCGGTTTTCAATCCCCGATGGGCCAAATAAAAGGATGTGGGCGTTTTTGAGGTTCTGGATACCCCGACCAGCACAATATCAGCATCGTTCAAACCATCAGGCATCTGTCCGTCATCATGGGCCATGGTATAGTTCAGTGCTTCAATCCGATCAAAATACTCCTGGTTCAGCGTATGTTGACGGCCAGGTAAATTGCGGCTTTCCTGTCCTAAATATCCGGAATAGGCCATTAATACAGGATCCAGAACAGAGACACAGGGCACTTTCAATTTTTTGCAGCCTTTTTCCAAGGTGCGTCTTAAATCCTTATTTACCAGAGTAAAGAGAACCAAACCCGGATTTTTATTAATGGAATCAAGGATATCATCCAATTGTCGAACAGTCCGTGTCATGGACCAGACATGTTCTTTCGGGTCAACCTTTTCAAACTGGACCAACGCCGCACGGGACATGGATTGAAGGGTTTCACCCGTAGAATCCGAGACAAGATGAACGTGAATTTCAGGCATATTTAGGGGTTCCGGCTGACCTGTGGATTATGTGAATAACAGGGATAACATGGCTGTTACGCCAGTATCAAAATAATTCATCATCGTAATACCTGATTCCTCCCTATCCTTTTCAGAAGGTGAATAACTTTAAACACCAAATGGGAAAAATGTGAATTTCTCACAAAATGGTTTTCCTCAGAAAAGTTATCCCCATATTCCCCACTATTAGGGAGCCGGGAAAAACGCGTTTATTTGATAGTTATTCGCAAATCTCTATAAGAACTGGATTTTATCCACAGAAATCCTGTAAAGACTGTGCATGAATAATCATCCCCGTTATCCACAGGGATCAACAACAACTACAACCTATTTATAAATATATCTATTTAATGGGATAACTTTTTAGAAAGGGAACAGCGTGTCCAACACCGCTTCAAAACGCATGATCAGGGCTTTAAAAAAAGAAACCCTAGACCGGCCACCTTTTTGGCTAATGCGTCAAGCAGGACGATATTTACCTGAATATCGTGAAACCCGGGCCAATGCAGGATCCTTTCTCGATTTGTGTTATAATCCCAAACTTGCCGAAGAAGTCACTTTGCAACCGCTTCGCCGATATAACATGGATGCTGCAATCCTGTTTGCTGACATTCTCCTGATCCCTGACGCCCTTGGCCAACCTTTAGCCTACAAGGAGGGGGAAGGGCCTGTTTTAGACGCTGTACGCTCGGCAAAGGAGCTTTCATCGCTCAGTCTCGATAAACTTCATTCAGTTTTAAACCCGGTTTATGAAACAGTTGATCGGTTATCTTCCTCATTGCCAGAAAGCTGTACCCTTATCGGATTTGCAGGTGCACCCTGGACAGTTGCCACGTATATGGTGGAAGGACGCGGTTCAAAAGATTATGTGAACATTAAAAAATGGATTTACTCTGATCCAGACGGTTTTCAGCAACTGATCGATCTTCTGATCGTTTCAACCACCGAATATTTGTTAAAACAAATCGAAGCCGGGGCAGAGGTTGTGCAGATTTTTGATACTTGGGCTGGTGTATTGCCCGATGAAGAATTTGCCAAATGGGTAACCGAGCCTACCGCCAAAATCATTACAGCCATTCGGGCGCGCCATCCAGACTTTCCAATTATCGGCTTTCCAAAAGGGGCCGGTGGAAATCTGAGCCAGTTTGTCAAGCAAACGGGTGTCACAGCCGTCAGTCTGGATACAGCCGCTCCTCTGGAGTGGGCGAAAACCGAAATCCAGCCTCATGTAACGGTTCAGGGAAATCTGGATCCCATCTTGCTGGTCACTGGTGGTCAGAAAATGGTTGATCGCATTCATCACATTCTGGAAACATTAGGAAGCGGTTCCCATATCTTCAATCTAGGCCACGGTATCATTCCCCAAACCCCTCCTGAAAATGTGGGTCTTTTGGCAGATACCCTTCATAACTGGAAGAAATAGGACTTATAATGGCGCGAAAAGCGGTTGTTTTATTTAATTTGGGCGGACCCGATAATCTTGAGGCTGTTGAGCCTTTTTTGTTCAATCTGTTTTATGATCCTGCCATTATTCGCGTTCCAAAACCGATCCGGTATCTTATTGCCAAGCTGATTTCCAAAAGACGGGCCCCCATTGCCCAGGATATTTATCGTAATATTGGGGGATCGTCTCCGCTCCTGCAACAGACCCGTGATCAGGCGACTGCCCTGCAGACACGTTTAACAGACCTGTTAAAATCGGATGAAGTGAAGGTTTTCATTGCGATGCGCTATTGGCATCCAATGACAGAGCAGACCGTACGAGACGTTAAAGCGTTTGGGGCGGATGAAGTTATTCTGTTACCGCTCTATCCGCAGTTTTCTACCACGACAACGGGCTCTTCAGTGAAGGAATGGAAAAAGGTTGCCAAGCAGGTTGGCCTTGATGCTGTCACAACAGAATTATGCTGTTACCCCGATGATAAAGGCTTCATTGACGCAAATACGGCACTTATTTTGGAAAAACTGCAACAAATTCCGGAAAATAAGGATCGTCCTCGATTGTTGTTTTCGGCCCATGGCTTACCAAAGAAAATTGTCGATGCCGGGGATCCGTATCAGTGGCAGGTCGAACAATCGGTTGCGGCAATTGTCAAAAAACTGAACATTCCGGATCTGGATTACACGATCTGTTATCAAAGCCGGGTTGGACCTGTTGAATGGATCAAGCCGGCAACGGAAGATGAAATTGAACGGGCTGGAAAAGAGAACCGGTCCCTCATGATCATTCCTGTCGCGTTTGTTTCTGAACATTCCGAAACGCTTGTAGAGCTTGACATTGAATATGCTGAACTTGCGGAACAATCAGGGGTGCCGGACTATTATCGGGTGCCAACAGTGGGTGTCCATGCTGATTATATTAATGGTCTTGCCGATCTTGTTCTGGGCATGGAACGCGGGAAGATGACAAGTTTATGCGGACAGGCTATCTGTCCAAAATCAATGGCAGATTGTCCGTTCGCCAAGGTAGATTAATATGATGGACTTATTAGCAGATTTTTATCCGTGGACACGGGCATTACATATCATATCGGTCATCGCCTGGATGGCTGGAATGCTGTATTTGCCTCGTTTATATGTTTATCATAGTGATACGGCAGCAGGCTCGGAACAGTCAGAAACCTTTAAAATAATGGAACGACGGCTTCTGCGGGGGATCATAAATCCGGCCATGGTTTCCAGTTTTCTGTTTGGTGGGTTATTACTTGCGACGCCGGGAATAGTGGACTGGGCGTCCTATTGGATCTGGACCAAATTGGCGGCTCTGTTCCTGATGAGCGGTTTTCACGGATCCCTTTCCAAGTGGCGGAAAGAGTTCGAACAGGATAAAAATACAAGAAGTTCAAAGTTTTATCGGTATACAAATGAAATACCAACCATATTAATGATTGTTATCGTCATAATGGTCGTTGTTAAACCTTTTTGATCGCTCAAATGTCAATTTATCTCACATTTTCGTTGACTTGGCCTTCAGAAGCTGGCATTTCTTTTAAACAAGAGGTCGGCATTCTCCCGACTTAATCTGCGTTATATACTTTCTATATTTCGTTTTCCTTACAGAGAAACAGCGTTAGTATAACGCCTTACTTCCCAGAACAGTAATCATACAGAATTTCTCTAAAAAATTGATCACTATGGACAATCTTCTGAGAATTTAATGGATCCTCAAGAATTTAATATGAATCTTCAAGAACTTAAAAAAAAGTCCCCGCCTGAATTGTTGGCGGCGGCCGAAGCCCTTGATATTGAAAATGCTTCGACCATGCGTAAGCAAGAGCTTCTTTTCGCAATTCTCAAACAAAAAGCTGAAAATGGCGAAGAAATCACTGGTGGTGGCGTCTTAGAGATCCTGCAGGATGGATTTGGTTTTCTTCGATCGCCAGATGCAAACTATCTGGCCGGACCGGATGATATTTACATCAGTCCAAGCCAAATTCGAAGATTTTCGCTCCGAACAGGGGATACTGTCGAAGGCGAAATTAGAAGTCCAAAAGATGGTGAGCGATATTTTGCTCTCTTGAAAGTTCAAAAAATTAACTTTGAAGATCCTGAACAGGCCCGTCACAAAATCAATTTTGACAATCTGACCCCGCTTTATCCTGAAGAACGGATTAAACTTGAAACACCAGATCCAACCCAGGTGGTCAGTTCCGCCCGTGTGATTGATCTGGTATCGCCGCAAGGTAAAGGCCAGCGTGCACTGATTGTTGCTCCACCAAGAACTGGTAAGACGGTTCTCTTACAAAATATCGCGAACTCCATCACAACCAATAATCCCGAAGTTTATCTGATCGTCCTGTTGATCGATGAACGCCCGGAAGAGGTGACCGACATGAAACGGTCGGTGAACGGTGAGGTTGTGTCGTCAACTTTTGATGAACCGGCATCCCGACATGTTCAGGTCGCTGAGATGGTGATTGAAAAAGCCAAGCGGCTTGTGGAACATAAACGCGATGTGGTTATTCTTCTGGATAGTATTACCCGTTTGGCCCGTGCCTATAACACAGTGGTGCCGTCCAGTGGTAAAGTTTTGACCGGTGGTGTGGACGCGAATGCCCTGCAACGGCCGAAACGGTTCTTTGGTGCTGCGCGTAATATTGAAGAAGGGGGTTCTCTGACAATTGTCGCAACGGCGCTGATCGATACGGGTTCGCGTATGGACGAAGTTATCTTTGAAGAGTTTAAAGGCACCGGTAACTCAGAGATTATTCTTGATCGGAAACTCTCTGATAAACGTGTCTTCCCGGCGATCGATATCACCAAGTCTGGTACTCGCAAGGAAGAACTGCTGGTGGACAAGGCAACATTGTCCAAGATGTGGGTTCTGCGCCGTATTCTCAATCCAATGGGAACAACGGATGCCATGGAATTCCTGCTGGATAAATTACGGACCAGTAAAACCAACGACGATTTCTTTGATAGCATGAACGCCTAACGAAATTGTCGGTCACAGACAGTTAAAAGCCCGGTATTCCTTGCGAATATCCGGGCTTTTTTGTGGTTTTTGCAAAAGTTCGAATAAAAATATCTGTTTATTTACGGTTGTTTAATTGTAATAACCTATGTTATTACCTGTATATAAGTATAAAGTGAGATACAGCCGTGGCGCCAAAACGCACATTACAGCCTGAACCCTTTGAAACCCGTCTAAGAAGAACCGGAAGCGCGGCTGGTGTGACCATTCCTGCTGAATTTCTGCGCCAGCTTGGTATTGAAGTGGGCGATACCCTTCAAGTTGAAATTGATGGGGAATCCTTTCGTATTCGAAAATTGGATCAGGATTATGATCTGTTTATGGATCTTTACGAATTTGTAGAAGACCGATTTGCACCCTCCCTTCACCAGATGGAGGATTGAAATGACTCTGTTTCTGCCGTCAAAAGGGGTCATCAAGCGCGTTCATTCCAAGCAGCTTGAAAAGTATCAACCAGAAATTACCCGACAGGAAGTAGATGAAGGTCGGTTAGGGGCAGCCCTGGCATGGCCCAGATTGATGGTGACCACAGGAAATGGATCAGATATTTTTGATGTCTCTGTTTCCATTCTGGTGGGGTTGCTGGGAGAAAAACCGTTTGCTGTCGGCAATATTCGATTGGCATTTACAATTGCCGTACTGACCATTCGCCGCAATGGGTGGGTGGTTGATATTTCAAATGATGAAAGTCTACGGCTGATATCCGCGCTTAAACTTGAAAATATTTCAGAAGAAAAAGCATCTGACTTTTTGCGGCGAAAATCGCTAAGGCTTCCACAAAGGCGTTAGGCTGGACAAATATGTAAAATCATAAATTTTATTTCTAATTAGCTGATATTTTTAGTAATAATGTATGTAATTACATATGTTACGCCATTGAAAATAATTAATAAATGGGGATGAAAAAAATATATCGGCTTTTTCATCCCCGTCAGTTTTATAGGGTGAATATGGTGGAACCTGTTGTTTTACGGCCCTCCAGATCCTCATGGGCTTTAACAGCTTCACTCATATGATAAGTTTGATTCACTGTAATTTTTAACGCGCCGGTCTCCACCATTTTGATTACATCCGCGGCGGATTGTTCAAGCTCTGATCGGCTGGCAGTGTAATCCATAAGGGAAGGACGCGTCACATAAAGGGATCCTTTCGCGGCAAGAATACCAAGATCAAACCCACTTACCGGCCCAGAGGCATTCCCATATGAAACCATGAGGCCACGGCTTTGCAGACAATCCAGGGAACCTTCGAAGGTGTCTTTACCAACGCCATCATAAACGACCGGAACCCCTTTTCCGTCTGTAATGTCCCGAACCTGTTTAACAAAATTTTCGGTTCGGTAGTTAATCACGTGATCGCACCCATGTTCCTTGGCAAGTTTTGCTTTTTCTTCTGAACCAACCGTACCAATAATTGTAGCGCCAACCTTTTTGGCCCATTGACAGGCCAGCAGACCCACACCACCTGCCGCCGCGTGGAAAAGGATGGTATCACCAGGTTTCACGTGAAACGTCCGTTGTAGCAGATATTCGACCGTCATACCCTGTAACATCATGGCGGCCGCCGTCTGATCGTCAATACTGTCCGGAATTTTGATCAGGATGTCAGCTGGCAGGTTACGTTCTTCGGAATAGGCGCCAATGGGCCGTCCGGCATATGCTACCCGGTCGCCAACAGCAAAACCTGTCACGCCATCGCCCAGTTCCTCAATAATACCAGCAGCTTCCATACCGGGTGAGGCCGGTAAAGGGGAGGGATATAACCCGGACCGAAAGTAGGTATCAATATAGTTCAGGCCAATGGCATTGTGTTTGACCCGTACTTCACCGGGACCCGGTTTGCCTAGCGTTACGTCTTCCCAACGCATGACACTTGGTCCGCCGGCTTCTCTAAAGATGATTGCTTTTGTCATTTTTTATTCCTTTTACAGGCGCCCCTGTTGGTTGTCATATATCGAGCTGTTGTTGTTGCGGGGGAAGGGCTCCCTCCAATTCAAGAAGGATTGTTTTCGTTTCAACACCGCCCTGACCCGAAAAGCCGCCCATTTGTTTACCGGCTGCTAACACACGATGACATGGGATTATAATGGGAATTGGGTTCAGGCCACAGGCATTTCCAACTGCCTGTGCAGAACTTTCCAATTTCTTGGCAATCTCACCATAACTGAGGGTGGATCCGCCGGGGATGGCACACATGGCCGCACATACGGCCTTTTGAAAGTCAGATCCGGGCGGGTCGAGAGGAAGGTCAAAGTCCAGCCTGTCACCATCAAAATATTCATTTAGCTGTTCAATCGCCCGTCGTAATAATGGTGTTTCTGTTTGCCATTCTGCTGGGACCCATCCCCAGTCAAGGGAAATGAGAGCCCCATCTTCTTCTGTAACAGTCAGATCCCCAATGGGGCTATGCATGGAAAGCTGTGGCATATCAGGCCTCCAGGATGGATCGAAGGGAAACAATCGTGTTTGCAGGATTTGAACAGACAGGACCGGTACAGATATAGGCCGTTGCTTTATCGTCCAATCGCGTTTTACCAAAAGCTGGATGATCTGTCGGAAGGCTTTCCGTATCTTCAATGACATTGACCACTTTTGTTGGCAAACTAAAGTCACTAAGGACAGACAGAAGCTGTTGCGTGTCTTTGTTATCCCGCTTGCCCACAATTATAATCTGTTTGCCTTCTACAAGGGTTTCAAAATTGTTGAGAAAGGTGGAAAGCGGGAAGAAGTTACGGCCCAGTTCCGGGGAAAATACCCGAACGATATCCGTTGCCTTTTCAAAAGGCTCGCGGTCACCTGTTAAGTAATGCAGGCGACCAAGCACTTCCAGCATCGTACCGTTGCCGGACGGAACAGCATTATCAAAGGCATTTTTTGTGCGGACGATTAGGGCTTCTGCATCATCTGCGGTGTAGAAATATCCGCCCTCTGTATCCCAGAAATGATCATTAAGATGGCCAACCCATTGCTGAGCCCGTTCCAGATAAAAAGCCTTACCCGTGATTTCATATAGAATTAGCGCGGCACGACTCATATTGGCATAATCATCCAGGGTTCCGGTATGTTTGGCCTTTCCAGCCCGGAAACTGTGGTAAAGTCGGGCGTTATCTTCCATTGAATAGGTGGTAATGGCCAGGAAAGCGTTCTCTGCCTGATCCAGCCAGGATTGTTCGTCAAAATAATGACCGGCTTTTGCCAGGGTCGCGATCATCAGGCCGTTCCAATCGGTCAGAACCTTGTCATCCAAGGCGGGGCGGACCCGTTTTTCACGGACTTCAAACAATTTCCGGGATTGTTCCTTTAGAAGAAACTCCAATTCTTCATCCAGCAGACCCTGATATTCAAGGCGATTCAGGATGTTGGTATTTTCCCAGTTGCCTTCAGGACTTACATCATAAATTTCTGAATACTGGGCCGCTTTCTCCCCCAGGATGTCGTTTATTTCTGTTTGTGACCATGTATAGAATTTTCCTTCAACGCCTTCGCTATCCGCATCAATCGTTGCTGAAAATGCTCTGTTGTCTGCAATCATTTCCCGCATTAGCCAACCGACGGTTTGATAAATCCGCTCCTTGAAAAGCTCGTTTTTGGTTTCATGATGAACAAGAACCATCAGATCAAGGATCTGTGCGTTGTCATACAACATTTTTTCGAAGTGAGGGGCGAGCCAGAGGGCATCAGTGGAATATCGGGCATATCCACCCCCTAAATGATCAAACAGGCCGCCCTGTGACATCCCAGTCAGCGCCTTAATAACGATTTCCGCCAGGCTTTCTTTGCCTGTTCGGATATAACTGCGCCAAAGATTTTCCAAAACATAGGTTTGCGGGAATTTTGGGGCAGAACCAATTCCGCCATGTTCCGGGTCTGCTTCCTGCGCATAGCGGTCGGCAATTCTATCCAATACTTCCATCGTCAGTTTTGGGCGATCACCTTCAGGGGACATATTCTGTTTTTTAAGGGCTGCTTTTAAAATATCCCGGTTTTTACTGACTTTTTCGGGTTCATTCCAGAAGATTTGTGAAACAGAGTCCAGTACATGGACAAATCCAGGCCGGCCATAACTATTTTCTTTTGGAAAATATGTTCCACCCCAAAATGGCTCTCCTTTTGAGTTCAGGAACATTGTCAGGGGCCAACCCCCCTGTTCACCCAATAGGGACAGGGCTGTTTGATAAATCTGGTCAATATCGGGACGTTCTTCACGGTCGACCTTAATATTGATGAACTTCTCGTTCATGATCGCGGCAGTTTCAGGGTCTTCAAAACTTTCATGGGCCATAACATGGCACCAGTGGCACGCCGCATATCCGACGCATAACAGGATCGGCTTTCCTTCTTTTCGAGCAAGATCAAGAGTTTCCTGGCTCCAAGGCTGCCAGTGTACGGGGTTTTCCTTATGCTGTAATAGATAAGGGCTTGTTTCCTGATCCAGGATGTTTTGCATCATTGATACCTGTTTTCAAAGTGAATCAATCCTTTTGATTGATCCTGTGTTTTCTTTAACTTAACCTCAGAGTAACATTTCTCAAGGGTCTTGCGTCAAGGAGCTGCTTCCCATGAAGATAAAACTTGATATTGATTGTACGCCACAGGAAGCAAGAACATTTTTTGGTCTTCCGGATGTGGAAAAAATGCAGGAAGCGATGATGAAGGAAATTCAGGATAAAATGCTGGAAGGCGTGAAAACGCTGGACGCGGAAAGCATGATGAAAACCTGGATGCCCACTGGCATGAAGAATTTGGATCAGATGCAAAATATGTTTTGGTCTTCGTTCACCGGTGGCAGCGATAAAGATAGTAAAGAATAGCAGGTAATTTCATGTCACAGGAGACGATCTATGCTTTGGCCAGTGGTCGGGGCAGGGCCGGTGTTGCCGTCATCCGTCTGTCGGGACCGGATGCATTTACTGCTTTGGCAGCGTTGACAGAAGGCGCTTTGCCGCCGGTTCGACAAGCTACGGTGCGAAGTCTTTACAGTTTGGATAAGGCCTTTCGAATTGATCAGGCGTTGGTAATCCTGTTTAAAGGACCCGCCAGTTTTACCGGAGAAGATGTTGTCGAGATACACCTGCATGGCGGACCTGCGCTGATTTCTGCAACATTTGACCAGTTTGCCAACCTAACCAATTTGCGGTCTGCAGAACCTGGGGAATTTACCCGTCGGGCTTTTGAACATGGAAAGCTCGATTTAACCGAGGCAGAAGGACTTGGGGATCTGGTTAATGCCGAAACCCACGCCCAGCATCAACAGGCATTGCGTCAGATGCGTGGTGAATTGGGGGAAATTTATACAAACTGGCGGCAGGACCTGATTTCCAACCTGGCTCATTTAGAGGCCGATATTGATTTTCCGGATGAAGACCTGCCAGAAGGAGTCGCCGGTGCCATTCGTCCTAAAATTAAGCAGTTGGAGAGTGAGATTACAGCCCATCTTCAGGATGGCAAACGGGGTGAAAAGATACGAGAAGGTCTGGATGTTGTTATTCTCGGCGCGCCTAATGTCGGAAAATCCAGTTTATTAAACAAATTGGCCCGGCGGGAAGCGGCAATCGTCTCTGATCAGGCCGGTACAACACGGGATGTGGTTGATGTTCATATGGATCTTGCAGGTTACCCTGTAACCATCGCGGACACCGCCGGTATTCGGGAGGCATCGGACAGTGTGGAGCAGGAGGGCGTCCGGCGGGCGCGGGCGCGGGCTGAACTTGCAGATATCAGGATATTTATGACAAGTGCAGGGGATCCACCCGTTGAAGAGAGCGACTTTGCTGATCTTGTAGAAGAGAACAGTTTTTTCATTATCAACAAGATGGATACTGTATCGGGCGATAAACCCCCGCAGATCGGGCGAGTTTTTCCCGTCTCTGTAAAGCAGGAGGAAGGTCTGGATCCTTTTTTGGAAGCTCTCGAACAGGAAGTGGTTCAACAACTCGATGTCTCCGGGGCACCGTCCCTGACCCGTCAACGGCATAGAGAGGCGTTGGAAGAGTGTGTTCAGTGTTTGCAGCGATTTGCAGTTGCGCCAGACCCGGAACTCGCGGCCGAGGATGTAAGACTTGCTGCGCGGGCACTGGGACGAATCACGGGGCGTGTGGATGTGGAAGACGTTCTGGATGTCGTTTTTGGTGATTTCTGTATTGGAAAATAACCCAAAGCAGTGATGTTTCACGTGAAACATTCCCCTTTAAATCATGAAGTAACATTTGCTTTGACTTTTGGTTGGCAATTCATACATTGGCCCGATGATGTTATATGATGTAATTGTAATTGGCGGTGGTCATGCGGGGTGTGAAGCCGCTGCGGCCTCGGCGCGTCTTGGGGCGAGAACCCTGCTTGTCACTCACAAATTTGACACCATAGGGGCCATGTCCTGCAATCCTGCCATTGGCGGACTGGGCAAAGGACATCTGGTGCGTGAGATTGACGCTCTGGATGGTGTTATGGGGCGTGTTGCCGACGCTGCCGGCATTCAATTTCGTCTGCTTAATCGGCGGAAGGGACCGGCTGTACGCGGCCCGAGGGCTCAATCTGACCGCACATTGTATAAAAATGCCATGCAGGCTACCCTGCAAAACCAGCAAAACCTGGAAATTCGCGAAGAAGCGGTTGAGGACCTGATTGTTAAACAGGGAATAGTGTCCGGTGTGATCACGGCAACGGGCGAAGAAATTCGTTGCGGCAGTGTTATTTTGACCACCGGGACATTTCTTCGGGGCCTTATCCATATGGGAGAGGTTAAAATCCCGGCAGGCCGGATAGGTGATCAACCATCAAATGGTTTGTCCGTGACGTTGGAACGGGCGGGTTTTGAACTTGGACGGTTGAAAACAGGCACACCGGCCCGTCTGGATGGTAAAACCATCGACTGGTCGCAATTGGAAGAACAGCCTGGGGACGAAACCCCAGTGCCTTTCTCGTTTCTTACAAACGAAATCACAACGCCGCAGATTTCCTGTCATATTACTCACACGACAGAGAACACCCATCAGATTATTCGCGATAACCTGCATCGTGCCCCAATGTATTCGGGTCAGATCGAAGGGACGGGACCGCGCTATTGTCCATCGATCGAAGATAAGGTTGTCCGCTTTGCCGACAAGACCAGTCATCAGATTTTTCTGGAACCTGAAGGGTTGGACGTGGACACTATTTATCCTAACGGGATGTCAACATCGCTGCCGGAAGACGTTCAGGTTGCCTTTCTGCAATCCATTCCCGGCTTGGAAAAAGTTGAATTCTATCAACCGGGTTATGCCATTGAATATGATTTCATTGATCCAAGGGAATTAAGACCGACATTGGAGACCCGGCGTCTGAAGAACCTGTATCTTGCCGGGCAGATTAATGGCACCACAGGATATGAGGAAGCCGCCGCACAGGGTTTGATGGCCGGATTGAATGCCGCCCGGTCTACAGGCGGGCAGGGTGCTTTTATTCTGGATCGCGCGGATGCTTATATTGGTGTGATGATTGATGATCTGGTGACACGGGGAACAAAAGAGCCTTACCGTATGTTTACCAGCCGGGCAGAATATCGGTTGATCCTGCGGGCTGATAATGCTGATGAACGATTGACCGGTCTGGGTATGGAGATCGGCTGTGTTGGTTCGGAACGTGCTGCCCGGTTCACCCTTAAAATGGAAACACTGAAACAGGCGAAGGCGCTTTTTGATGGGGTCTCCCTTACTCCTAACGAAGCCCGCAAGAAAGGGTTGAACGTTAATCAGGACGGTGTCAGGCGGTCAGCAACCGATTTGTTGGCTTATCCGGATATTGGGTTGGAGGAGATTGCGACTATTTGGCCAGAGACCGAACAATATGCACCAGAAATTCTCGAACAACTTGCTATCAATGCTCAATATAGCGGATATCTGGAGCGTCAGAAATCGGATATTGCGGATTTCAGAAAAGACGAATCTTTGATACTTCCCAAGGAGTTAGACTATTCTAAAATTGGTGGGCTGTCTGCTGAAGTACAACAAAAGCTTGTTGAAGTACGGCCGTCTACCTTGGGTCAGGCGGCACGAATTTCCGGGGTTACCCCAGCAGCGTTGACGGCGCTTCTGTCTTTTGTTAAACGCGGTGACCATCGGAAACAGGCAGGATAACCTCTTTAATGAACGCTAACGAGTTTTCTAAAATGACCGGTGTTTCACGTGAAACATTGGAGAAGCTGGAACGATACGTCACGCTTTTGGAAAAGTGGCAAAAGGCGATTAATCTGGTGAGTAACTCTACATTGGCTGATGTCTGGGAACGTCATATTCTTGATAGTTATCAAATACTGGATCATTTTAAACAGCCGACGGGAACCTGGTTGGATTTAGGAAGCGGGGCCGGTTTTCCGGCCTTGGTCATTGCAATGGCCTCTGATGTGGATATGCATGTCGTGGAGAGCGATCAAAGAAAATGTCTTTTCATGCGGGAGGTTTCACGTGAAACATCTACGCCGATCACTGTACACAACCAACGAATTGAGAAAATTGAGCCGTTTCCAGCGGATTATATTTCGGCGAGGGCGCTAGCACCGCTTGAAAAACTGTTGGAATATTCTGCGCCATTTTCGCACCAAAAAACGCGTTTTTGCTTTTTAAAGGGTCAAGATGTAGATGCGGAATTGACCAATGCCGCAAAATGTTGGAAACTAACCTCTGATAAACACCAAAGTTTAACCAGCAAAGACGGTAGCATTTTATCCTTGAAAGAGGTAAGCCGTCTGTAATTCAGGGGCGGGGCGATGGAAAATTTACCAATTGTTGGTTCTTCAAGGATTTTAGCAATAGCCAATCAAAAAGGGGGGGTTGGTAAAACAACAACTGCAATCAATTTGGCAACTGCGCTGGCCGCTGTTGGAAAAACGGTTCTTGTTATTGATATCGATCCGCAGGGAAATGCCAGTACGGGGCTGGGCATTGACCGTCATAACCGGGATAAAAACGTTTATGATGTTTTGATGGGGGATATTCAGCTCGAAGATGCGATTTGCCATAGTGCGATCCCGGGACTTGATCTTGTACCCTCTACAGCTGACCTAACAGGCGCCGAATTGGAATTAATCGAGATGGATCGGCGAAGCCATCGTCTGGTTGATGCTATTGGCAGTATCAAATCCTCTTATGATTATATCCTAATTGATTGTCCGCCCTCTCTTAACTTGCTGACCCTGAATGCACTTGTTGCCGTACAAGCGGTAATCGTACCGCTGCAATGCGAGTTTTTTGCGCTTGAAGGCCTCAGTTTGTTAATCAAAACCATAGAGCGGGTCCGAAATACCCTAAATCCGGATCTTGATATTCAGGGCGTAGTTCTTACCATGTTTGATAAGAGAAATAATCTGTCGGACCAGGTTGCACAGGATGTTCGCAGTTATTTAGGGGACAAGGTCTATGAAACTGTCATTCCCAGAAATGTAAGGGTTTCAGAAGCCCCAAGTCATGGCAAGCCAGCGTTGATTTATGATATTCGCTGTGCAGGTAGTCAGGCTTACATAAAACTGGCAAGTGAAGTAATCCGTCGGGAAAAAAGGCTGTGCGCGGCATAAATTATGAATATGGTTGAGCGAATGACTGAAGATACCGGAAAGAAAAAACTAGGTCGCGGATTGTCTGCATTGCTTGGCGATGATGCAGCCAGTGACTATTCTGAATTGGATAAAATCAGGGCTTCAAAAGAAATCCCGGTTGAACAAATGCATCCCAGTCCGTTTCAGCCAAGGCAGGATTGGGATCAGGAAGCCCTCCAGAGCCTTGCAGACTCTATTGCAGAAAAGGGTATTTTACAGCCAATTCTGGTCCGTAGGGACCCATCGGACGCCGGCCTGTTTGAAATTATCGCTGGTGAACGACGCTGGCGGGCCGCTCAAATGGCACAGCTTCATCAGGTTCCGGTCATTATCAAAGAACTGTCGGATGTTGATAGTCTTGAAATAGCGATCATCGAAAATATCCAGCGAGAAGACCTTTCCGCCATTGAAGAGGCTGAAGGTTATCGCCGTTTGACTGAAGAGTTCGACTATACGCAGGAGGTGATGGCAAAACAGTTGGGTAAAAGCCGTTCTCATGTAACGAATATGATGCGTCTTTTGTCTTTGCCGGAAAGCGTTCAGAAAATGATCCGCAGTGGTGAGTTGAGTGCCGGGGCTGCCCGAACCCTTGTGACGGCGGATGACCCTGAGAAACTTGCCAGAAAAATCGTCTCTGAAGGACTTTCTGTCCGTGCGGCAGAAAAATTAGCGAAGAAAAAACCCTCAATTAGAGCGAGCTCAGCGTCTCCTAGTACGAAAGATCAGGATACGCTCGCTCTAGAAGGGGATCTATCTGCGGCAATTGGCATGAAAGTAAGCATTGATCATAAGGGAGATCACGGTGGATCGATCTCAATTCACTACGGTCATTTGGATCAATTGGATGATATCTGCCGCAGATTAACACGCCAATCCCTGGCGGAAAATTCTGAGGAAGATCCGTTTGACGGAGATATTTCCTCTGCGCTCGACGAAGATTTTCATTAAAAATCAATAGGTTAGTTTAAAGTCCGGTGAAGTTATCGTTTTCGGTTAGCGATGGCGACTCGAAGAAGGGCCCGCCGGCACAGGGTTTCATCCGGATAACCCGTTGTCTTGCAATCCATCTCAGCCTGTAAAATAAGCGAGAGGCAAGTGGCGAAATGTTGGCTATTTTTACGGGATAATTGAGCCGACACCTTCTGATGATTGAAAAAGGGGATTCCTGACTTTTTTAGAGCTTCTGAGGCCGAAATTCCCATATCGATGAAACTTGCTGCCTTATGCAACTGTTTTAACTGATTTTGGATGAGTCTTAAAAAGGTAATAGGCGATTCGCCAGAGAAAAACGCCTTATTCAACGATTTTTCCAAATGGTCGAGATTTCCCATCAAAGCGGCATCAATGACATCAAAAACACTTTCGGCCGAAGAATCACCGACCATTGTCTGTGCTTCATTCAGCGTAATCGGCGAAGTGTCTTTTCCTTTATACAGGACCAGCTTGTCCAGTTCCTGACGCGAAATCGATCGATCACTTCCCAAACTCTGGCGTAGATAGTCCACCACGCCACTTTCTGCAGACAGTCCTGCTTTCGAAAAAACTTCAGTGATGAGCGCCGAAATATCCTGCGCCTTGTCTCTAAAGCAGGGGATAACGACCCCATTTTTTTCCTTTGAAACCGCTTTCACCAAAGCAGAATCTTTTCTGATCTCGCCAGCTTCGATGACCAGCACAGTATTTGAATAGTCGGCATCGAAAGCGGTTTTTATTACAGTTGTCGTCGAATTGCCCGCATTTCTAACCCTGACAACCCGTTCACCCCCCATCATGGAAATTGCATTAATCTCGTCAATTAGCTTCCCGGGATCTTCTGACAAACTGCTCGCGGGTATTTCAGAATAACAAAAAGGATCATTCAGATCAGGGATCACGGTTTGACATATTGCTTTGGAACGCTCTCGCACCAGTCCTTCATCCTGTCCGTAAACCAAAAAAATACGATAGGATTTATTAGGCGATTTGAGGTAAGACGCAAGCTGAGGGGCCTTGAACTCCACCATTGTTTAGCGAGCCAGATAGACGGAGATTTGCCGATGAATTTTTTCTGCCAGAACCAAGGCAGACCGGGTCCGGGCATTTTTTTCAGCAGATAGGTTGGCAAAATCAGAGGTAACAAGGTTGAACGAAGATGTGGATTGTGCCGAACTTTGAAAAATAACGGTTTTTCCGTCCGACGCGAGAAGGGCAAAAGTCCCTTTCAAGGTCAGGTTTTTACGGTTTGTCGTATTATCCGGATCAATCGCCAGTGATTGGGATTCTTCTTTTAGATCAACGCTTAAGCGATAGATTGAGCGGGCAGGAACGCCCCTCGGTGTCATCAGATCCAACAATTCGTTGCGAACCATTTGTCCGGTTCGGCCTGAAATAGGAGCGATATAGGTCGCCGCCAATTTTTGTTGAACTTCCGCGTTCTGAGTTTGCCGGCCGTAAAGGGGCTGAAAGCCGCATCCGGCCAGCGAAGTCAGAAATAATATCGCGATCAGAGGTCTAAATAACAATATTTACAATCCGATTTGGTACGACGATGATCTTGCGAACGGGATTATCGCCAATTGCGTTCTGGACAGAAGTCTGAGCAAGCGCCAGTTCTTCTACTTTAGCCTTGTCTTCATCCTTGGCAACCTCAATTGTTGCCCTCAGTTTACCCTTAACCTGAACAGCGATGGTCACTTTATCATCAACAATCAGTGCGGGGTCCGCTTTTGGCCAGGGATTATCAACAAGCAAGCTGTCGTAGCCAAGCTTTTCCCATAACTCCTCTGCCAAGTGGGGCATCATTGGACCCACCAGATTGGTCATGATGCTGATCGCTTCCCGTAACGCCCATGCATCCCCTGCATCGCCTGTTACCGGTTTGAAATCATTAAGCGCTTTCATGAATTCATAGATCCGGGCGATCGCATTGTTAAAATGCAGTTTTTCAATGTTATCGGTTACTTGGGCAACCGTTTTATGGGCTTCTTTGCGAATAGCAGTCGCCGCCTCAGAGAAAGTGTCTGGTTTTTCCGCCGTTTTTTCAGGCAGGTTTTCCAGATTTTCAAAGACAAAACGATAGAGCCGCTGTTTGAAGCGCCAGGCACCGGTGGCACCCGCATCGGTCCATTCCATATCGCGATCCGGAGGACTATCCGACAGGACAAACCAACGGGCGGCGTCTGCACCGAATTTGTCGATGATTTCGCCTGGATCAACCACATTTTTCTTGGATTTTGACATCTTTTCGACGCCGCCAATGGTCACAGGCTTTCCGGTTTCAATATGAACCGGCTCACCGGCGTCATTGTGGGTGACTTCTTCAGGAAACAGCCATGTTCCATCGTCACTACGGTAGGTTTCGTGGGTCACCATACCTTGGGTGAAAAGACCGCTGAAAGGTTCATCATAGTGAACGGCTCCGGTTTCTTTCATCGCCCGTGAGAAGAAGCGTGAATACAGAAGATGCAGAATGGCATGTTCAATGCCCCCAATATACTGATCAACTGGCAACCAATAATCCACGTCGCTGCTGACCACGGGATCTTCTGCCCGAGGGGTACAGAAACGCGCAAAATACCATGACGAATCAACGAAGGTATCCATCGTGTCCGTTTCACGGATCGCTGCTTTTCCGCAATTGGGGCAGGAAGTCTGCTTCCATGTGGGATGGTGATCCAGCGGGTTCCCCGGCTTGTCAAAAGTCACATCGTCTGGCAATACAATGGGCAGGTTTTCTTTCTTTTCGGGAACAGTGCCGCAGTCATCACAATGAACAACCGGTATTGGGCAGCCCCAATAACGCTGGCGGGACAGGCCCCAGTCGCGCAAACGATAATTTGTTGTAGATGTACCAATTCCACCCTCATCAAGATGGGTGATGATTGCCTTTTTAGCCTCTTCAGTGGTCATACCATCGAGAAAACCGGAATTGATCATATGCCCCGGCCCAACATACGGCGTGTCAGTAATCGGCGTCTGTTCGTCACTGTCTTCGGCGACCACCCGGATAACATCGAGATCGTATTTATTGGCGAAATCCAGATCGCGCTGATCATGGGCCGGACATCCAAACAGGGCACCTGTTCCATAATCCATCAATACAAAATTGGCGACGTAAATGGGCAGTTTCTTTCCTTCGATCAACGGATGATCGGTGGTCAGGCCTGTATCCACGCCCTTTTTCTCTGCTTTTTCAATGGCTTCTTCGCTGGTACCCATGCGGTGACATTCTGCGACAAAGTCAGCAACCGCCGGGTTATTGACGGCCAATTCCTGTGTCAGCGGATGATCGGCTGAAATCGCCATGAAGCTGGCACCAAACAAAGTATCGGGACGGGTTGTATAAATTTCCAGCCCGTCTTCCCGGCCGGTTATCTTGAAAGTAACATGGGCCCCCTGGGATTTACCGATCCAGTTTTCCTGCATCAATCGTACCCGCTCAGGCCAGCGATCCAGCGTCCCCAGACCTTTCAGCAATTCTTCGCTGAAATCTGCAATTCGGAACATCCACTGATCCAGTTTGCGTTTCTCAACCAATGCACCAGAACGCCATCCTCGCCCGTCAATCACTTGCTCATTGGCCAGAACAGTCATATCGACCGGGTCCCAGTTGACCCAGCTTTCTTTGCGGTAAACCAGACCTTTTTCCAAAAAGTCGAGGAACAGGGCCTGCTGCTTGCCGTAATAACCGGGGTGACAGGTTGCCAGCTCTTTGCTCCAGTCCAGCGACAAACCCATGCTTTTCAGTTCACGCCGCATATTGGCAATATTGGCATAGGTCCATTCTGCTGGATGAACGTTCTTATCCCGGGCGGCATTTTCCGCCGGCAGACCAAACGCATCCCAGCCCATTGGATGCAGGACGTTAAACCCCTGCGCCCGTTTATACCGTGCGACAACATCGCCCATGGTGTAGTTCCGCACATGGCCGATATGGATGTTGCCAGAGGGGTAGGGAAACATTTCCAGTACATAATATTTGGGGCGGCCGGGATCAGCCTCCACAGCAAAAGTGTTCTCTTTTTCCCAGATGGATTGCCATTTGAGTTCAGTTTCTTTGGCGTTATAGCGGGACATGACTGTGGTCCGTTTTCTGCAAAAATAATCTGTAATAAAAAGGAGCAGCCCGACTTCGGGCTGCAGAAAATTCGAGGACTTGTAAGGGTTGACGGCGCGTGCGTTTATTGACCTTCGCGCGCAATCCGAAGTTCCCGGGCCCGTGTCAAAATGGCATTTTCCAGATTGGTAACGGTTTTTGGCGTTAGTTCAACTGGAACCCAATTGTTGGTTGTATCCAGATTTTGTTTAAAGGCAGAGACCCGAATACCATCCGCCCGCAAGCGCCGATCCAGAATATATACCGTAACCTTGAACCGTTCACCTGGCGATTCAGGTGGGGTATACCAGTCTGTGATGATTACACCGCCGAAAGGGTCGGCAGATGACAGGGGCATGAAGGACAGTGTGTCCAAAGAAGCACGCCACAGATAACTGTTGACGCCGATGCCGCCGCCGCCCTGACCGTCCCGAAGGTCTTTATCCGTGCCGCCAAGGATCCCGCCATCCCCAAAGATGGTTTGACGCTCTTCCGGAACGCCTTCCTGGAAAACCCGATTGCCCTGACTTTCCGGGAAAGAGGACTCTGTTCCGAGATTTGCACCGCAGGCTGAGAGTCCGGTCATTGCCAGTAAACCCAATAATGCATGCATGCGAAAAGAACGTAACAACATCAAAATGATATCCTCTTTACTATCCATAGAAAATTTGTCCGAAAAGGTTTTCCAGACCATCATATTTATAGTGGCTTAAAAATTATGGCGCCAGTCTAATGCAGCTTCCCAACGCGAACAATAAGGGATTGAAGGAATCTCGGTAGAATCCGGTGTTTTTTTGCGTTTTTTATCAGGATTGGTGGGACCGGGGCTCTTGAAACAGGGATCTGGCTCCGTGCGCCAAGCCATCAAAAATCGGTTCTACCGATAGTTTGTGACTTTTTGAGCACAGTCTGTCCAAATTTGGAAAAAGAGGCAGGTCCTATCGCTTGACGGTTGGGGGGGTAACGTCATTTACTCGGTCTCGGCTAACAGGGCCAAGTGCCTTGCGTCGTTTATTAATCTATTTCTCTAGCTTCTAATGAGCAGAGGGGAGACAAAATGAAAAAAGTAATCCTGGGCACAACAGCACTTGTAGCTGCTACAGCCCTCACAGCAGGTTCTGCTTCTGCTGCTGACAAAATCAAACTCGGCCTCGGTGGCTACCTGCAGACTTCATTCGTTGCTGCCGACTACGACAACGACACAAACCAGCTTCCTACTGACATCCGTCACGAAGGCGAAGTTTTCTTCACTGGTTCAACAACTCTGGACAATGGCCTGAAATTCGGCGTCAACATCCAGCTTGAAGCCCGTGCAACTGGCGACCAGGTTGACGAAACATTCATGTATGTTTCTGGCTCATTCGGCCGCATCAACATCGGTTCTGAAGATTCAGCTGCATACCTGATGCACTATTCTTCACCATCACCAGTTCCAGCTTGGGGCCTGTCTTCACCAAATGCTAACGCATCTGGTTTCACAACGCCTTCAACTCTGCCAAACGAACTTGGTGACAGTGACAAGATCACTTACTTCACACCACGTTTCTCTGGTTTCCAGTTCGGTGCTTCTTACACTCCTGATGGAGACGAAGAAACTGGTTCATCTGGCGGCGTAAGCCCATATGCTCCAATTCAGGACGAAGGTGCTGAAGACGAAGCTTACTCAGTAGGCGTAAACTACTCAGCTAAATTCAACACTGTAAGCGTTCAGGCTTCTTTGGGTTACCAGCTGATCACACGTACAACAACTGATGACACAGACGAAATCGCAGCTGGCTTGACAGTTGGTTTCGGTGGCTTCTCTGTTGGTGGTGCTTACAAGTACTCTGACAACGATGGTGCAAACGACGACAACGAGCGTCAAGACTGGAACGTAGGTGTTACTTACGGTCAGGGCCCTTGGAAAATCGGCGTACAGTATGCTGGTGTTGACATCGACGACGACACACCTACAGGCACAAACGCTTTTGGTGCTGCAAACGTTGGTGACGGTACTCTGCACGCTGTTGTACTCGGCGGTCAGTACGTTCTTGGACCAGGAATCACTGCTTTCGGTGGTATCCAGTTCTGGGATGGTGACGAAGATACAACTGGTTCAGAAGGCGAAGATGCAACAGTATTCTTCGTAGGTACTTCACTGTCCTTCTAATTTGAAGAACAGATACCAATTAAAGAGGGGTGGGCTTCGGTCTGCCCCTTTTTTTATTCTATGATTGATTACCCATCGACGCCCGCTACAATGCCCTGACGTAAATAAGAGGTACTGGCTTAATGGGCGGCATTATTTGGTTGGCATCCTATCCCAAATCGGGAAATACATGGATGCGGTCCTTTCTTCACAATCTGATTCAAAACCGGACGCAATCCGTTCATATCAATGAACTGGCAAACTTCACTTATGGGGATAGTCAGAAATACTGGTATGAAAAGGCCTATGGGAAACCGCTGACAGGTCTTACCCCTGAAGAGGTAATGCGGCTTACCCCCAAGGCACAGGAAGCTATGGTGCGCTCTAAACCGGAATCCGTTTTTGTCAAAACCCACAATGCCCTGATCAAAAACTGGAATGTACCGTTTATTACCCCTGAACAAACGGCCGGCGCTCTTTTTATCGTTCGAAATCCTTTGGATGTGGTGATCAGTCTAGCCCATCATTTTGACTTTTCCATCGATGAAGCCATCGACTTTATGAACGACCCCCAGGCGCAGACCCCGGAAGATGACTATAAACTTCCGCAGATTTATGGCACCTGGACGGATCATTGTAAAAGCTGGGAGAAGTTCAATCCGGACTTCATGCATGTGGTCCGGTACGAAGATATGCTGTTTAAACCGTCAAAAACCTTTGGCGGCGTCGCAAAATTTCTGCAGATACCCGCGACCAAAAATACATTGAATAAGGCGATCAAGCAGTCTTCGTTCAAGGTATTGCAAAAACAGGAACAAAAAGACGGATTTACCGAACGGTCCGATAAGACCGAAAAATTCTTTCGTTCAGGTAAAGCCGGCCAATGGAAAACAACCCTGACAGATGATCAGGTGAAGCGTATAACCGATGTTCATTCACAAATGATGGCGCAGCACGGCTATCTATAGAGGGTTTAATGGGCAAAATCGTTTGGCTGGCCTCCTATCCGAAGTCAGGAAACACCTGGGTTCGGATGTTTCTGAACAGCTATTTCAAAGGACAGGAAGAGAAACAGGATCTCAACACCCTTGATCTGTCCACTTTTGGCGGTTCCAGTAAAACATCCTACCGCGCGGTGACCAGCAAAAATGTAGATAGCCTGTCAGATGCGGAAATCATGGCGCTAACGCCACTGGCGCATTCCCACATTGCTGCTCAAAAGCCGAACGAGGTTTTTGTAAAGACCCATAACCTGCTGTCCACCTATTACGATATTCCGCTGATTACACCCACTGTTACGGCATCGGGCCTGTATATCATTCGAAATCCACTGGATCTTGTATTGTCCGTTGCTGATCATTTTGGGCTGACAGTGGACAAAGCCATCGATTTTATCAGTAATCCCAATGGTAGCACGGCCCCGACCGAGACAATGGTCCGCCAGATATTCTGTTCGTGGACCGAAAATGTGAAAAGCTGGTCAGAAAATCCGCCTTTTCCTGTTTTTGTCGTTCGGTATGAAGATCTTCATGCAACCCCGATTGATATGTTCAGTGAAATACTGAGTTTTTTAGGCACGCAACCGGATGTGAAACAGGTTCAGAAAGCCGCCAAACAATGCTCGTTCAAGGCCTTGCGCCAGATGGAAAAACGGGATGGGTTTACCGAAAAATCCCAGCATAGCAAAAGCTTTTTCCGGGTTGGGAAAACCGGTCAGTGGAAATCCAAGCTGACGGAGACCCAAATCGAACGGATTATTCGGCCCAATTATGCCCAGATGAAACGGTTCGGATATCTACCGGACGGATATTAATGGCAGGCCTTACAGATATCTGTTTTCCAGCTCACTGATTGCCCCATATCCTGAATATCCCAGACCTTTTAAAAACTGCCCCTTTTGATTTGTAACGCCACCAAGTCCGAAAACAGGCATGGTTAGCTTTTGACGGGCGCTGCAAAGAGAATAGGGACTATATGTCCGATCGCCCGGATGGCTTTTGGTTGGAAAAAGAGGGGATAAGAAAGCTCCATCCGCCCCATTTCGCTGCGCTTGAAGGACCTGCCGGACAGAATGGCAGGCAACACTGAAATACAGATCCGGATATTGATGTTTCAATAGGGGTAATCGCTGCATCATATATTCCGGTAAATGACACCCAAAGGCCCCGATCTTTTTAGATAACTCCGGATTTTGCGCGATAATCAGCTTTAATGTCCTTTTTTTGCACAAAATAGACAGTTTATGCGCTAAGGATGTCCGATTACCCGTCTGGTAGTGGCGAAAGATAATTCCCGTATTGGCGGGAAGTTTTTCTGCCATTTTGACGGGATCGGTCCCGCGTTGGTCATCGGTAAAGTAAAAGAGTTTGGGGTCTGTCATGGTTACAGGCTATCATTGTCACGGAAGAGGCTTAAAGGTTTTTTTTAAACGCAGCCTCTGCTATTTGCTATGGAAACAGGTCCGCAATCGGAATTGAGTGAATGATGAGTGAAGTTTCTGAAAATCTGGCATCCTTAAAAAAGAAAATCGCCAAAATTGCCGTTAAATGGCAGCGTAATCCTGAGGATGTGGCCCTAATCGCCGTTTCCAAAAAACAGCCTGATGAGCGTGTACGCGATGCGTTAGAGGCGGGTCACCGGGAGTTTGGGGAAAACAGGGTTCAGGAAGCACAAGGCAAATGGCCTGGTTTCAAGTCAGAATTTCCAGACATAAAACTTCATCTTATTGGTCCTTTGCAAACCAACAAAGCAAAGGAAGCCGTTGCACTGTTTGATATTATTCAGTCGGTTGACCGCCCAAAACTTGCGAAAATACTGGCAGCAGAGATAAAAGCGGCGAAAAAGGATCTGCCTGTTTATATCCAGGTGAATATTGGGGAAGAGGAGCAAAAGTCCGGTATTCCGATTGATGAGGCGGATGCGTTCATTCAGGAATGCCGGGAAATCCATGGTTTGACGGTGGAAGGGCTTATGTGTATTCCGCCCAATGTAGAACAGGTTGCCCCGTATTTCGCACTGCTTGGCAAAATCGCCGCCCGGAATGGCCTCAGAAAATTAAGTATGGGCATGAGCGGCGATTTTGAAACAGCTGTTCAGTTTGGAGCAACATCGGTCAGAGTGGGGACCGGTGTTTTTGGCACCCGTACGTCCTAGTCTGCGGATGCATTGGCGGCGCGGGTTTCCAAAAAGGCTTTTCCGCGCTTCCCTTTGCTGAAAACCTGCCATAATACAAGAGCCGACAAAGAGAACGCGGCAACTTCAGTCACCACCCCGGCATACCAGATCCCCATTTCGCCGATCAAGGTTGGCAGAAACAGAATAAACGGAATTCCGAAGACATAAATTTTGGTAAGACCCAAAATCCCGGCGCGTTTGGCATCCCCAATTGACTGGAAGAAACTCGGCAACATCAGCAGGGGGCCAAAGAGCAAATACAGAAGGATTTGCGGTGGCAGAATGCGTGCTGTTTCCGCAATCACACGGGGATCATCAACAAAGATCGAACTGATCGGCCCGGCAAGGGTAATGAAAATAACCTGCAGGGCGGCACAATAAAGAAGCGAAGTGACAATGGTGATTTTGAGGCTGTTGACCACGCGATCCCAGTTTCTGGCTCCAAAATTGTTCCCTATAATCGCCTGTTGCGCAAGGGTTAGACCCAGTAGCGGCATATATCCGAAGGTTAAGAGCCGGGTTACAATACCATAAGCGGCAACGGTGGTTTCGTAAGTATCAGCATTCCAGATCTGAATCTGATAGATGATGCTGGCTGACATTGCCGAAACACCGATATAGGACAGGCTCGTTGGGGCACCCAAGGCGATATAGTCAAACCAATGGCGAAAAAGATCTGTAAATCGGCTTAGTTTGAACCGTAAAACCCCCTCGTTGGAATACATGTAGCCAAGGGCAATAACGCTGGCGGCGGTCTGGGCGAGGGCCGTGCCGTAGGCAGAACCGGCAACCCCCATATTAAATTCAACGATGAGCAGGTAATTAAAGAACATGTTGAAAAGAACGGACAGAACCGTAATGAGCGTCATTAATCCCAGTTTTCCCTGACAGCGAAAGCTGTCGGACAGCATGGCGATCAGGAAGAAGACCGGGGACAGGAAAATTGTAAGTGAAATATAAAGATCCCCCATCCCGGCAAGCGATGGCGATCCGTTGGCAATCGCTACAATCAGGTCTGATCCAAAAAGTTCATACAAAACCATCAGAAAGGCACAAACAAACGTAGATAAGATAAGCGCGCTGCTCATCGCATGGGCCCCGCGGTCATATTCGCCTGCGCCCAGCATCCGCGCAAGGACACTGGAAAAACCGGATGAAACCAGTGTCCCCAGTGCAATAACAATCATGTATAATGGAAACACCATAGTGACAGCTGAGAGGGCCTCTGCGCCAACAAACCGTCCTACGAACCAGCCATCGACCACCGTATAAAGGCCGTTGGTAAACATAATCAGGATGATCGGTAGCGCCGTTTTGACAAAAAGCTTTGCCAACGGGGTGCTGAGATACATGTTTTCCGCGAATTCTGGATTTTTTTGCATGGCGCTCTCTTGTCTCTTTCGACTGCTGCGAATACTCTTGTACAGAAGAACAATTATTGGTATTGATGATTTATTGACACAGTCAATTGACGTTGTCAATTTAAAAATTGAAGGTATATTTTTTGGCCAGAACACTAACAGAAGAACAAATTGCGGCAAAACGTAAGGAATTAATCCAGGTCGCTGTTCGCATCCTGGAAGAAGAAGGCTTTCAGGCGCTGACACTGCGTCGCTTGGCAACAGAGGCCGGGATCAGCCGGACAACCCCATATCTGTATTTCGAAGATAAGGCCGATCTTCTGCAGAAAATATGTGTGGAAACCTATCGATACTTATACGACCAGTGTAAAGCGGCGATGGATCAGGAAAGCGAGATTCTTGATAAGCTGACGGTTATGGGTCGGACCTATATGAAATTTGGAGAGGAAAAACCAACTCTCTATCGCCTTTCATTCGCGCCTGAGAATCCAAAGGATTATGTCGCCCCGGAAGTATTGGAGGCGGCAGAACGGTTTAGAATGATGGCTTACCAACCCATGGAAGAGGCCTTTAATCAGGGACTGTTTCTTATTCCGCCAGAACGATTAAATCCGGTTCTTTGGGTTTGTATGCATGGTTTGCTGTCGATGAGATGGGCGGGCCATTTATCAGAAGAGGGTGCTTATGATCGTGTTAAGGAAGATATGGAAAATATCCTGGCCATCGGATTTTTAAACAAAGACGCATTACCGCCTAAGGAAGCGTGATTTCCAAACAGGTTTCGGTGGATATCCGGCCTAACAAAGATTGCAAATGGTCTAAACGCAGTGCAACGCAACCTTCTGTCCCTGAATAATCTTCCTTTGCCACATGCATGAAGATGCAACTGCCCTTTCCCGGTATGGGTGGGTTGTCGTTATGTCCAAGCACAACAATCAGATCATATAAATGATCTTCCCGCATCAGGCATTCGTGACGGTCTTCAAAGGGCAGTGTAATCTTTTGATTATAGGCTGCGGACGAAGGGTCGTCACACCATCCGTCTTTTTCTGAAATTTCAAAAACGGGTACAGATGTGCGGGGTCGATCGATCCTGTCAGCCCTGAAATACACAGCACGGATAGGAAAGACGCCGGCAGGAGATGCATGATCCCCTTCTTTCTTATCGGCTGTGACCCCTGATTTCCCGACAGCACAGGGCCAGGACTGCCCGTCAAACGAGAGTGTCCCAAAGGGAATTTTATTTTGTTTGACCCGAATATTCATTGGGATACTGTAGAACGCCTTGCGACATCTCCAAAGAGAATTTCATGATAAATAAAGCACAAACCCTTGATTATGTGGCGTTGGGAGCCCTCGCCCTTATGTGGAGCTCCAGCTTTCTATTTATCAAGATTGCTGTTCAAACCCTAAGCCCGCTAACCGTGTCCTCGGGTCGGATGCTGACAGCAGCGTTGTTTTTATATGTGATCATGAAAATCAGGGGGGTATCCCTGCCTACGGATCGACAAAGCTGGACCTTTTTTGCCTTGATCGGTGTGATCGGAAACGCGGTTCCTTTTTACCTGATCAGTTGGGCCGAGTTGGAGGTCGACAGTTCTGTTGCTGCCATTTTAATCGGATCGGTGCCGCTTTCCAGTTTTCTGATCGGGCATTTCGCGACGAAGGATGAAAAACTGACAGTACCCAGATTGTTGGGTGTGTTGATTGGATTTGCCGGGATTGTCGTGATGATCGGGCCCGGCGCCCTTGCCGAGTTGGGACTGAACGCCTTTAGTCAACTGGCCATTGTCGCGGGCGGGTTCTGTTACGTGTCGGCCAGTTTCATTGCCCGTAAAATGCCGCCCATGGAACCTGTTTCAAGGGCTGCTGGTGTTTTGATCACCGCAAGTCTGGTGTCAGTTCCTATCTGCCTTGTTCTGGATGCGCCATGGCGCCAAACGCCGGATCTGTCCTCGTTGACGGCCGTCCTTGTTTTGGGAATATTTCCAACAGCGATCGCAACGTTGCTGCTGTTTTTTGTTATAATGCGCGCTGGAGCGACCTTTGTGTCTTTGAACAACTATATTAACCCGGTACTGGGTGTTGCCTGGGGATATCTGTTTTTTGGGGAAGAGCCTGTCAGCCAAACCTGGGGCGGGTTGGCTCTCATAACAGCGGGCCTTATTGTCACCCAGCTTAAACGCCGAAAATCAATTGCAGTGTCTTAAACGGCCGTATCCAGATACTGAAACGACTGTCCCAGATCAACAGGGGTGCGAACCGCTGCATCCACCGGTGGGGTATACAGGTTGGTGTGTGGCTGAGCCGAGGGTTCCTGTTTTGATGCAAGAGGATCAGCGGGTTTTGTTGTCAGTGAAACCGGTTTTACCTCAGTTTCCGGCTGAACAGGGGCTGCAGAACCAAAGGCTTTAAAAATCTCGTTCATCTGGGATTCTGACAGGTTTTTCTTCTGTAGTGTCTCCAGTTGTTTAATATTGTCGCCAATATTCGGCGCGCCGCCCTTCCATTCCAGACCCATAAACAATTTTGGCTCAGGAACGTTACTCGCGTCAGTCGGCGTGGACGGGCGGACCTCTTCATTGACAGGTAAGGCCTTGCTGGCGGGCCCTGGGGCCCCTACGGGGGCGGTATTTACGGCGGCCAGACTGGCAGCCTGCAGTAAGGGTGAGGGGGCTTGTCTATCGGTGGCTGCGGTACTTGGCTGACCGGTTACGTCTGCCACGGCCTGCGGTGCGGGGGCTGTTTCGTCATCCGAGGTGAACAGGCCGATAACATGACCGCCGATATCCTTGCCCGTTTGCATTTCGATGGCAGAGTTAATCACCGAGGAAGCCAAACCAACCCCGCCGCCAAAGATCCCGCCGCCGATCATTCGTGCGCCCGGGCTCAGTTCGTCCCCTGTGAATTCTCTATATAGGTTGGAAATAACGGGAATATGCTGTAGCGGATTGATAATATCGAGAAAATCGTCGAACCCAAATCCGTCTTCACCAAAGAGTGCTGTTGTCTCTTCTTCCGTTCCCGCCGCAGCATCTGACGGCGCTTCGGCGGTGGTTTTTTCAACAGACGTATAACGAACCTCATTATTCGCACCTTGATACGCTTGATCAAGATAGGCAAATGGATCGTTTTGAACGCTAGCAACACTCATTATTTTCTCCTCTGACCCTTTATAAGCAAAGTCTGTGCCAGAGAAGAGAGGCAGAAAACTGCGGCGTGTAAACCGGCAGGCTTCGTGATGGGCAGATTTTTCCGGGAAAAGCCTACCCCTTACAGGTAATGGCCACTTTTTTTCCGCTTGGTGGCCAGATACAGTTCGTTATGGCTGTTGGAGGGAAATTTGTGAACCACCCGTTCGACAACGTCGATGCCGCAGCGATCCAGTCCTTCGACTTTTTCCGGGTTGTTCGTCATAAGGCGAACCTTGTTGAACCCCAGATGTTTCAGCATTTCCGCTGCGGGCCTGAACACCCGTTCGTCCGCGTCAAAACCCAGACGCTCATTCGCATCAATGGTATCAAATCCATCTTTTTGGAGTTTGTAGGCCCGTAATTTGTTGATCAGGCCAATACCCCGTCCTTCCTGTGCCAGATAAAGCAATACACCAGATCCTTCATCCGCAATCGCTTTGATAGCGCCGCGAAGCTGTTCCCCGCAATCGCATTTTAAAGATCCGATGAGATCCCCGGTAAAACATTCTGAATGAAGGCGGGCTAGAACGGGTTCATGCCGGTTCGGATCGCCGATCAGGATTGCCAGATGTTCGATGCCGCCATCGATGGGTCGAAAGGACTGGATATGCGTATTCTCAGACCCTTGCAGGGGAACCCAGGCGCCCGCAACAGGATGAAGCTGAAAGGCTGCCCGTTCGTCATACTGAAAAATTTCTGACGCGTGAAGGATGCCTAAATCTTCATTTGCGGCCAAGTCCTCAGCGGTATCAGCGTCAATTTCACTGACCAGTGTTGACGGAAGCAGGCGGGCCAGTTTAGCCAATTTGATAGAGCCCTCGCACGCTTTTGAAACAGCCCCTTTTAACCGTGTAAACGGCCCCCTGAAGGGATGATCCAGATCGTGGGTTGCATCTGCAAGGGCGCGCATCAGAGGAACATCCATCCAGTCTTCAATCTTCACACGGATCGTATTTTCACCGGTCGGTTTGATATGCAAAACATTGGCCCGGTGTGCCGTTAGGGCAAGAAAAGGAGCCTCGCCCATCGCGGCCAGTTTTTCGAGCTCTGCGTCGAATGCCATTTCAGTTGATAAGGCAACAACCGCCCCATTTTCAGAATGAATAACGACCGGAAGTCCGCGCCGTAAATCTGCAATGGCTCGATCCACGCGTCGCAAGCTTTTAGTGTCGGGGTCTGTTTTTATATCTGCTGTCATGGAGTGTCGCCGAATAGGTTATTTTTGTCCTGTTGTATCAGCTGCATTGCAGTTAAGCCAACATATTTCGTTATAGTATAACATTGTACAATCTTTAACTGAAAACTTTCACTGTCCCACAGGAACGGTATTATAAGTGGTAACAGGATTGTGTCGTGGTAGAACAGGCTTATCACAGTTACGTGAGAACCGTCGGGTTTTGCTGCGTTTGCCCCTTGAACGGCGCAAAAATAGGATAACATAGAGGCAGCGGACTGATACCGAGATGTCTCGACAGACCGTTGAATAGAACTCAGTTTGGGGAGATATCCATGTCAGGCGTTAAAAAGATTCTTCTGGTGGATGATGATGACAGTCTTAGAGAAACACTGGCGGAACAGCTGGATCTGCATGAAGAGTTTGTAACCCAGCAGGCCGCCTGTGCGGCTGACGGACTGGAAATGATTAAAAAGGGTCATTTTGATCTGGTTCTGCTGGATGTAGGCCTGCCAGACATGGACGGGCGGGAAGCCTGCAAAATCATGCGTAAAAACGGATCACGGGCACCGATCATCATGCTCACCGCACAGGATAGTGACAGCGATCAGATTTTGGGTCTGGAGTCCGGGGCCAATGATTATGTGGCCAAACCGTTTCGGATCGGCGTTCTGCTGGCTCGAATTCGGGCGCAGCTTCGCCAGCACGAACAAAGCGAAGATGCCATTTTCACGATCGGTCCCTACAGTTTTCAGCCGTCAAAAAAGCTGTTGGTTCAAAAAGATAACGAGCAGAAAATTCGTCTGACTGAAAAAGAGACTTCTATCCTGAAATATCTGTTCCGTGCAGGGCAAAAGGTCGTTTCCCGGGATATACTGCTGAATGAGGTGTGGGGCTATAATGCGGAAGTCACAACCCATACGCTGGAAACCCACATTTACCGCTTGCGCCAGAAAATCGAAACAGATCCGTCGTCGGCTTCGATCCTGATTACAGAAACCGGTGGATACCGTCTTGCCCCATAGCTTAGCTGTTTTCTCTCAGGATCCGGCCCGCTAGATACAGGCTTCCACAGATCAGTAGACGGCACGGCCGTTTGGCCAGATGAGGAATTAGAATATCGACAGCCTCCTCAACCGAGGGGGCTGTTGTCATATCCAGACCTGCCGCCTGTCCCAGCGTTGCCAGTTCAGCCACCGGTGTTGCCGCCGTTTCCCCATCGATAGGCACCGCAACGGCTTTTTCAACAATCGGCTGCAATTTTCTGAAAAATGAAATCTGGTCTTTGGTGTTCAGCATTCCTGAGATCAGGTAAACGGGGACAGGCTCCGCTCCGTTCCATTCCTTAAAACTCTCTGCAATACGGGCACCTGCGGCTTCATTATGGCCGCCATCCAGCCAAATCTCGACCCCATCCGGTACCTGACCGGGAAGGACGCCTTTGGTTAGCGGCTGAAGCCGAGCGGGCCATACAATAGTTTCAAGTCCGGTTTTTACGGCGTTCGGCGATATGTGAAAATCCTTAAGCTGCTCAAGACAGGCAAGGGCAGTCGCCGCATTTGCCACCTGATGGGCGCCTTTCAGGGCTGGGTTGGGCCAGACACCCGACAGATCGCCGCCCTTGTAGATCCAGTGATCCGCCCGTATTTCGAACGACCAGCCATCCTCATGAGCCACGACCGGGGCACCCACTTTGGCCGCCTGTTCCTGAAGGGTGTCTTTTACCAGTGCGTCTTGCGGGCCAATGACCACTGGAACGCCATTTTTCATAATCCCGGCTTTTTCTCGGGCAATACCGGCAAGATCCGACCCTAGAAACTGTTCATGATCATGGGAAACGGGTGTTATGGCGGTCAGGGCTGGTTTATCCACCATATTGGTGGCATCCAGTCGTCCCCCTAACCCGGTTTCCAACAAAAGAATATCGGCTGGATTTTCTGCAAAGGCCTTGAAGGCTGCTGCGGTTGTGATCTCGAAATAGGTGATGGGATCCGTGCCATTGGCTTCTTCACATTTCAACAGAAGATCAGTTAGTTCCGGCTCCGGAATAATATCACCGTTCAGGACGATCCTTTCCGCAAATCGGACGAGATGCGGGGATGTATATACATGGACTGAATAGCCCGCCGCCTCAAGAATAGACCGTAAGGTGGCGATCAACGAGCCCTTGCCGTTGGTTCCGGCAACATGAACCACCGGCGGCAAATGCCGCTCGGGATGGTTCAGTTTTTCCAGGATATAAGCCATTCTGTCCAGATTAAGGTCAATAATCTTGGGGTGAAGGGCCATCAGGCGCGACAGGATGGTGTCGCTATGTTGATCCGGCATTCTGTAGCCTTTTATCTTACTTGGGGAGCTCAGACCCTTCGATTTCCTCGGTAACAGCCTCTTCGATGACTTCCGGGCTTTCGTCAACCACATCCTCAGCCGGTAACATGCTTTGTTTCTGGTTAGCGATCAGGTCAATAATAGAGGCCAGAGTGTTTTTCATCTCTTTCCGATGAATAACCATGTCCAGCATGCCTTTTTCCAATAGGAATTCAGAGCGTTGGAAGCCTTCGGGCAATTTTTCGCGAATGGTTTCCTCGATGACACGAGGGCCTGCAAAACAGATCAGCGCACCGGGCTCTGCAATCTGGATATCGCCCAGCATGGCGTAAGACGCTGTAACACCGCCAGTTGTCGGATCAGTCAGCACAACAATAAAGGGGAGGCGGGCTTCTTTCAGGCGCTGGACAGCAACCGTCGTCCGCGGCATCTGCATCAAAGACAAAATGCCTTCCTGCATGCGCGCTCCACCGGCTGATGTGAACAGAATAAGCGGTGCTTTTTGCAAGATGGCCAGTTTGGACGCCGCCACGATGGCTTCACCAACAGCCATACCAAGAGAGCCGCCCATGAAGTTAAAATTCTGAACTCCGATGACGGCTTTATTTCCGCCAAGTTTGCCATGGGCAACAATCATTGCATCTTTGTCAGATGTTTTGTTGCGCGCATCCCGCAGGCGGTCTGTATATTTGCGAGAATCCCTGAATTTCAGCGGATCAACCTGTACTTCCGGCAATTCGATAACATCGTAGGTATCGTCGTCAAACAGCATCTTGAAACGGTCTTTTGGTCCAATGCGCATATGATGATCACAGTGACTACAAACGTTCATGTCTGCCATCAGATCGGCGTGATACAGCATTTGACCACAGGAAGAACATTTCACCCACAGATTGTCCGGGGTATCCTTCGTTGTCGTAAGCTGACGGATTTTCGGGAGGACTTTATTGGTCAACCAGTTCATCTAGGTGTTCCTGTCAATTCTTTTTCACGGCACGAATGCCGGTAGAGAGGTCCGATGCAAGAGCCAAGGTCGCTTTGACGGCATCCTGTTTTGTCGCTGCATTAGCAACACATTCAACGAGTGCAGAGCCAACAACGACACCCTCAGCGATTTCGGCAATTGCCGCGGCCTGCTCTGGTGCTCTGATGCCAAACCCTACTGCAATGGGCATATCGGTTGCCTTGCGGATCCGTTCAAGGGATTTTGCAACATCAGCCGGTTCTGGTGCCGCAGCGCCTGTTGTTCCTGCAATAGAAACGTAATATAAAAAACCAGATGTATTTTTCAACACGGTTGGCAATCTAACATCATCTGTGGTGGGTGTCGTCAAGCGAATGAAGTTTAGCCCGGCATCCAATGCAGGGACGCAAAGCTCCGCGTCTTCTTCTGACGGAAGATCAACAATGATAAGACCGTCGATCCCTGCTTCTTTGCCGTCTTTGAGGAACGCATCAACCCCATAGGAGAAAATAGGGTTGTAATAGCCCATCAAAACAATTGGTGTGTCGTTATCGCCTTTTCGAAACGCCCGAATAAGGTCCAGTGTGGCTTTCAGGGTTGTCCCTGACGCAAGCGCCCTGAGGCCGGCTTGCTGAATGGCGACGCCATCTGCCATGGGATCGGTGAACGGCATTCCGATTTCAATGATATCCGCGCCGGCTTTGGGTAATCCCCTGATAATTTCCAGAGAGGTTTCCAGATCCGGATCACCGGCCATAACGAAAGTCACAAAAGCCGAACGGCCTTGCTCCTTCAGGGCAGCAAAGCGGCGGTCAATACGGGTCTCAATCACAGTTCAACTCCTAGTGCGTCGGCAACAGTGAAAATATCTTTGTCCCCGCGACCGGAGAGGTTGACAACAATCACATGATCTTTTGGTAGGTCTGGTGCAATTTTTTTCAAATGCGCCAAGGCATGGCTGGTTTCAAGCGCCGGGATAATCCCTTCAAGTTTGCAGCAAAGCTGAAAGGCTTCCATCGCCTCGTCATCGGTCGCATTCACATAATTTACACGGCCCATATCGTTCAACCAGCTATGTTCTGGTCCAATGCCGGGATAATCCAGACCCGCCGAGATCGAATGGGCTTCGATAATCTGTCCGTCGTCATCCTGCAACAGATAGGTGCGGTTTCCATGCAGGACACCTGGACGTCCGCCTTTCAACGAGGCCGCATGCTGTCCGGTTTCGATCCCATGTCCAGCAGCCTCGACGCCAATGATATCAATGCCCTCATCATCGAGGAAGGGATGGAAAAGACCCATGGCATTAGAGCCACCGCCGATGCACGCCAGCAGGGTATCAGGCAAGCGGCCTTCTGCTTCCATTATCTGGCGGCGTACTTCCTCACCAATGACGTTCTGGAAATCCCGGACCAAAGCAGGGTAGGGATGCGGGCCTGCAACGGTTCCAATAATGTAGAAGGTGTCCGACACGTTGGTGACCCAGTCTCGAAGGGCTTCGTTCATCGCATCTTTAAGCGTGCGGGAGCCGGATTTCACAGGCACAACTTCCGCACCCATCAATTTCATACGGAACACGTTGGGTTTCTGCCGTTCGATATCGGTCTCACCCATGTAAATGGCGCAGGGCAAGCCGAAGCGGGCTGCGACGGTCGCGGTGGCAACCCCGTGCTGACCGGCGCCGGTTTCGGCAATAATCCGTTTTTTGCCCATCCGCATGGCCAGCAGGATCTGACCCATACAGTTGTTGATTTTATGCGCGCCCGTATGATTGAGATCTTCGCGCTTCAAATAGATTTTCGCACCGCCAAAATGCTCGGTCAGTCTTTCGGCAAAATACAGCGGGCTTTCACGCCCCACATAATGCTTTAAAAGGCTTGCCAGCTGCTTGGCAAATTCAGGATCCTTTTTGGAGGCTTCATATGCGTCATCCAGCTCGAGAATGAGGGGCATTAAAGTTTCGGCTACGAAACGACCACCGAATTGTCCAAAATGACCAGTCTCGTCCGGGCCTGCCCGGTATGTATTTAATTGCGTCATGACTTACCTGTTTTTTAATTCCGTATTTCGTATACGACTTTCAGGAACTCATGGATTGCCGCGGGGTCTTTTTTCCCGGGCTTTTCTTCCACTCCTGAAGAGGTATCAACGAAATCTGCCCCGCTGATTGTAACAGCCTGAGCAACATTCTCTTTGTTTAATCCACCGGCCAGCATCCATGGCAGGGAAAGGGGAGTATTTGTCAGCATTCGCCAGTCAAACACAAGCCCATTTCCACCCGGTAGGGCATTTTTCATGTCTTTTGGTGCCTTTGCATCAAATAAAAGCATATCAGCGACATCTTTATACTGATTTGCCGCGGCCAGATCTTCTTTATCTGCAATTTTCAGGGCTTTCATGACCGGCACCGAAAAGCGGGCGCGAATTTCACCGACACGGGACGGGGTTTCCGACCCATGCAGTTGCAACAGATCAAGGGGAACGGCGTTGAGGATCTGTTCCAGAAACGCGTCGTCCGGATCAACAAACAGACCGACAATGGTGACCTCTTTTGGGACCGGACGCACAAGTTCCGCAGCCTGTTCAATGCTCACATTCCGGGGACTGGGGGGATAAAACACCAACCCGATATGGGAGGCCCCTCCAGAGACAGCGGCATCAACCGATTGTGGGTCAGTCAAGCCACATATCTTTGCTTTTACGGGTGTCATGTCACGTAAGGTCCTGAACAATAATCTGGGCCGCGGCGGCGGGATCCAGTGCGTTTGTTATCGGGCGGCCAATAACCAGATAGTCAGCGCCCTCCTGTAGAGCCTCCACCGGGGTTTTTACCCGTTTCTGATCGCCATGATCACTGCCAGCCGGTCGAATACCCGGAACGACCAATTTAAAATCCGGACCACATTCTGCCCGGAGCGCTGCAATTTCGAGAGGACTGCAAATAACCCCATCGGCACCATTTTGCTGCGCCAGATGCGCCAGTCGTATCACCTGATCCGTTGTTTGGCCCGCGACACCGGTCGCCGCCAGATCATCCTGATCCATGCTGGTCAGGACGGTGACGGCCAGTATCCATGGCCGGGCTTCTGCAAATTCGGCCGATGCGTCTGCTGCCGCGCGGATCATTGCGGGCCCGCCGCCAGCATGAATGGTCAGCATGTTTGGCTGAAAGGCTTTGGCGGCGGATCGGACCGCGCCAGCAACCGTATTCGGGATATCATGAAATTTCAGATCGAGAAAAAGAGGGATGTCCGTGCCGACAACTTCCAGGATGCCTTGTGGACCATTGGCCGTGAAAAATTCTTTCCCCAGCTTGATGCCACCGGTAATGCTGGCCACCTTTTGGGCGACCTTTGCGGCCTCTTGAAGGTCATATTTGTCAATCGCGGTAAAAACCGGATTTGAGGGAAGTTTTCTCATTTGAACCTTTTATGATGAAAAGGAGTGTATATCGCGAAAATCAAGCGATAATAGCCGATTTTGTTCAGAAGAAAAGGGATAGAAGCCAGATTATCCGGATTTTTCAGCCTGCTGGCTTTCTTTTGAGCGTTTGAGATAACTGTCCAAACTTTCAAAATCAGACCGGGAGAAAAACTGATCCAGCGGTTGTGCCTGTTGAAAACAATCCATCCGAAAATTTCGGTAATCCTGTCTGAGTTCACACCAGCCAACCAGAAGCTGAATATTCTGGAAAAAAACAACAATCATCGGGCAAATAACCCGCTGGGATGTCTCCCCGGATAGAGACCGATAAATAACCTCCAGTTTTTGCCGTTCGCGTATTGATCGACGGATCATGGGCATTGAAATCTGGATGGGGGCCTGTTGGGGCGGCTGGGGAACAACCTGCCGGGCAGACTGCATCAACTCCTGTCGGTCTTTGGGCAGGACAGAGCGAATTTTCCCAAGCACATCCCGGGCAGCCCGCTGAATATCCGGATCCCCATTGGAAAGGACCCAATGCACCCCCAACATAACCGCATCGATTTCTTCTTCATTAAACATCAGGGGTGGCAGGTCATATCCCTTGTCCAGAATATATCCGGTTCCCGCCTCACCGCGAATGGGGACCCGATTGGCCATCAGGTCCTGAATATCCCGGTATATGGTTCGTGTGGACACTTCCAATTCATCGGCGATCATGGCGGCCGTAATGACATTTCCGGTACTTTGCAGGATCTGGATCACTTGAAACAGTCGATCGGCTCTTCTCATCTTCGGGCTTTTCCTTCCTGCTGACACACTCCTGACAATATGCTGTCAGTAGCGCCCTGCTATCAAGTGATATCTGAATATCGAAGAAGGAAAGAAAGATGTCATTATCCATTACCGTTCACGAATTTCCGGCAACACCGGGCCTACAACTCAGCCCTTTCGGATTAAAACTGGAAACCTGGTTGAAAATGATGGGTCTGGACTATGATGTGCATTGGACCGCACAGGAAATGGGACCCAAGGGAAAAGTTCCGTATGCAACTGTCAACGGACATGTTCTGGGCGATTCTGAATGCATTATTGATTATATTACCGATCAGTTTTCCGTTCCCGTGCCCCCGGCCTTTCTGCTGTCGGATGTCGAAAAAGCCAGAGGGGTCATGATCCGTCGGCTGATTGAAGAACATCTTTATTTCATTATGGTGTATTCGCGTTGGTCGGATGAAAAAAACTGGCCTGGCTTTAAAGAGATTTTCTTCGCGCCAGCGCCTGCTTTTCTCAGAGGCTTTATTTCAAAAAAGGTCCGCAAAAAAGTTCAAGCCAACCTTGTGGCACAAGGGATCGCCCGTCACACGATGGAAGAAATATATAAAAAGGCGGATATAGATCTGCGGGCGCTCAGCGTATTATTGAATGACAACCTCTATTTCCATGGAAATGCCCCAACGCTTACAGATGCCAGTGCTTATGGGTTGCTCGCCAATCTATATTACTCACCGGTCAATAACACCGTAACGGATGCGCTTGAAAAACATGACAATCTGGTGGCTTATGTGAAGCGGATGAAAGGGGAGTTCTGGCCTCAATCGATACGTGGAGGCGGGGATGAAGCGTCATACAGGCATGTTGTTGACCAGCAACTCGCATCCTGAGATTTAAGCATTTGAAGTGAGGGAAGAAACCATGAGCGGAGGATAAAAGCCTGATCCCCGCTCATCGGTTTTTAAGGATTGGATGTTGGGTCCGATTTGCGGATCACTTATCCGGGCCGGCCAGCGCCTGCTGAGCTGTTTTATCGGGTTCGGGTGTTTTTTCTGCGGCTAATCGAGAGAGGTCACCCTTCAGTTTTCCAACTTCCTGTTTCAGCTGCCGGTTTTCCCGCCGAAGTTTTCCGTCAGAAATCCACGTTCTGAAGGCGCCCAGCAGCACCCCCAGAAATCCACCCGCCAAGATTAACATGAAAAGAGGCACGTCCATGACAAAGGGCAGTGGGAATAAAGAGAAACTAACGGATTCTCTATTCCCAATACTCAGCGTTATGACGAAAATGCCAAGAAAGATCAAAAAGATCCAGGAAATCAGTTTCATTGAATGGCCTTCGCAAAGATGAGAACAGTTAAGCTTTACTGTCGTTCAATCTTTCACGCAATTCTTTACCGCATTTAAAATAGGGTACATATTTCTTTTCAACCTGAACAGCATCCCCTGTTCGTGGGTTGCGACCGATCCTTGCAGAACGTTCTTTTGTAGAAAATGCGCCAAATCCACGAAGTTCGACCCGATCCCCCCGGGCCATTGCTTCTGAAATTTCGCTAAATATTGTCGTTACGATGCGTTCTACATCCCGCAGATAGAGGTGCGGGTTTTTCTCTGCAAGAATTGCAATAAGCTCCGATTTTATCATTCTGAGACGCCCTTGCTTTTTGTTGTCTAAATTTTTTAGATCAAATTGTTCCTAATTAGGGTGCCAAAGGGAGATCAGTCCGTCAAGTGTAAGTCTTTCAGATATAACGCTTTTCCCTAACATCCCTTCCAAAAGGTGCTCTAAAGCCCCTTTCGGCGCACTATAATCGACTGTAACCAGGGGCAAGTCCAAAGAAATATCCCGCTCTGATTCCAGCCAGCGACGCGCCTCAGGAACACCGCCGAGCGAGTCGATCAGCCCCGATTTGACGGCAGAGAGGCCGATTTGAATCCCGCCATCCGCAAGTGTTTCGGCCTGGGCCCGATCCATGGGCCGCCGCGCTGCTACCATGTCAACGAACCAGTTGTGGGTCTGATTGACCATTTCCTGTAAATTCTTTCGGCCCTCTTCGCTCATCGGTTTAAACGGAGAGGGTTCCCCTTTTAATTTACCAGAGGTGATGGAATTGGCAGTTACCCCAAGTTTATCCATCAAAGCGGAAAACTCGGTTGTCTGGACGATCACACCGATCGATCCGGTGATTGAGCTTTCGCCTGCAAAAATATGGTCCCCGGCAAGGGCTGTCATATAGCCGCCAGAGGCACCAATTGTTCCGATAACCGTGATAACAGGCTTTTTCTCGGCAACCCGGCGCAGTGATTTATACAATCGTTCGCTGCCATAGGTGGAGCCGCCGGGGCTGTTGATATAGACCACAAGGGCGGTCGCGTCGTCATCGGAAAGAATTTGTTCAATGGCTTCCTGACGAAGCTCATCTTCAATAATGACCCCGAAAACATCCAGTTTGGCCACATAGGGTCCACTGTCAGATTGGGTGATATTAACGGTAAATGTGATTAGGGCGGCCAGCACAACGATAACCGTGGCTGTGCGCCAAAAAAACAGGCGCCGCTTTAAACGGCGCCTGTCAATAATTGCATCAGTATCAATGGACATGCTGTCCCTCGTTCAAGTTAAACATGGCCATTAAATACCTGATCCTTACTCTTCGTCGCCTTCGTTGGCTTTGCGCATTGCTGCACCCAAGATGTCGCCAAGAGACGCGCCAGCATCGGATGAACCATACTGTGCAACGGCTTCTTTTTCTTCAGCAACTTCTTTCGCCTTGATGGAAAGAGTAACTTTGCGGGTTTTGTTGTCGATAGAAGTGATTTTCGCATCGATTTTGTCGCCAACTGCAAAGCGGTCGGGACGCTGTTCGGCACGATCACGGCTCAGATCACCCTTACGGATGAAGCCAACAACACCTTCGGATACTTCTACTTCAACGCCAGCTTCCTGGATTGCAGTAACAGTACAGGTAACAACAGAGCCTTTTTTCAGTTCAGTTGCACCGGCAAATGGGTCTTCACTCATCTGTTTGATGCCGAGGCTGATGCGTTCTTTCTCGATGTCGATATCAAGAACCTTGGCTGTAACTTCGTCGCCTTTTTTGTATTCCTGGATCGCTTTTTCACCAGGCTCGTTCCAGTCGATATCTGACATGTGGACCATGCCGTCAACGTCGTTTTCAAGGCCGATGAACAAACCAAATTCAGTGATGTTCTTGACTTCACCTTTAATGGTTGTTCCAACAGGAATTGTTTCAGCAAACTGTTCCCAAGGGTTGTCCAGGCACTGTTTCAGACCAAGGCTGATACGGCGACGGGATTCGTCAACTTCCAGAACCATCACTTCTACTTCCTGAGAGGTAGAAACGATTTTACCTGGATGAACGTTTTTCTTGGTCCAGCTCATTTCTGAAACGTGGACAAGACCTTCAACACCTGGTTCCAGCTCAACGAATGCACCATAATCAGTGATATTGGTGACGCGACCTGTGAATTTAGCGTTCAGCGGATATTTCGCTTCGAGGCTATCCCAAGGATCTGTCTGAAGCTGTTTCATGCCCAGGCTGATGCGCTGAGTTTCTTTGTTCAGGCGGATAACCTGTACTTTAACAGTTTCACCGATGGTAAGGGCTTCAGATGGGTGATTAACACGGCGCCATGCAACGTCAGTAACGTGCAGCAGACCGTCAACACCACCCAGATCAACGAACGCGCCGTAATCAGTGATGTTTTTAACAACACCCTCAAGTGTCTGACCTTCTTCCAGTGTTCCGATAAGCTCTGCACGGGCTTCCGCACGGCTCTCTTCCAGAACGGCACGACGGGAAACAACGATATTTCCGCGACGACGATCCATTTTCAGGATCTGGAATGGTTGTGGAATACCACGAAGCGGCGCAATGTCGCGAACCGGACGAACGTCTACCTGTGATCCTGGAAGGAAGGCAACGGCGCCTGAAAGGTCAACAGTGAAGCCACCTTTAACACGACCGAAAATTACACCGTCAACCCGTTCATTAGCAGCGAAAGCAACTTCGAGTTTGCCCCAAGCTTCTTCACGGCGCGCTTTGTCACGAGACAGGACAGCTTCACCAGCGGAATTTTCAATGCGTTCCAGGAACACTTCTACAGTGTCACCCGGCTTTAAATCAGCATCCTGACCAGGAGCTGCAAATTCTTTAAGAGGAATACGACCTTCAGACTTAAGTCCAACGTCGATGATGGCCAGATCTTTTTCGATGCTGACAACCGTTCCTTTAATAACAGTACCTTCAAGGCTCTCACTTGTCCCATAGGACGCGTCGAGCATGGCAGCAAAATCTTCTACTGCACGACCTTCAGCTAAAGTAGTATTAGACATATTTTGATATCCTTGGGATCCCTATCAGGCCATACCGGTTTTCCGGTGGATCCACGGCCACTTGTTTTCCAGTTTTCTGTCGCACGTATGGAAAACGCTATTCATTTGTTCCTACGTGGCGGAACGATTTGTTGAGTTGGGTGCCAAAATTGTTACCCTTTAGAGGCATCAATAATCCGGCAAGCCGCTTCAAGTGCTGCCTCTATATCCAATTTTGTTGTATCAAGCAAGTGTGCATCGTCAGCTTTTGCCAAGGGAGCAGAAGTGCGAGATCGGTCACGGGCATCCCGTTCCTCCAGATCTTTTAGAACCGCCTCATATGAGGTTGTTTCTCCTTTGGCCACCAGCTCGGCAAGTCGGCGGTGTGCGCGCTCTTCGCTGCTGGCGGTGACGAACAGCTTAACATCGGCATTCGGGCAGACCACAGTTCCAATGTCTCGACCGTCCAAAACCGCACCATCCCTATGTTTTGCAACGGATCTTTGATAATCCAGCAGGGCTGCGCGGACATCGTTATTGACGGCCACAACAGAGGCGGCGTTACCGGTTTCTTCTTTTCGAAGGTCCGGATCATCCAGCGATATTTCGTGCACATTTCGCGCCGCCGCCGCCGCCAGGGCGTGATCGGACGGATCCTGTTTATGGCGAAGCATGAACAGGCCAACAGCGCGATATAACGCCCCGGTATCCAGATATGTATAGCCATATTTAGCAGCGATTCGTTTTGCTAATGTTCCTTTTCCGGCGGCAACCGGTCCGTCCACGGCAATAATCATGATGCCCCCTTGGGTCCGATTTTAGCGCCCAAACGGTTCATCAATGTTGTAAAGCCGGGAAAACTTGTTTCCATAACTGCCCCGTCATCCACGGTCACAGGCTCTTCCGAGCCGCTGCCCAAAACAAGAAAGGACATGGCAATCCGGTGATCCAGTTCCGTGTTAACAGTTGCGCCGCCTTTTGGCGGAACCGCCCGGCCATGAATGATAAGGCCGTCTTCCACTTCTTCAAGGGAGACCCCACAGGCTTTAAGCCCTTCGGCCATTACGGCAATGCGGTCACTTTCCTTGACCCTGAGTTCTTCAAGCCCCCGCATGGTGGTTGTTCCGTGGGCAAAAGCCGCGGCAACAAATAACACAGGATATTCATCGATCATGGAAACAGCCCGCTCAGGCGGAACGGTGACCCCTTTCAGCATGCCGCCCCGGACCCGAATATCGCCTACTTGCTCGCCTGCCTGCAGGCGGACATTACTGATTTGAATATCGGCACCCATGTCAGACAGGGTTTCAAATATACCGTCGCGAAGCGGATTAAGCCCGACATTCGTAATTGTCAGATCCGACCCATCATGAATGGCGGCAGCAACGACAGGAAAAGCGGCGGAAGACGGATCTCCCGGCACCAGAATGTCGGCCCCTTCCATTTCCTGCTGACCGGCAACCGCAATGACCCTGCTGCCATCGTCGTTCTGGGTCACATCGACAGTGACGCCAAAATGGCTGAGCATATTTTCGGTGTGATCACGGGTTGGTTTGCTTTCGGTCACAGTTGTTATACCCGGCGTGTCCAAGGCCGCCAGCATGATGCAGGATTTCACCTGTGCCGATGCGACGGGCGGATGATAATCAATCGGTATCAGGTCCTGACCGGTAATCGCCAAGGGGAAACGGGCGTTGCTTCGCGATGTAATCTGCGCGCCCATTTCTTCCAGTGGGACAGCAACCCTGCGCATGGGCCGTTTATGAAGGGACGCATCCCCGGAAAAAAACGTGGTGAAGGGGGCGCTTGCCACAACGCCCATCAACAGGCGGGCGGCCGTACCGGAATTTCCCATATCCAGGACGGTATCGGGCTCTTGCAGGCCTCCAACGCCGACACCGTGAATTTCCCACGTGCCATCGTCGCACCGTTCAATGGATGCTCCCAGTTTGCGCATGGCTTCTGCTGTGCACAGAACATCTTCGCCTTCCAGAAGGCCCGAGACAGTGGTTTTGCCAACCGCCAGCCCCCCCAGAATCAAGGAACGATGTGACATTGATTTATCGCCTGGCACAGTGATTTCACCGCGCAAAGGCCCACAGCGACTGGATGTCACTGGTCTTTGAGTGCTATTTTTTGTGGTCATATGATCAAATGGATCCCTGTCCAATTAACGCTGACAGGATCAAAGGGTTTGAAACAATGCGATATTTCTATCAGTCTTTTTAACGTTTGTCACATATTCCTGTGTGTAGGGTAAAAGAAACTTTTGACAGAACCACCATATTCTGGCACTTGAGCGCAAACTGATTCTAGTAACCGTCTGTGAAACAGCTGAGGGTATGAAATGGCAAAACCGGAATGGGGCGAAAAGCATCGTTGTACATCCTGTAGTAAACCGTTTTACGATATGCAGAAGGATCCAATTATCTGTCCGGCATGTGGTGCAAAACACGTGCCTGAGAAACTTCTAAAATCAAGGAAAACGGCTGAACCTGCAAAACCAGTAAAGGCACCGGAAAAACCTTCTTCAGATGAAGAGGGCAGTGTTCTGCTGGATGATGATGCAATTCTTGATGGCGATGAGGATATTGATCTTCCTGATGACGAAGATGATGATGATCTGTCGGGTGTTGTAAGTGCGCCTGCCAAGGAAGAAGATCTCTGATTTAGGAAAAATACCAGAAAAGATCGCTTTTCTGGTTATCCTTTATTTTTTGACTTGAAATGCTCTGCGCTTCGGAATAGGTTCCGTTGCGCTTGCGATGGAAACATCGTTTTTGGGGCCATAGCTCAGTTGGGAGAGCGCTACAATGGCATTGTAGAGGTCGTCGGTTCGATCCCGTCTGGCTCCACCAGAATTCAAGAAAGGCCCGGATTGTAAAGTCCGGGCCTTTTTTCTTGGGCGCGCGGCTTCTCTTCAAACAAAGGTTATTGTCTTTCTGACCCGTTTTGTTTCATGATATCCTGTACCGCAATTTCCGTTCAAAGAGGATGCCATGGGACACAATCACAAACATAGCGCGCCATTACCAGAAACCGTGCTTCGGGTAAAAAGCCTGGAATCGTTGCTTGTTGAAAAAGGATTGGTCCAGACGTCCGCGCTTGATGCATTGGTCGAGCGGTATGAACATCAGGTTGGCCCAAAAAACGGCGCGGCTGTTGTTGCAAAAGCCTGGTGCGACCCAGAATACAAGAAACGATTGATGCAAAACGCCTCGGAGGCGATCGCCGAACTGGGCTATACCGGCGCGCAGGGGGAAGAGATCATTGCCGTTGAGAATACGGACGATGTTCATAATGTGGTCGTTTGCACTCTATGTTCCTGTTATCCGTGGCCGGTTCTGGGCCTACCACCGGTCTGGTATAAATCAGCGCCTTATCGATCCCGCGTGGTGCGCGAGCCGCGAAAAGTTCTGGAAGAATTTGGAACCGTTTTACCGGCAGAAACCCAAGTGCGGGTGTGGGACAGTACGGCGGAAACACGGTATCTGGTTATTCCAAAACGACCCGACGGAACCGAAGAGCTTACTGAAACGCAACTGGCGGCGCTGGTCAGCCGGGATAGCATGATCGGTGTGAAAAAGGCGGATGCGCCTTCTCTTGGGGAGGCTGCCTGATGGATGGTGTACATGATATGGGCGGTATGCACGGGATGGGCCCCGTCGATCCGGAAGAGAATGAGCCGGTATTCCATGGGGACTGGGAAAAACGGATGTTTGCCCTGAACAATGCAGTTAGTGCCCTTGGCGTTCGCAATATCGATGAATCCCGCCATGCCCGCGAACGGATGGATCCCGGTAAATATTTAACCAGCAGCTACTATGAAATCTGGCTGGACGGATTAATTCGGATTTTGTCTGAAAAAGGGCTGATCAGCGAAGACGAACTGTCTGGTGCTGTGGCGCCAAAGCCGGTTACGACCCCCCATAAACCGGCTATTTCCGGCGAAGACATTCCCGCGATGATGGACAAGGGCGCAAATTATACCCGAAAAGAAGGTAAGCCAGCGCGCTTTAAAGTGGGAGACCTGGTGCGCGCCCTTAATATTCATCCCGCGGGCCACACCCGCCTTCCCCGATATGCCCGCGGTCATACAGGGGAAATTGTGACAGATTACGGTTTGCATGTTTTTGCAGACAGCAGCGCTCATGGGAGCGAAGATCCGCAGCATTTATATAGTGTACGGTTTTCGTCAGAAGAGCTATGGGGGGTAGATGGAACGCCGGGCGATTATGTGTATGTGGATCTTTGGGACGACCATCTGGAGGCGGTAACATGAGTGGTCTGGAACCGGTTCTGGAAGACATGGATATCCCGCGAAATGAAGACGGACCGGTCTTTGATGAACCCTGGCAGGCGCAGGCGTTTGCAATGACAGTTGGGCTGCATGAGAAAGGGCTGTTCAGCTGGTCAGAATGGGCGGATATTTTTGGCGCCCAAATTGCCGAAGCGACACAGCAGGGGCGCGGCTGCGGGAATGAGAATTACTATCTGTGCTGGCTTGCGGCGCTGGAAATCCTTGTCGATCAGAAGAAACTGATCAGTCTGGATCAGTTATCGGTTCGCAAAGAGGAATGGCGGCAGGCAAACGCCCATACGGATCACGGTAAGCCCATCACTTTGGATCCGGAGCGCATATAATTTGCGATTTTGGTAGATTGGGATTAAGTGTTGGGCAACAGGAATAGACAAGAGTAGGAATTTATTGTGCAGGACACCCCTTCGTTCGGTATGCCGGATATGGAAACCAAAGAAAAACTGGATAAAGCGGCACAGATTATCACAGAGAGCCTGGATGGCGCCTTGCAGAAATGTCTGGAAGAAGGACTGGAACGCGAGTTTTTCAATGCGGGCGTTGTTGCAACCTTGATGCAGGCGATGGAAACCAGCCTTGGTGGCAGCGCGCAAGTCGCTGGCGCCTTGCAGGAAATGGCACGAATGGCCGCCGAGTCAGCAGAGCGTGAGGCTCAAAACGCAAACTAATAAAAAGGCGCCCATCGGGCGCCTTTTGTTTTTTAGTCTGGTGTATGAATTGGCAGATCCAATAAAGCCCTGCGCCGCAGCCATTGACTGGGGCGATATCGTTCTTCCCCTGTGATGGACTGAAGTTTCTCCAGAATTTTCAGGGTGTTTCGGCTGCCCATATAGTCTGCCATTTCAACAGATCCCAATGGATAATTCAGGCCAAGCTTCATCCCCTTATCAATATCTTCGGGGCTTGCAATGCCGATTTGCGCCATTTCACACCCTAGATTGGCAACCATTGCCCGGATGCGCTGGGCGATGAAGCCCGGGCAATCCTTGATGCGGGTAACGGTACTTGTGTGACGATATAAAGCCGAGATCACACTGTCGACAATCTCGTCGTCGGCACCCGGCGCGGCCATCACTGTTGTATGGGCGTGGGTACCGGTCAAGGTATCAATCGCAACCAGCCTTTTTGCATCCAACCGCAAACGGACCGCCAGCGAGGTGCAGTCTTCGCCGACAGGGGCCGCCAAAATCGGGCTGACACCGTCATCTTCTTTCAAAACACTGATCCCCAGATCGCGAAGTAAAGGCTCCAAGGACGGGGAGGGTTCTGCAAGAACGACACGGCCTGCCGGTGCGGCGGTTACCTGCTGGGTGTTTTCTGGCTGAATTAGGGTGCCGTCTGCGTCATAGTCGTAGAAACCGGCTTTTGTTTTCCGGCCCAAACGGCCCGCTTCCATCATACTTTCGTGCAAAGGCGCGGTTGACAGGCGTTTATCCTGAAAATATCCGTGATAAATGATTTGGCTGACCGGAAAGTTGACATCGATCCCGGTCAAATCCATCAATTCGAACGGTCCCATTCTGAAACCACAGCAATCGCGCATGATCGCGTCAACTTCATGAGGTTTTGCAACGCCTTCCGATACGATCCGCAATGCCTCGGTCGTATAGGCGCGGCCGCCAAGATTGACCAGGAATCCGGGAGCATCTTTCACCACAACAGGAACCCGTCCCATGCGTTTTCCGATGACTTCCAGGGCGCTGGTGGTCTCGGCCGATGTATCGGTGCCGTTAATTACTTCTACCAGTTTCATCAAAGGAACCGGGTTGAAGAAATGCAGGCCTGCAATCCGGCCTTTATGTTGGCAGGCAGAGGCAATACTGGAAATCCGAATGCTGGAGGTGTTAGACGCGATAATGCAGGCGTCACTGACAACTTCTTCCAACTGTTTAAAAACACTCTGCTTGATTTCGAGGTTTTCGACAATGGCTTCGACCACAAGGTCACAGTCCTTCAGGTCGGTCAAAGTGCTGGCAACCTTTACACGGTCTGCGGCTGAGGCGCCGTCTTCTGCTGACATTCGCCCTTTATCCACAGATCGCTGGATCATGCCGGAAATAAAGTCTTTTGCAGCCTGCGCGGCGCCGTCGGCAGTATCAAAGATTATGGCGTTCATGCCGCCTGTTGCTGAAACCTGTGCGATACCGCGCCCCATGGCACCAGCACCAATGATGCCGACTGTCAGACCATTTTTATTTGGATCGATACTCATTAAAACGACTCCCGTTCTATTTTTGCTTTTCTTTGGGTTTTAACCGCATTGATAAAATTTGAAATTCAAAATCTGCAATTTTAAAACTGCATCTTGATGACGACGCCCGGGCAACCTACATTAAATGCGTGGGCAGCGCCATACCGGGCTGTTCCAAAGGTGCCAAATTTGGACCTTAGGTCACACTCGCTCAACAGAGGAGACAGTACCGTGTCGCGTGTATCCATGTTTAACAGCCCATTATTATTGGGCTTTGATCACTTCGAGCATATGCTTGAACAACTTGCCAAGTCCGGCGGAGAAGGTTATCCGCCCTATAATATTGAGCAAATTTCCGATTACCACATCAAGATATCACTCGCTGTTGCCGGTTTTTTTGAAGAAGATTTACAGATAACACTGGAACAAAACCAGCTTATCATTCATGGTAAACAAAAAGAGGATAATGGTCGCATTTATTTGCATCGCGGAATCGCCGCCAGACAATTTCAAAAGAAATTTGTCCTTGCGGAAGGAATAGAGATTACCGGTGCCGAAATGGATAATGGTTTGTTGCATATCAACCTGCTCCTTCCAGAGCAAAAACGAGATGTGACGCAGATCAAAATCAATACCAAAGGGTCTCGCAAGGATCTAAAAACAATTGACGCCTCTTAGATCCACTCGGATCTGTCTGAAATTGGTGAAACAGGAGTAGTGTAATGCAGTATCAAGAAGCGACCCTTCGTCAGTTGAGTCCTGCTGCCCTCGCAGTATTGGGTTCCATGGAAATGGCTTATATTCGCAAAATTGAAGAAGACGGCAACGTGGTATATGGCATTTTTTCCGCGGACGGCCAGAAACTCGGTGAAGAACAAAGTGAAGATGTGGCGTTGGTAATTGCACGCCAAAATGATTTCGACGCCTATATGGTCAGTTAAAGACCGCGTTACGATATGACCCTCATTTAACAGAAATGAAGGCACGATCCGTGAGATGCTTACCATTTCTGGTAATGGAAATTTCACCCTGATACAGACCCGCTGGCCATCCGCCCGCGGGTTTTTTCTTGCCAATGTAAAAATTTCGGCTGATTTGATTTTTCGGCATTGGATCAGATCTGTAGTCCGCCAGTATCTGGCCATCCGGCCCTTTCAGAACCAATGTAACAATATCGTCTTTGCGACTGCCGAAATAATAACTCCAGAAAAATAAAGTGGGGGCAGCGCTGTTTAGGCTCTCTTGTTTTCGCACGCCTTTTTCCAGATCCTTTCGGCCGTTCGGTCGGGTTTCTGAAAGCCCGGTATATAAAAACCCGGTTTGTTGATAGGCTAGGGAAACCCGTGTCAGGTCATCCCAATAATTCTGTTCAGAAGGACCGCATCCGGATTTGATGGCGTTCCCGGTAAACGGATCAATGCGTTTGTTGTTATGGCGAAGTTCAAAATGAACATGCGGAAAATCGGTAACCCCGGACATTCCCACATAGCCAAGCACAGTTCCTTTTTTAACACGCTGATTTTTCTTTACGGTGATCGAGTTCTTTTTCAAATGGGCATAAAAAGTCGTCCAGCCGTTCCCGTGACCCAGAACAACAACATTGCCCAATCCTTTTTCAAAGACGCTTCTTCGTTGTGGTTTTGAGTAGTCGCTAAAATACTGATCTCGAATATTATCCCGTAACCCTGTAACGACTCCATCGGCAGAGGCAATGACCGGCACACCCTTCGCCATGTCCGCTAGCGTGCGGATACGGATATCTGTGCCTCGGTGATTATCATAGGTGAGCGATCCACATTGATAATCTGCGGCGTTTTTGGTCGGATCAGTGTCAATATAATGCTGCACGAAACAATTTTCGCCCAAACGACACTTCACGGGAAGGCCGAGTTCAGGGGGAGGAGATTTTTGTTGTGCCAGAACCGTGAGGGGCAAAATCAGAAGAATTGGCAGGAGGGCCGGTATCGACACAAAGCGCATTATTATTCCCTGTCTGTCTGCGGGTTTAAGGGCAGATCCATGGACGGGATAGTATCAGGCCTGTGTGAAATTTCTGTGCGATGCCGCACAATAATTCTCAGTTTTTCAGGCGGCAATACTATCGTCTGTCAGAACAGCAAAAAGGGCATCCGCACTTTCCGTGCCCCGCAATTTCTCGCACCGGCCGGAGTCGCGCAGAGTCCGGGACACTCTGGCGAGTGCCTTCAGATGGTCTGCGCCCCCCTCTTCAGGTGCGAGCAAGACAAAGACCAGGTCGACAGGCATGTCGTCCATGGCATCAAAATCCACGCCCGATACCAGGCGTGCAAAGAAACCTTGAATGCGATCAATCGAGGAGAGTTTGCCATGCGGAATGGCAATACCCTGACCGACACCAGTTGTGCCTAGCCGCTCTCTCTCGATCAAAACGTTCAATATCTCTCTTTCGTCGCACCCTGTGACGGCTGCGGCCCTGCGAGACAGTTCCTGCAGTGTTTGTTTTTTACTGCTTGCCTTGATATCGGCAAAAACTGTTTCCGGGCTGATAAGATCAGCTATTTCCATGGTCTCTTGTCTTGTTACCAAATTTGCTGACTGGATACAGCGTCTTTACTGTTTCATCCAGCCTTTTCCATTTTAGGATCAATCCAGCCAATATTGCCATCCGGACGCCGATACACAACGTTCAGGCCTTTTGTTCCGGAATTCTGGAACATCATGGCAGGCAGGTTGGCTAAATCCATCCTCATTACAGCCTCTCCGACTGAACAATCCGGAATATCCTCGCTTTGTTCGGCGATGATAATCGGTTGCCACTCGTCGCTAACTTCGACCTCGACCTCTGGTTCTTCTGTTTCAGGGGCGATCACATAGGATTGCGCGGCCATTGCTCTTTTGGCCTTCGCACGTTCCTTGCCGTGGTGATCTTTGAGGCGTCTTTTATATCTTCTGAGTTGTTTGTCAATGCGTTCGGCTGCCAGATCAAAACAAGAATGGGCATCTGTGTGGTCTGAGGATGCGGTAATATCTATCCCGGACCCTATATGGACACTGCACTCAATATGGAAATTATGGTTTTTTCGGCTAAGGGTAACCTGGGCATCTATCGCGTTGTTAAAATATTTTGAGACCCGCTCGTTTAGGGTGGAATCAATGTATTCTCTTAAGGAATCTCCAACGTCGACTTGCTTACCTTTAACAATCACATGCATGTGCTGATCCAATTCTTCTAGTAAATCTCTTATCTATCACAGATCGAAAATTAAAGTCTGGATAGGTTACTTAAGTTATTGATTTCAGTATTATATTTGTACAGGTGGTTCCATTTTTCTAGCTCCCGTTTTTAGGTGGTGAGAAGCTTTTTCTGTCGTCTGCGTTCAACAGACGATGGGATATTCAAGGCGTCTCTGTATTTTGCCACGGTGCGCCGTGCAATATCAATCCCTTCGCGTTTCATAAGCTCAACAATCTTGTCGTCGGAGAGAATAGCGTTGGGCTTTTCATCGTCCACAAGCTGCTTGAGTTTGTATTTAACAGATTCTGCTGAATGAGATATTCCTCCTCCTGATGTAGAATTGATGGCAGAGGTAAAGAAATACTTAAGTTCGAACACGCCACGTGCCGTTGCAAGATATTTATTCGCTGTAACGCGACTCACCGTGCTTTCATGCATTTGAATGGCATCGGCGATTGCCTTGAGGTTCATGGGTTTCAGATATTCAATTCCCTGCGTGAAAAACATTTCTTGCTGGGCGACCAGTTCAGTCGCGACTTTCAGGATTGTGTTTGCCCGTTGATCCAGGGATTTTACAAGCCAGTTCGCTGTATTCATACATTCTGAAATAAACTCCTTTTCCTGTTTTTTCAGGGGCTTATTACTGATTTGTGCATGATATCGATTGTTTACAAGAACTTTCGGCAGGGTTTCTGTATTTAGTTCAATATGCCAGCTTCCATCCGGGTTTCGGGAGACAAAAACATCCGGAATAACGGTGTTGGAAACATCATGTCCAAACTTTAACCCGGGTTTCGGATCCAGCTCGCGGATTTCACTGACCATTTCTGTGATGTCTTCGCGATCTACCCCACAGAGGGACATCAGAGTTTTCAAATCCCCACGCGCTAGAAGTTCCAGATTATCAAGCAGGGCAGCCATCGCCGGATCATATCGATTTTTATCTTTTAACTGTAAGGCAAGGCATTCGGCAAGATCCTGAGCGAAAACCCCGGAAGGCTCGAACCCTTTGAGAATGTCCAGTGTTTCCACAACCAACTGTTCCGCGCAGCCAAGGGTTTCTGATATTTCGCCTGTATCTCCGGTGAAATAGCCGGCGTCTGAAACCAGATCAATAAGGTAGGTTGCAATGAATTTCGTCGGCGCGGGTAAGGGCAGAAGGCTGAGCTGGCCTGTCAGATGGTCCTGCAAAGACAGGTCTTCGGCCAGTGTATTTTCCAGACTGAATTCTGATCCGGAATAGCCGCTGCTGCTTGTTGTGGCCGCCAGATACCCGGAATCGGTCGCGTTCGCTGCGGGACTTTCATTTGCACCATCCGCTGCGCTGTCATTGTTGTACAGGTTGTCGTAATCAGTATCCAGGGGGCTTTCAGATGTTTCGGGTAGCGCTGTTGCGTCGCCAAGGGATAAATCGGTCAGTGCAGTACTGTCGGCCCCTTCTTCACCAAACCCCGCATCATTGTCCGAGACGACCTCTGCGGGTTGGTTGACATCTAGATCCGCATCCCCGCGCTCTAGCAGCGGGTTTTTTTCAAGTTCCTGTTCGATGAAATTAGCAAGGTCCAAGTTGGACAACTGCAAAAGCTTGATCGCTTGTTGCAATTGCGGAGTCATTACAAGCTGTTGACCCTGCCGAATATCCAGTCTTGGCGTTAAGGCCATTTTTTCTCCCGATCTCCAATTTTCTGATCATTGGTGTGTTGATCAGAGATTGAAGCGATCCCCTAAATATACGCGTCTTACACTTTCGTCGGCGACAATTTCCGACGGGTTGCCTTCCTTTATGACATGACCATCGTTAAGAATGTATGCTCGATCAATGATTTCAAGCGTTTCTCGCACATTATGCTCTGTAATAAGAACACCAATGCCCCGATCTTTCAAATGAGAAATCAAATCTCGGATATCGCCAACTGCAATGGGATCAATGCCGGCAAAGGGCTCATCGAGCATGACGTAATTTGGTTTGCCGGCAAGTGCCCGGGCAATTTCAACACGCCGCCGTTCCCCGCCTGAAAGGGCAATCGCTGGCGTCCGGCGCAAGTGAGAGATGGAAAATTCTGCTAACAGTTCTTCCAGCATATTTTCCCGTTTGGCCCGGATGGGTTCAATCAATTCCAGAACTGAGCGGATATTCTGCTCGACAGTCATGCCGCGAAAAATGGAGGCTTCCTGCGGCAGATAACCGATCCCCAGCCGTGAACGGCGGTACATGGGCATGTGGGTTACATCAATCCCGTCCAGCGTGACGGTGCCATAGTCGGCACTCATAAGACCAGAAATGATATAAAAGCAGGTTGTTTTACCGGCACCGTTTGGCCCCAGAAGGCCTACCGCTTCGCCGCGCCTTACAGTGATGTCAACGCCGCGTAATACAGGCCGCTTCTTGAAAGATTTCCCAATATTCTGGGCTGTCAGCCCGCTATTTTCTGCGACGAGACGAGGACCGCTTTCTTCTGAATTTATGTCTATGTTATCGGTCATATGTCATCCGGTGGTCTGTTACTGTTTCTTTTGCGGTACAAAAATACCGCGCACACGACCGCCAGTTCCATCAATTCGGCTTTTCCCCGAAACAAGATCCAGTGTCATTTTTTGACCGCGCAGGACGCTTTGCCCCTGAGTGAGAACGACATTGCCGGTCAATTGAATTTTCTTTTCAACAACATCATAAAAGCCTTTATCGCCCTTTGCCGTTTCACGGGGGCTGGATAAAAACACATCGCCAAGTGCATCGATTTTACGAATGTTGGGTGGGTTTTCTGTATCAGAAGCAGAGCTTTTTTTGCCGTTCTGCGAATAATATACCAGTAATTTTGCAGCTTTTAAGCGGATATCCCCTTGAATGACCTGAACGTTTCCTTCAAAGGTTGCGATCTGCTTTTCCTGTTGAACTTCCAAAGAATCTGCAAGAATTTCAATTGGTTGATCGGTATCAAACCCGCCGCCCAATGCTGATTGAGCCGAGACGTTCTGGATGCCTGCCAGACTAAAAAGCAGGAAAAAAGCTGCAAGGGTTCTACTGATCATAAGTTTCATCTATTCGTCCGGCGTTGCCAGTTCTTACGGATACAAAATCATTTTTACATTGCCTTCGAAGCGAATGGTACCATTTAATTGCTTGGCCACAAGCCTGTCAGCTTCAAATTCGCCCAAAGGACCATGCCCCTTCATGCCTTCCTTGCTTTCAATGACCCGCTCGCGCAGCTTAACATGAGCGCTTTCAGCGTAGATCTGGTTCCCGTTGTCAGAGAAAATCTCGATACCGCCGTGTAAATCCAGATAGCCGGTATCCGGGTTGAGACGCCCACTTGGCGCAGTCATGGACAACCATTGTCCGGTCTTCAGCGTAATATCCGCCTGAAGATTGGTCAGATCGACCTCTTTGGAATTAATATCCGGCTGTATCGCACTGTCTGCGGTGACAACATATTGCTGGTTTCCATCATCGCTAGACAAAAACCGCGGGTTTGACATCCGGGTCTCGGTCGGGCTTGTGGTCACCTTTTTATATTCAAGGGTGATGGCATCTTCTTCCTTTTCGAGGCTGGGCAATAGAAACACCACCGCGATAAGGATAAGTGCCAGTGCGGGGAGCGCAAGTTTCATCACAGAAACAAAACTTGTATATCGCTTTGCCTGATGCTGAAGAGATTTTGCAAGTTCCGGTATGTCCTCCATCACGACCGGTGTAACCGTCTCGGGGGCAAGGCCACCGCCGGACTGATTATTTGGGGAGGACATATTTTCCATTCTTACATAACGCCGTTGCGCAGGCAGTCATGGACACTCAGGACACCGACCGGGACCACCCCTTCGAGCACAAACAGGCAGGTGATCCCGTTAAAACCGGTCTGGTTCATTTGCGCCAAAGCTTCGGCCGCCAAGGCACCGGGTTTTGTTGTTTGTGGCTGGGTGGTCATGACCTCACAGGCTTTCTTGGTGAGTAAGCCTGCTCCCATATGGCGGCGTAAATCACCGTCTGTAATGATACCGGCAAGCGCCCCTTGCGGATCAAGAATACCGACACAACCAAACCCTTTGGCAGACATTTGCAGCAAGGCTTGATCCATGAGCGTGTCCTGATCAATTAACGGCATTTCATCGCCGCGATGCATAAGATCCCCAACCTTGATGAGAGAACTGCCCAGTTTGCCGCCCGGATGGAAAACATGAAACTCATCCGGAGAGAAACCTTTGCGTTCCAGCAGGGCGATCGCCAAAGCATCGCCCATGGCAAGCGTGAGTGTTGTTGATGTCGTGGGGGCCAGACCAATCGAACAGGCTTCGGGGGCATCGGGCAGCAGCAAGGCAACATCGCTTCGCCGGCCCAGTGTGCTGTCCGCTTTGCCAACAATCGCGATCAGCGGGATATTAAACCGTCTTGTATAGGCAATAATATCGCCCAGTTCTTTTGTCCCGCCTGAATTGGACAGGCATAAAACAACGTCTTCGCGGGTAATCATGCCCAGATCGCCATGGCTGGCCTCGCCAGGATGGACAAACTGTGAGGGTGTTCCAGTAGATGCAAACGTGGCAGCTATTTTTTTACCGATGTGCCCGCTTTTTCCCATGCCGGAAATAATCACACGGCCAGTGGCATTGGCGATGATATCAAGGGCCTTGATAAACTCACCGTCCAGCGCCTGTTGCATTTGCACGATGGCATCGGCTTCAATTTGCAGAACCCGCCGGGCAGAGACCAGATCTCGTTGGTCATCCAGACGTGCCGTTTTTGTATCCTCTGGAAGTGTCATACTGATCTTCAATCCATTTTGGAATATCAAACTATCAATGAGCTGGCGCCATGACGGTCATTCCCTCCGAATATAGGAGAGTTTCCTGTCCTTAACAAGAGGCGGGGACGCCCGCAAATAATTCAATATTATCAGGTTCCTATTTCCGAATGACAGTTACATGAACCGGCTGGGTTCATGAATGGGCGAAGATATCTGTCTCATCCCAGCCCACCAGATCCAGTTCGGCGCGTACAGGCAAAAAGTCAAAGCATTCCTGAGCCAATTCTGTCCGGCCTTCACGTTCCAGCATGATGTTTAATTTATCGCGCAACTGATGAAGGTACAAAACGTCTGATGCGGCATATTCCTGCTGCGCCAGTGTCAGTTCTGCGGCGCCCCAGTCAGAACTTTGCTGCTGCTTGGAAATATCAACATTGATCAGTTCCTGGCACAGATTTTTCAGGCCGTGGCGGTCAGTATAGGTCCGGACCAGACGCGATGCGATCTTGGTGCAGTAAACCGGGCGACAGGTAACCCCCAGATACTTTTGAATAACCGCAATATCAAAACGGCCAAAATGAAAGAGTTTGGTCCGTTCCGGATCTGCCAGTTGTTTGGCAAGATTGGGTGCGTCATAAGTCTTGCCATCAAATTTGACCAGATGAGCATCTCCATCCCCGGCCGAGAGCTGTACCAGACAGAGGCGGTCGCGATGCGGCAGAAGGCCCATGGTCTCTGAATCAACCGCAATCTCGTTTCCAAGATCAATATTCGCCGGTAAGTCACCGTGGTGGAGGTAAATGGTCATTCTGTATCCAGTTGGTAATAGTGGTATCAATGTTGGCCTTCAAGCGGGACCTTTAGACTGATCCTTAGCCGTAACCGGCATAAATTTCAATGCCTGAGACAGAAGCGGTGCGCACAGGAAGGCGAAAATAAACCGGTGAGAGGTTCTTTCCTGAGGGCTTTTCCGTTAAAAAATGGTCTGACATTCATTTTACCAGGCAGAGTATATGAACATCTTTAGCAATGTCCTTTCCGATAGAGGCTCTAAATACGCCGTCTCTGGTGTGCCTGTAAAAAGCCGTCAGGAAGCCCGGCAAATGTTGAAGTCTTTAAAGAAAGACAAAAAATTTGCCAAGGCAACCCATAATAGCTGGGCCGTTCTTCTGTCTGAAGAGGGACCTGTTAAAAATGATGATGGGGAAGGCGGCGCGGGCCGGATTATTCTGCAAATGCTGGAAGGGGCTGCCTTGCAGGATCACATGATCATAGTCACGCGTTGGTACGGTGGGGTTAAGCTGGGCGGCGATCGTTTTCGGCGCGTTCAGGATTGCGTTCGATACTATCTGGATCAGTTGAAATAGCCACGGAACCGGCCGCCAGAATAGTCGAAAATCTCTCTTTCTACAATTTTAGAGAAATTTAACCCTCCCCCATTAATATCACGAAATCATTATAAGAGTCGGTCGTGACGACGTGTGGGGGAAATGGGTAACGAATATGCTTACGAAATTAAAAAACTTGTTTCAAAATTCAAAAATGAAAAAGAAACAGGCATCCACTGGTAAGCCGGTTTATACAAAATTCGGCATTGGATATCGGTTGGTTGCTGCCTTTTCTGCAGTTACGCTCCTAACCGTGCTGATTAGTATTTTTGGCTGGTTTAGCCTTGATGTTCTGACAAATGCGCAGGATAAAACGGCCAAGCATGATATTCCGTCGATAGCGTTGGCTTTGAAGCTTGCAAATGATGCCACAGAAATTTCTGCTATTGCACCTCGCCTGGGTTCAGTTTCATCAGATCAGGAACGTCAGCAGGTCGTGGTGACCCTGAATGCCGCCATTGCACAGGCAAATTCACGGCTGGGGGAATTGAACGGCTTCATTGAAGACAATGACTCTCTGCGAGCTATTTCTCAAAACCTGCTGCAATTGGAGCCGCTACTGGAAAATCTGGATGGTAGCGTGAAAGGCCGGCTCTATTTTGCAGAGCTTCGAAAAGAAAAACTGAAGCAACTGGAAGAATTTCGCAGTATTCTGGACAAAGGTATTGGATCCCTGCTGTTCCCAACCCGTATGAAGTTATTCAATGCGGCCGATGGGTGGGAAGAGTTGCTTGAAGAATCCATTGAAACCGCATTGACCGGCAAACAGCCCGAATATGATACCGAGCCCTTAAAGCAGGCAGCCACGGAAGCCATGACCGGTCAGGAAGCCGTTTTCCGTGTTCAGTCATCCGGTTATCTGCTGATCAGCCTGCTGGCTGAAGGGGCTTTGGCTGAAAATCCTGAAACAGTCGAGAAACTGATGACGCAATTCCTGTCGTCTATTTCCAGTATGGCAACCCCGCTGTCAAAAATTGGTACCGAGAAGAACAAGAAATTTGTCGCCAAGTTTGATGAACTTTTTGAAAATCTTTTGACAATTGGATCCCGTGGTTCCGATGAGGAAGTCATTTTTACCATCCGGATCAGAGAATTAGGTGCGGCAAAAAATGCAGAAGAAATACTGGCAAAAAGTCGGGATCTTGCTGAAACCCTGACAAAGAATGTAAATGCATTTGTTGCGTCCATTGAAAGTGATATTCAGCAGGTGAATGAGGAAAATCACGTTCTGGCAGAAAACACCAAGGTTTCCCTGGCGGTGGCTGCGTTGATTTCTGTTTTGGTCGCGATCGCGATCGCCTGGTTCTATATTGCCCGCAATATTGTGAAACGTCTTCTGATGATGGTTGATTCAGCCCGTAAGTTGTCCGAGGGAGATCTGGAATCCAGTATCTACCGCGAGGGGAATGACGAGATTGCGCGCCTTGGCTTTGCCATTGTGGGCTTCCGGGATTCTGCGCGGGAGGCTAAAGCCGCCCGTATTCAGGAAGAGCAGGAGCGCGTTCGCCGCGAAGCTGAGAAGGAACAGCAACGTCAGGAGCAGATCGAAAATGATCGACGCCTGAACGAAGAAAAAGAACGCCTGACAGAAGAAGCGGAAGCCAAGAAGGTTGAAGAGCTCAATCGATTGGCGGACGAATTTGAAGGCAGTGTTAAACATCTGGTGGAAAGCTTCTCTGCCGCAACAACCGATATGAACACGATCTCCGGTTCCATGAGTGGATCCGCAGAACAGACATCCTCCCTGACACAGACGGTCGCGTCTGCGTCACAGATTTCCAGCAGCAGTATTAATGCTGTTGCCTCGGCTGCCGAAGAATTGACTTCGTCGATTTCGGAAATCAGTCAACAGGTTGGGCAGGCAGCGTCAATTGCCGGGGACGCGGTAACCGAAGCAGAGCGCTCCAACGTTATGATAACAAGTCTGAATGAAGCGGCTGCCAAAATCGGGGATGTTGTCGAATTGATCAGTGATATTGCCGAGCAAACCAACCTTCTGGCGTTGAACGCGACGATCGAAGCGGCCCGCGCAGGAGATGCGGGTAAAGGCTTTGCCGTGGTTGCGAGTGAAGTGAAAAATCTGGCAACACAGACCGCAAAGGCAACGGAAGAAATCACCAGTCAGATCAAATCCGTTCAGCAGGAAACAGGAAACGCTGTTCTTGCAATTGGCGGGATCAGTTCAACGATCAGCCGGATCAGTGAAATCAACACCACAATTTCGGCTGCTGTGGAAGAGCAAGGGGCGGCGACCAACGAAATCAGCCGCAGTGTTCAAAAAGCAGCGGACAGCGCGAATGAAGTGTCTGAAAATATCAACACGGTGAACGAGACAGCCAGTAAAACGGGAAGCTCTGCGACGGAAGTTCAGGGTGTCGCCCAGAAACTGGCCCAGGAGGCAGGAAACCTTCAGGAAGAAGTCGACCGTTTCCTCAAGCAGGTTCGAGCCGGATAGCCGGACCGGCAAGGATGAAGATGAACCCGGCAATTTGCCGGGTTTTTTCTTGCCTTGATCGTTACACTGATGACCATATTTCTTTAGTCAGAAAAAGGGTAGCGTTCTGGCGGGTCTTCCGTCAGAATTTGGAGTGAGGGACTAAACGGCAACAGGCGGGCTGAAGGCCACGCTGATTTCAACGAAAAAAGAAATGGACCAGAAGGATGCGTACTCAAGTTTCTAAACTGATCGGTGCGGCAAAAGTCATACCGGTGTTGGTGATCGATGATCTGGATACGGCCGTGCCTCTTGCCCACTGCCTTGTAGAGAACGGATTGCCGGTTTTGGAGATTACCTTGCGTACGCAGACGGCCCTCGGTGCGATAGAACGGATCTGTAACGAGGTCGAAGGCGCCATTGTTGGTGCAGGAACGATCCTCGGTGCAGATGATCTGGCAGCGGCCCGAAAAGCAGGGGCTGTTTTTGGTGTGTCCCCCGGGATGACCCACGAATTGCTGGACAGCCTGAAGCAGTCAGATCTGCCGTTTTTGCCCGGTGCCGCGACGGCCAGTGAGGTGATGGCCTTGCGCGACGCTGGATTTAAGGAACAAAAGCTGTTCCCTGCCGAAGTGGTTGGCGGTACGTCCTTTATCAAATCCGTGGGCGGGCCTGTTCAGGATGTGTCCTTTTGCCCGACAGGGGGCATCCGGTATGATAATATGGAACAATATCTGACATTGCCTAATGTGATGGCGATTGGCGGAACCTGGATTGCGCCAAAAGAACTATTGCTGCGCAAAGAATGGGAAACCATTGGAAGTCTGGCCTTTGAAGCCTCAATCAAGGCGGCCTCCTTCGCAGGATGACCAATGCGGTGTCATTATTAGCGGTTGGTGTTACCTGGCGGCGCAAACAAGTTTCTGTGTGAGCGATTTAATCAGATGCGCCCTGTAATCGGCCTGTCCGTGTAGGTCGCTCATCAGATTATCCGGGCTGGGTGCGAAATCTTTCAGCGCCTTAATGCTGAAGGTTCCGGCTAACCTTTCTTCGGCTTCGGTAAGCCTGAAAACACCGTTGCTACCGGCCCCGGTTACAGCTATTCGGACCCTGGCGTCGCCGAATCTTGCAAGAAAAACCCCGACCAGGGCATAGCGGGATATGGGATTGGCAAATTTTCGGTAGCCGCAAAAGGCTGGTTTTGGAAAACTGACAGAGGTGACAATTTCAGTATCCTGCAGGGCCGTTTCAAACAGATCTTCAAAAAAATCGTCTGCATGAAGGGTACGTTTGTTGGTGTGAACCGTAGCACCTGACCCTAACAGGCCCGCCGGATAATCCGCGGCAGGATCATTGTTCGCGATTGACCCGCCGAGGGTTCCCATATTGCGGATGAGCGGATCCCCGATTTTACCAGCCAGAAACGCAAGGCCGGGTAAATATTGACGGATGATCGATGAAGCCGCAACCTCCCGATGAAGCGTCATGGCGCCAATTTCGATCCTGTCGCCCTTGTCCCGAATGAAAGAAAGGTCAGGGATATGCCGAAGATCAATAAGGTCAGTTGGTGCAGCAAGCCGTTGTTTCAGGGTTGGGATAAGGGTCTGGCCGCCTGCCAGAATTTGTGGATCATCCCGTTGCGCCAACACTGTTTCGGCGTCGTTCAAGGTCGCAGGGCGATGGTAGTGTGTTGCATACATTTCAGGTTTCGCGATCTGTGTTTTTGTGTTGATCCGTGCCGCATTTAATTGCTTCGATAATTGAAAGGTAACCGGTGCATCTGCAGATATTCCCCTCCAGTTCTTCTTTGATAATCCCATCGTCCAGCGGGCCGGGATGACGGTTGCAGATATCCAGTGCTGTCATGATCATGCCCGGGGTACAAAACCCGCATTGAAGTCCGTGTTTTTCCTGAAAGGCTTTTTGCATAGGGTGCGGGTTTGCCTCTGAGCCAATGCCTTCGATGGTGGTGAGTGTCGCGCCGTCGGCCTGCTGGGCTAAAAGGGAACAGGATTTTACTGCATGACCGTTCAGGTGAACAACACAGGCACCGCACTGCGACGTATCACATCCCACATGGGTTCCTGTGAGGTTCAGATATTGACGGATGAAGTCCGACAAAAGCATTCGATCGCTAACCTCTGCCTTGACCTTTACCGTATTGACGGTCATGGAAATCGGGCTTGACGGATCCTCATCCATCGGCGTTTTCCAAGGCAGTCTCTTGGTGAAACTGTTCTTCAAAGCTGTTGAAAAACTGAGTGGCCATTTTCCTGGAGGTGGAGGCCACAAGTCGCTGGCCCAGCTGTGCAAGCTTTCCGCCAATAGCCGCATTTACCTGATATTTGAGAAGAGTTTTTCCATCCTCGGCATCGGCGAGGATGACCGTTGCATCCCCTTTGGCAAATCCGGCTATCCCGCCACTTCCCTGACCGGTGATCCGATAAGAGTCTGGAGGACACAGATCGCAAAGCTCTACGGCGCCCTTGAATTTTGCTTTTACCGGGCCGATTTTGGCGGTTACAACGGCGGTGAATTCCGTGTCTGAAAGCTTCTCAAGTTCCTGACATCCGGGAATACAGGATTTAAGAATTTCCGCGTCATTTAGTGCCTGCCAGACCGCTTCACGAGGGGCTGGCAGCAGATATTCTTCTGACATTTCCATTGGAAAAAGGTCCTTAACGTTTTAATCCACACTGCTCGAAAGCGGTTCGGGTCGCTGTTTTTTCATCTTCGGTCAGTTCGATCATCGGTCGGCGAACAAAGCCGCCTGTCTGACCCAGAAGATCCTGCCAGTATTTCTGATGGGACTGCGGTTTACCGCCGGGGCGGGTATTTTTAAGCGCATCTCGCACCGGATTCAGACTGTCGCGGACTTTGCGGGCTTCCTCAAATTTGCCGGCAAAGGCCAACTGCGTGTAGTCATGCATCCGGCGATCGTTCTTGGTTTGAAGAAGGTATGGCGGCGAGGAACAAAGGTAAAGCTGCCAGTTCAATTCGATAATATTGTCGAGCCATTCTTCTTCTGATGCCGTGCTGACAAGGATTTTGTCACCCGCAAGCTTGCTGAGCTCAACATACATATCCCGCGGAACGCTGTATTTAATAGCAATGATATTAGGAAGATCAGCAATGCGGTTGCAGAGTTCCGGGCTCATCAGATACCCACTGTCAGGGTGGCTCCACATGGCAATACCAATATCGACCCGGTCGCTGATATATTTGTAATAGTTATAGACGATTTCGTCCTGATCCTTGACGAAATGCAGGATGGGGGCATGAACCACAATATAGTCCGCGCCATTTTCCTGTGCATGCTGGGCCAGATCCAGAACCACATCCATATTCTGGTCTGAGCAGGACATGATGGTTCCTGCCCGTCCATTGGTTGCTGCCACGGCCAGATCAAACGTGCGCTTTCTTTCTTCCAGGGTCATCGAGAAAAATTCACCCTGCTTGCCAGCGATAAACAATCCTTCGATGTCCAGATCCTCCACCCAATGGCAAATATTGTTCTGGAACGCGTCTTCATCGATACTGCCATCGGCCTTAAAAGGGGTCAGGGCCGCCGCCCAGATGCCCTTCATGTTCTGGCGGGCATAGGCTTTTGCGTCTGATTTGGTATATTTCATGGGATTTTGTCTCCGTGTTGTGCGCGTTTCAGGGCGCGCCAGATTTTTTCACTGGTCAGGGGCATTGTCAGATCGGTAACACCGAACGGCCGCAAGGCATCCAAAGCAGCGTTCATAATTGCGGCAGGTGCACCAATGGTTCCAGCCTCTCCGACCCCTTTTGCCCCCAGGCTATTGCAGGTGGACGGGGTCTGGGTGTTTGAAATATGGATGTTGGGCATGAGATCGGCACGGGGTAAGCCGTAGTCCATCAAGGAGCCGGTTAGAAGCTGGCCGTCTTCGTCGTAAACGATTTCTTCAAGGGTTGCTTCGCCAATCCCTTGGGCAATACCGCCAACGATTTGTCCGTGCACCAGCATGGGGTTAACCAGCCTGCCCGCGTCATCGACACAAAATATATCTTCAATGGTCATCTCGCCGGTTTCGGCAACAATCTCAACGGTCGCAAGGTAACTTCCATATCCCCAGGCTTCTCCGTCGGATTCAAACCTGTAATCGGCTTCCAGTTGCGAAGGGTTTTCTGCCAGGTTGGCAAGTTGCGCCAGTGACCAGCTTTGGCCAGTGTCTTCCAGCACAAAGTGACCGCGATCATCCAGCGAAATGCTGGACTCGTCCATTTGCAGGGATCGGGCAAGGAGGGCTTTAAGCTGCGCCAGCAGTTTTTCAGCGCATCCCAGAAGCGCACTACCACCTATTCCGGTGGACCTGCTGGCCAATGCGCCGACGCCAGATGGGCAGGTGCGACTGTCGCCATGTTCGAGGGTAATTTTGTCCAGCGGAGCGGCGAATACATCACTGACAATTTGACTGAACGCGGTTTCGCGGCCATGACCCTGACTGCTGGTCCCGGTGGCCGCTATCAAATGGCCGTCTTTGGTCAATTTAATATGGGCCGTTTCCCACCCAACACCCGAAGGTTCCACATAACAGGCCAGACCAATGCCAAAAATCCGGCCTTCTGCCCGACGTTTTTTCTGCCGTTCCCGTAAGGCAGGATAGTCTGCAAATTCTGACAGATGGGTGAGAGCCGCGGGGTAATCCCCCGTATCCAGCTTACGTCCGCTGACCGAGACATGGGGCAGGGCTTCAGCGCTGAGCAGATTTTGAAGCCGCAGGTCTAACGGATCGCGTCCCAGCTTATAGGCCGCCTCATCAATCAGCCGTTCCATGATCATTGCGGCTTCCGGCCGACCTGCACCTCGGTAAATCCCAACGGGGGCCGTGTTGGAAAGGGCTCCTTTCGTCGTTAGATCCACGCGATCAATATCATAGGGGCCGGGTAATATCCGCACGGCATTCCACGCGGGTACTGTTGCGCTATAGGTCAACCAATGTCCAAGAGGGGCAAGGGCCTCAGCTTGTAAACTAACGAATGTCCCGTCAGAACGCAGGCCCAATGTTGCGCGGGTCCGAATACCTCTGCCATGACTGGCAGACTGGAGATCTTCGCCGCGGGTTGATGTCCATTTGGTGGATTGTCCAAGTCTTTTGGCAGCCCAGACGGTGAGGATTTCTTCAGGATACAGGGACGCCTTCATCCCGAACGCGCCGCCCACATCCCGTGATATTACTTGGATGCTGTCCAGATCATGGTCCAGAATTTCAGAAAGATCGGTTCGCGCGCGATGCGGCGTTTGAGATGCAATCCACACAGATAAAGTGTCAGATGCTGTCTCCCATTGGACCGTGATGCTTCTGGGCTCCAAGGCAGAAGGCGCCACTCTTGGATGCTGGATGTCAAGGCTGACAGATTGTTGGGCCGGGACGGCATCCGTCGTCCAATTGTCTGATCGCCAATTTTCCTCAAAGGCAATGTTGTCGGTAAATTCTGAAAATAGAGGCCGGCTTTGTTCTGGGTCTGAGTGACCAAGAACCGTGTCTTCTTCTTCGATTTCAAGATAGATCAGTTCAAGGGCATCGGTTGCCTGCAAAGCAGTTTGTGCGATCACCGCGACAATCGGCTGGCCAACCGCCATGACCCGTTTGTCCGCAAGCAGGGGATAGTGGGTTTGTTTGGCATTTTTGATGATCGGGTTGACCGACAATCCTGCAATATGCCGGGTATCATCGGCTGTAAAAACGGCTTTGACACCGGGGGCGGATAAAGCGCCATCGATCTGAAGGTCTGTAATCCTGCCGCTGGGATAGGAACTGCGCAGAAATTTAACATGCAGGCAGTTTTCTGGGGTCACATCATCGGCATAACAGCCTTCCCCACGCACCAGCCGTGCATCTTCGATCCGCTTGACGGGTTGTCCGATGGACACTCTCTGGGGCTCTATTTGCGTAGAGTTGGCGTGAGAAGGCTGGCGCAGGATCATAAGGGGCTCGAAACCGTAATGGGCTGTATTGACATCATAATTCACGGTCCTCCAAGACCGGCATCCGTTAAAAAATACACGGCTTTGATATCAAAACAATTCAAAATAGTGTAATTAGGTATAACAAAATTATATACTAAAACCGGCCGGGTCGCTGCTTATAACAAAGACCAAATGACAACAGGAAAAGGGGACAGACCGCATGCTTAAAATTGCTCTCATTGGCTACGGGACAATCGCTGGATATGTGGCGGATCAATTGCGGGATCGGTCAGAGGTTCAGATTACGCAGGTTCTTTGCCGGTCAGGTCGGGAGGATGCGGCCCGTCAAGCGCTGGGAACAGCGGTAATCCCAGTGACGGATGTTCAGGCGTTATCAGACGATCTTTCATTTGTTGTGGACTGCGCAGGGCATGGCGCTCTCCGGCAATTTGGACCTGATATTCTGTCCCGCGGTCTGGATTTGGTCACAGTCTCCAACGGTCTTCTGGCAGATCAAAACATGAAAGACCAGCTCGAAGCCTCCGCCCGGCGAGCAGGCTCGAAACTTCATCTATTGTCAGGGGCCGTTGGTGGTATGGATGCGCTGGCGGCGGCGTCTGCCGGGGGATTGACGAGGGTAGTTTATACTGGGCGCAAGCCTGTGGCGGGGTGGCGCGGAACGGCAGCCGAAGACGTTGTCGCACTGGAGAGTTTAACAGAAGCCGCCGTTCATTTTGAAGGAACAGCGCGGGAAGCGGCGCTTCGATATCCAAAAAATGCAAATGTGGCAGCGACAATCGCACTGGCGGGGATCGGTCTTGATCAGACAGAGGTCAAACTGATCGCAGATCCGGGGATCCAGAAAAACTGCCATCAGGTTGAGGCTGAAGGGGCATTTGGCCGCTTCACTTTTACCATTGAGGGAGAACCACTGCCAAAAAATGACAAATCATCAGCCTTGACGGCAATGAGTGTGGTCCGCTTTATTGAACAGCGCGAAGCGCCAGTCCAGATTGGATAAATCAGATGGTTTCCTGCTGAATAAGCAGCGCGATCTCGCGCAGTTTATCTGCAAAGGCTGCCGCCGCAGGCGATAGGGTTGCATTGCGCCGATAGGAAATCCCTACAGGACCGCGAACGGTCTTGAATTTGAACGGCAGTGAGACAAGGGTGCCTCGTTCCACGTCTTCTGCAATAACGTGATATGGCAGCACGGTGAGCATATCCGTCCGGCTGATGATCCGTTTGTTGGTAAGCAAAGAAACAGACTCAACACCATCCACAGGCGGCGACAGTTCCATTTTCAGAAACTCTTCTTCCAGCTGGCGGCGCATGGTTGTCTCCCGTGGGGGGAGGATCCAGTCCCAATCCAGCAGATCTGCATGCCGGATCTTTTGCATTTGGGTCAGTGGATGTTCTTTTCGCGCAATGATTGACACTTGTTCTTCAAACAGTGGTTCCTGCAGGACATCTTTACGAAATCTGATTTCCGGCAGTCTGCCGACCACAATATCGATATCGCCGGTCAACAGCGCAGGAATAAGCAGATCGTTTGTGCCTTCTTTGATAACGATGGAAACATTGGGGCGCTCTTTGCGTAACATTTCAACAGCGGCAGGAAGCAAATGGGCGGATGCCGCCAGCAGGGTGCCCACAACAACCCGGCCACCGGTTCCCTCTGCAAGGTCATCCAATTCCTGTGCGGCTTGGGAAATCTGCGATAAAATAAGCTTTCCATGCCGGGTCAGGGCTTCCCCATATTTGGTGGGAATAGCCCCGCGGTTTGATCGTTCGAATAATTTAACCCCAAAATCTTCTTCAAGATCTTTCAGCAGCTTGGTCGCGGCCGGTTGGGAAATATTCAGGGAGGTTGCCGCGTGTAAAATGCTCGCATTCTCGGCAATGGCGACCAATAACCGCAATTGTTTGAGTTTGAGACGCGTTGCAATGCGTTCGACGATATTAAAATGCCGGCCAGGTTTCATCATGGCCTGTTATATAAAAATGGAATATCCAGTTCAAGTTAATTCACTTGCCGAGGGGTCACCCGCTGCTTTAAATTTTACTGGAATTGATCCCTGATCACTGAAAATGAGCAGGGCAGACAGAGAAACCGGGAGATAGAAGTGGACCACCCTTCTTTAAAGGCCTTCAACTTTGCAAAATGGGTTGAGGAAAATGAACATCTGTTGAAACCCCCTGTTGCTAATAAAATGCTGCACACTGACACAGGTATGATTGTCATGGTTGTCGGAGGGCCAAACACACGGGTCGATTTTCATGATGATCCTGTTGAAGAATGGTTTTACCAGTATCGCGGTAATATGGTGTTGAAAATCGCTGATAATGGCAAAATCTATGATGTGCCGATCCGCGAAGGGGAGGTTTTCTTCCTGCCGTCTCACGTGGTTCATGCACCGCAGCGACCTGAACCGGGTTCAATCGGTATTGTGGTGGAAAGCCCGCGCATGTTTGGCATGAAGGAAGCGTTTCAGTGGTATTGCTTTGAATGTGAGGGGCTTGTTCACCGGATTGAAGCAACCTTGACGTCACCGACGGGTATTGTAGAGCAGCTACCGGATATCTATGACGCATTTCACAAGGATATTGATGCCAGAACATGCCCTCATTGCGGGGCACTTCATCCGGGCAAAGGAAGCCCGCCGGATGGTTGGGTCAAAACCTGACATGTGAACGTTGATCGTTCCAGAAAAAGGCCATTCCCGGTTCCGGAATGGCCTTTTTTAATGGGTATCCATAGGGGCCAAGCAAAAAAGCCCGGGGGCCTGCTGATTATATCACCAATTACAGCGCTTTTTGCAGCGCGGTAACCAGCCAGGGTTGCCAGATCAACAGCAAAAGAATGAACATGGACATGGCAAGGAAGGGAAGCAGGGCTTTGAATATCGCGGTTGGTGGCACGCGCGACATGGAGGCTGCAACAAACAGGCCACTTCCCACTGGAGGGGTAAGCAGGCCGAGCACCAGATTAAGACAGACAATCACGCCAAAATGATAAGGGTCGATCCCATAAACATTGACGGCAATGGGCAGCAGGATCGGGACGACCATGACCAGCGCCGCGATACCGTCAATAACCATACCGACCAGCAGCAAGGCCAGATTGACCAACAAAAGAAAAACCAGTGGATCGTCACTGAGTGCGGCAAGCCAGGCGGCAACTGTTTGCGGTAGCTGTTCAAATATCAACGCCCAGCCCAGCAGGTTCGCCCCGGCGACCATAAAAATGACAGCTGACGAATTGAGGGCCGTATTGAACAGCAGGGTTCCAAAATTTCTGAACTGCAACTCTTTATAGACATATTTGCCGATCACAAGGGCGGCCACCACGGCGATCGAGGCGGATTCTGTTGGTGTGGCAATGCCCAGTAAAATGCCACCGATAATGACGACGGGAATAATCAGTGATGGCAGGCCCATTAACAGATCGGATCGGGCTTCGCTTAACGTAATCTTTGCGGATTTTGGATAGTTATATTTAAAGCCGAGCAGGGCGACCACAAGGATGAAGCCGGTACCCATCATCAGGCCCGGCACGACACCGGCAATAAACATATCGCCGATGGGGATTTGGGCCAGAACGCCATAAATCACAAACAGCATGGACGGCGGAATAATCGGGGACATCAGGCCACCTGCGGCGGTCAAAGCCCCTGCATAGGCCCGATCATAGCCTTTTTTCTCCATTTCAGGGACCATGACGTTGGACATAACGGCGATTTGTGCAACAGCGGATCCCATGATGGACGCCATCATCATATTGGCAATCAGATTTACATAGGCAAGGCCGCCCTTGAACCCACTGACAAAGACGGATGCCATAGCCACCAGCCGTTTGGTCAATCCCCCTTCGTTCATGAATTCGCCAGCCAGCATGAACAGCGGAATGGCCAGCAGGCCATAGCTTTCGATACCGCCAAACAGTTGCTGGGGTAAAGAGTCGAACAGGCCGAAATTTCCGGAATTGAGGATATACCCGATGGCTGTTGTCATGACGACAATGGCGATAGGCAGACCGATCAACAGAAGAATTATAAAGAGCGCTAAAATCATTTAGTCAATTCCTCCTGTTGTCGTGCGATCTGGCATTGTTTCGCGGTTGGCCAGCGAGTCTGTCAGGTTGGCAAGGGCATGTATGAAAATTGTGGTGAAGGAGAGCGGCAGGATCAGCCAAATCCAGAATTTTTTAAGGCCGATTGTATTGGTTGGTTCATCATATATGAAGTTGAAGCTATCTGCCGAGAAAGCCTCGAAATCAAAGCCAGAATTCGTCAATCCAACGGGATCATACCAACTCCAGATAAGCCATAGCATAAAGGCCGAAAAACACAGGATGATGCCATCGATGACAATGTTTAGAAAATGTCGCGTCTTGGGCGAGACCGTATCAAAGATCAGGGTAACGGCAATGCGATGCCGTTTTCGAATGGCAACCGAGGCGCCGGTAAAAACAACCCAGATCATGCAATAGATCGCGGATTCATCGACCCAGTAAAGGGCATAGGAAAAGGATCGGGTAACAACGTTCAAAAGGATCAGGCCCAGTAAACTGGCCATTAAAAATTTCAGGGCAGCGCTTTCCAGTTTAAGCAAACTGTCTGACATGCGGCTGATGAACATAAACGGATCCTCAAAAACAAACTGGGAGAAGCGAGTTCTCCCAGTATAAACACAGTTACAGTTTGAAGAATATGCTGCTTATTGCGCAGCTTCCCTCAATTTTTTAAGCGCAGGCGCCTTATCGCCCCAGATTTTTTCCCAGTCTGCGATCGCACTGGTGAAAAATGCCGGACCCGCTTTGATTACCTTTACATCCAGCGCGTTCATTTTGGCCAGCCAGGGACCTTCCAGTTCTGTATATGTATTGATCACGCCATCCAGATGTTTGCCCATCAGGTCAGAAATCTGTGCGCGTTCTTCTTTTGACAGGTTTTTCCATACTTTGGCCGACACCAGACCCACCATGGGGAACATCATATGATTTGATTCCACAATGGTTTTGGCGTGGTCGTAATATTTTAGTTTGATGATCAGTTCTACATCCATATCGATTGCATCGACCTGACCATTGGCAAGCGCATCATACACGGCGGGCAATGGCATTGGTGTTGGGGCAACGCCGACCGCATTGTAGAAATCCTTGATTGGCTCAAATGGCGTGATCCGCAGCTTTTTGCCTTTCAGGTCATCAGCGGAGGAAACCTCATCCCGCGAGACGATTTGACGAAGGCCCGCCATCCCGTAACCGACGCCAACAACCCCGACTTTTTTAGGCAGGGTTTTCAACAGATCTTTCGCGGCATCGCTGCGCAATATCCGGGCGGCGCTCTGAATGTCTTTGGCAAGATAGGGGGCGTAAAAAGCGCCGAAATCAGGCACTCTGTTGGAGACTTCTGCAATCGTCAGGAACGCCATATCAAGGCTTCCAGATTGCAGCATCTGGATCATCTGTGCTTCATTGCCGAGCTGACGTGATGGGAAAACGGCAACGGAATGCTTACCGCCACTCGCTTCTTTCAGCTCATCACCAAAAGCGTTCGCCGCCTTTGTCCAGGTATGCGGGGGTGGCGTGATCAGGCCCAACCGAAATTCTTTTGCCATCGCTGATGTTGCCGCGGTAAGGCTTCCCAAAGCGAGGGCTGAGGCAAGGACAACGCCATACGCTCTTTTTGCAGTTTGTTTCATGTTTGATCTCTCCCATTTAATTTGCTGGGCATTTTCCGGTTGTGATTTTATGGGAAATGCGGCCAGTAACTTCTGAAATTTTGCTGGTTCAGAAGTAAATCCAACCAGAGACTACTGAAGTTTGACCAAAAAGAATAATGTCTAATCGTGATTTTGGTATCACGAAATCAAATACCTGACTTGCGGTTATATTCTGTTGAAAGGGTGATGTCCGGTTGGGCAGTTGAGGCAGTCCGTTCGCCTCAACTGCTGTTGGGTAGGGATTAGAACATAAACTTGGTTCCAAGAACAAATTGCCATGCTCCTGCTTTTTCCCCTTCTTCTTTGGCCCAGTCTGCTGTCTGGCCAAAGGTTCGCTCGTAAACCACGCCCACATAAGGAGAGAGGGCGTGATCCCAGACATCGTAACTTAATCTGACGCCCAGTTCGGCGCGATTGAAACCAGATCCGGAATTGATTTCACGGTCACTGGAAAACGCGCCTGAAAGTTCAGCCGATGGGGTCAGGATCAGAGAGTTGGTCAGCAACAGCTCATACTCGATGTCCAGACTCATTGAAACGTCGCCTTTTTCACTAAGATACAGGTCTGCATCCACCTCAAACCACTGCGGGGCGAGCCCTACAACGCCGATCACGCCAAACAGTCGATCCGGGCCCTGAGGACTATCAATTCGGACACCGCCTTTCAGGTCCCAGAAATCTGCAATGGGCGTTTGCAGGGTTACCTGGTTGGTCGCAGCTTCCAGAATGTCTTTCTCAAGGTCATATTCACCATTACTTTCCCACCGAATTTTCAGGCTATCGTTGCCATAAAAAGCATCGCCATCCCAAACCAGAAGAGTATCGCCGTCGTCGGATGCCCGAAATTCAAGCGTTTCCAATTGAACGCCATAATAGGGCTCTTCCGCGCGGGCCAGGCCGATTACGAATAGAAAGACAAAGAAAGCATTTAACGCCGGGGTTAAAAGAAAGCGGATCATTGAACGGCCTCCTTGTCGGAAGAAGAGGGCGCCGCATTGTCTGGACCGCCGATTACCTCAATTTTACGAAACATGCCGCTGGCTGCGTGATAGGAAAGATGACAGTGAAACGCCCACTGACCTTCCGCATCGACTTCAGTTTCAGAATAAACTGTTGTTCCGGGTGCCACACTAATCGTGTGCTTGACCGGATCCCACTTACCGGCGCCTACATCCAATATGCTCCACATGCCATGCAAGTGCATTGGGTGGGTCATCATGGTTTCATTGACAAATTTAAACCGTACCCGTTCACCATATTGCAGGCGGATTGGTTCGGCATCGTCATATTTCACGCCATTTATCGACCAGATATACCGCTCCATATTTCCGGTTAATCTGAGTTCAATTTCACGCGTGGCTTCTCGATCCTCATAAAGTGGTTTCTGTGCTTTGAGATCGGCATAAGACAGGAACTTCCCGCCGTTTGCCGCTTTTGGCGTCAATCCACTGCCAGACGCATAAAACGGGTCCTCCTTATCAGGCTTGGACGTCATGTTGGAATGATCCATGCCTGCCATATTGCCCTGCTTCATGGACGTCATGTTGGAATGATCCATGCCTGCCATATTGTCCTGTTTCATGGACGTCATTTTGGAATGGTCCATGCCTGCCATATTGTCCTGTTTCATGGACGTCATGTTAGAATGGTCCATGCCAGCCATATTGCTGTGATCCATGCCCATATCGGCCATGGTCAGCAAGGGATCTTCTCGCATTTCTGGAATAGGGGCGGTCATGCCTGGCCGAGGGGCAAGGGTGCCCCGTGCATAGGCTGTACGCCCCATACTTTCCGCAAACAGGGTATAGGCCTTGTCGTCCATCGGACGGACGATGACGTCATATGTTTCCGCGACACCGATCCGAAGTTCGTCAACTTTAACAGGTTGCACGGGGTTTCCGTCGGCGGCGACCACTGTCATGGTGAGCCCTGGAATACGCACGTCGAAATAGGTCATGGCAGATGAATTGATCAAACGCAGGCGGATCCGGTCTGCGGGTTTAAACAATCCCGTCCAGTTCTGATCGGGGCCCTTTCCATTGATCAGTGGCGTAAAGCCTTGCAGGTCTTCAATATCGGTTGGCATCATGCGCATGCTTCCCCACGCCATGCGGTCCTTAAGTGTTTTTTCGAGGCCGTTTTCTGTGGCATCCTTGAAGAAATCCCCCACGGTCTGTTGCTTGCGATTATAGTAATCGGGCATCATTTTAAGATTGCGCATGATCCGATCGCCTGAATGGGGATGTTTGTCCGTGAATTGAACAACATAATCCCGATCATACCGGAAAGGTTCCCGATCTTTGGGGGTGATTACAATTGCCCCATAGGCGCCATCGGGCTCCTGAAAACCGGAATGACTGTGAAACCAGTAGGTCCCGGATTGGACGATCGGGAATTTATAGGTGAAGGTTTCCCCGGGGGCGATACCCGGATAGCTGATTTCCGGAACCCCATCCATCTGGTAGGGCAAAATTAAACCATGCCAGTGAATGGAGGTTTTTTCCGTCAGGTTATTGGTCACATTGATGGTGACTTCTTCCCCTTCCTTGAAGGTTAAAACCGGACCGGGAGAGGCCCCATTATAACCGATGCCTTCTTTTACAAACTCGCCGGTATTAATGGTGACCCGATCAACGCTCAGGTTATAGGTTTCGGCGGCTGCCGGGCTTGCCAAAACGGCAGAGAGCAGGGCCGTTACGGCCAGAGCCACGCTTTTTTCGAAATGAAATTTCATTGGACTTCCTCATTATGGAAAAGAGGGCACTCCCCGGTTAGGAGGAGTGCCTGCGGCCTTATTTGATCTGCATTTTTCCAAGCATTCCGGACTCGTAGTGACCGGGTATGTTGCACGCAAATTCAAGGTTGGTCTTTTCCGAAAAGGTCCAGATAACCTCATCAGATTTCCCAGGCTCTACCAGCACACTGTTTGGATCGTCATGATCCATCGTTTTGCCATTGCCCATGTCCATTTTCATCATGTCACGGTTTATTTTGTCCGCTTCCAATGCACCATGTTCCATCATCATCCTCATTTCTTCCTGATGCTTCGAATGCATTGCGGCAGTTCCGATATTAAATTCATGAACGAAGTCACCGGTATTCACGACTTTAAAACGGACAGTCTCACCCTTTTTGATGTTGATCTCTTCAGGTTCGTAATAATTATCCCGCATGATCACGGTTATTTCGCGGGTCACATCCGCGGCAGACCCTGCCTTACCGATTTTCGGTGCCTTGCCGCCATCATGTTGGTCATCATTATGGGTTCCGGACGCCACCGCCAGACCGCTCCCAAAGGTAAGCATGGCCAAAAGAGTCGCTGTTGAAAGGGTGTTCAAATATGTGTGTTTGATTTTCATAAGGGTATCCCTCAAACACATATCTTCAGTTGAGCAGACAACTTTGTCTCTCAGTTTCAGATATGTTTATCGATATAAAAATTAGAAATGGAACGGAAAGAACGACCGTGCGTGGAAACGCCGGGGCTCAATCCGATAAAGACAAATCTAGTTTATGATCGTGGAGGGTAGGGCAGCGGCCCTGTCTCGCGAGAATTGAGTTTATTCTCTACGGTAAAGAATTTGTGGTTTGACGAAAGAACGGAGGTCATTTGCACGGATACGGGCAGTAAGACATTCGTACAAACAACCATCCCGCAATTGTCAAAATGCGCTGTTGATCCGTGATGGGAAGAATTCTCTTCTTGTTGCTGAGAGAGTGTTGCAGAGGCAGGATCTGTTTGGTGATCCATTGATGCAAAGCTGTCGGACAAAGACAGGTCAAACACAAACAGCGTCGCCAACAGCAAAGCCATTGCCTTTTTAAACGTGCTTTTTTTCAACTCGGTCAACGCCAACTCAGAAAACCTCAATAATCCTATAACCGACATATAAACAGCCAGTAATCAGAATTCAAGAAATTTGGAACAGGGTCTGGTAAATTGGTGACAGGTTCAGATTACAGACGGTTTTCTGATCGCCGGCGTTGGTTATATTCCGACCAGCGGTTGTAAAAGCTTGCTGAAGAACCCAGAAAATTTCAACGGTGCATCCGTCGCAATCAGGCAGATACAATCTTTGTCAGTATCGGCAACCGGTTGATGGGTGATTGCACTGTCAAGGTCCGCAATATCACCGAACTGAAATCGTCCGAGTTCGTCAATATAGGACCCTTTCAGGATCATCGTGATTTCCTGACCTGTATGGCTATGCTCCGGTATAGGGGTGCCCGGTGAGATTTTCAGAAGCCTGAGAACTCCTTTTTTGCGGCTGCCATTTGATACTGACAAAGGATAATGGCTAACGCCGGGAATGAGTTTTTTCCACGGGATATCTTCCAGATGCACAGGCAACTGGCTTGCCAGCGGTGCAGGAACTCCCTTATCTACATACTCTGATGCAAAGGACAGATCTGCCGACGGGTCTTCCTGTTCCAGCATGTCAACGGAGGGCGGCGTGCTTATCACGTCACTTGGCTCAGAATCCAACAGATACAATGCTGCAATGTCTTCCATTAACTGCATATTTTTTCGGCATTCCGGGCAAAGCGCCAGATGGGTAGCCACAACGACAGAAATCGTTTCTGTCAATGTGCCATTTACATAGGCCATGAGCGTATCATCGCCGATATGATGTTTAATCGTATTCATGAAACACCGTCTAATTCGTTCCGTATTTTACCAAAAGCCAGTCGAATGCGCGATTTGACTGTCCCAAGAGGCAAATTCAAGGCCTCTGCAATTTCCGCATGGGATTTGTCTTCGTAAAAAGACATTGTAATGATCCTTATCTGTTCCGGCGGCAATTTCGCAACGGCCTTCCGAATAATGTTGCCCTCTTGTTTGCGGCTTACCGATTGTTCCCCGGTTTCGGGGCTGTCCGGAATGTAACTTGGATCATGGGGATCTGGTTCAGGTCGTAAATCCTTCCGTATCCGATCGATCTTCACATTCCGGGCAATCGTATAAATCCATGTAGAAGCGGAGGCTTTGCTACTGTCGAAAAGTCGGGCTTTCTGCCAAACCTTCAACATTGTTTCCTGCAGAATTTCTTCTGCATTATTTTCCATGACGCCCTGCGACAACAAGAAAGACTTGAGCCGAGGAGCGATGGAATGGAAAAGACGGTGATAGGCCTTTTGATCCTGTAAACGAGCGATTGCCGTCAGATCATCGTTCAGATCGTTTGGGGTGGCGTTATTTGCCATTGTCCCTCGCTTCGTGTCGTCAATCGATACTGTTCGATTAGGTTGTCCCACCAGCTCTTCCTTACCGCTTCTGTATAATCTGTATACGCAGACAAATTAGAACTGGATCAGCAGAGCAATTAAAATTGTGATCTAAAGTGTATAGAAACCCGTAGAAGGAGGATAGAATAACTTTATGAGAGCATCGGCATGAAAAAAATTGCAGTGATAGGGAGCGGGATTTCAGGGTTGTCCGCTGCGTGGCTTTTAGCAAAAAAACATGATGTGACGCTGTTGGAAAAAGACGATCGCCTGGGGGGTCATAGCAACACTGTCTCTGCCGATGGACATAATATCGACACTGGTTTCATCGTATATAATACGAAAAACTACCCCAACCTTGTTAATTTTTTCAGAGAATTGCAGATCGATACAGATCCCACAGAAATGTCGTTCAGTGTATCGATGGGGGATGGGGCGCTGGAATATTCAGGAACGTCAGTCGGCGGCTTGTTTGCGCAGAAATCCAATCTTCTAAGTCCGTCATTCTGGAAAATGCTGATGGAGATCAGACGGTTTTACAAGGAAGCTCCAGAAATTTTTACGGCCGAACAGACACAGTTCATAACGCTTGGAGATTTTCTGAAAAAAGGTGGGTACAGTCGGGAATTGATTGATAACCATCTGCTGCCTATGGGGGCTGCGATCTGGTCGACGCCGGCCAGTGATATGATGAATTATCCGGCAGCAACCTTCATCAGATTTTGTCAAAATCATGGGCTTCTTCAACTGAAAGACCGACCTGAATGGCGAACCGTCCAGCAGGGCAGCCAACAATATGTAAATAAAGTCGCGAAAATATTGGGCGATAAAATCAAACTCAACACGGCGGTTGAAAGCATTCATCCCGAACGGTCCGGTGTGATGGTCCAATCGCGAAACGGCTCGGTTCAACGGTTTGATGACGTGGTGATTGCGACCCATGCAGATCAGGCACTTTCAATGATCAGCGAGCCCAGCCAGATGCAGCAAAAAATACTTGGCTCTTTCAAATATGAAAAGAACCTGGCCGTCTTGCACAGTGATGAACGGTTTATGCCTAAACGTCAAAATGCCTGGGCCAGTTGGAATTATCTGACCCATTCTACCGATGATCAGGAAAAACAGCAGCTGTCCATGACTTACTGGATGAACAGGCTACAAAATATTTCAGCACAGAAAAATTATCTGGTGACCCTCAATCCGGCGATCCAGATCGAAGAAGGCACTGTGATCCGAAGTTTTCCTTATGAGCATCCGTTATTTGATACCGCTGCGATTGCGGCACAGCACAGGCTGTGGAACCTTCAGGGTCAAAATCGTCTTTGGTTTTGCGGCAGCTATTTTGGGTACGGTTTTCATGAAGATGGGATACAATCTGGCCTTGCTGTTGCAGAAGCGTTGGGCGGCCTGCGGCGGCCCTGGGCGCATGATATACGGCAGTCCAGGATTTGTCTGCCGAATGATTGGATGGGCGCAGAATTGACGCGTGTGGCATAACTGGATGTTGAAAAGCTCACTTTATCAAGGGATCGTTACCCATCGGCGGTTAAAGCCGGTTGGGCATCTTTTGCAGTACCGCCTTTTTTATCTTCTGATCGATTTGGATGAATTTGATCTGCTGGACAAAAGCCTGTCTTTTTTGTCGGTCGGCAAGAAGAATATTTGCAGCCTGTATCAATCTGATTTTGGTGAAAATAACCCGGCAGATCTTAAAGCCTACATCCTGGGCAAGTTGCAGGCAGAGGGAATTGAGACACCCATTTCCCGGATCAGCCTGCTTTGCGTTCCCAGATTGTTTGGCTATGCCTTTAATCCGATATCGGTCTATTACTGTTATGGGGCAGAGAATACCGTTGTGGCTGTCGTTTATGAGGTCCGCAATACCTTTGGTGAACAGCATACCTATGTTTTTTCGGTCACCGACAGTTACCCCCAGAAAATTCTGAAGCATTATTGTGCCAAGAAATTCTATGTTTCGCCTTTTATGCCGATGGATTGCCAATATAATTTTTCTTTGCTTCCCCCGTCCGATGAGATTGCGGTTTCCATTCGTCAATTTCATGAGGGCAGCCCGATTATGAACGCGTCCTTTCACGGCACGCGTTCTGAACTGACCAGCCGAACACTTGGTCAGGCTTTGCTCAAATTCCCCTTTAACAGTCTAAAAGTCATTACCGGCATCCATTGGGAGGCGTTAAAACTTTGGCTTAAGGGACTGAAAGTTGTCGACCGCTTCGATACGCCAACAAAAGAGATGCAGGAGAAATAAATGTCCGACGTTACCCACAAGCCGAAGGTTTCTGTTTCTGAATACCAACCGGTTTCATTTTCCGCATCGAAATTCAATGATCCCTGGTTGAGCGCTTTTTTACATGTATTGCAGCGTATCCAGTATGGCCATGTCACCCTTTCCTTGCCCTCGGGCTCGCTTTTTGAGTTTGGTCAGCCTGTGGCAGGCGTAAAGGGCGCACAAATGGATCTGCATGATATCGGCGCGGTCAAACGGTTTCTCAAGCACAGTGATATTGGCCTTGGAGAGAGCTATATGGACGGGCAATGGTCCTCACCGGATCTGGATGCCCTGATGCAGGTCGCCTTGTTGAATGAACAATATCTAAAGGAAAGCATCCTTGGCGGACTTCTGACTAAAATACAGCATTTATTTGCCCTTTTTAAAACCCGCAATACCAGAAGTGGTAGTCGGCGCAATATCGCGCATCATTATGACCTTGGGAATGATTTCTACCGGTTATGGCTTGATCGAACGATGACATATTCGTCGGCCCTTTTTGGGGAAAACGATCAATCTCTGGCTCAGGCACAAATGAGAAAATATCAGGAAATTGCCAGGATTGCGGGGGTTGAGAAAGGATCTAAAATTTTGGAAGTTGGCTGCGGTTGGGGCGGTTTCGCCGAATTTGCGGCCATAGAATATCAGGGTCAAACCGATGGTCTGACCCTGTCAGAAGAACAGCTTGCTTTTGCCAAGGACCGTTTGTCTTCACAGGGGCTGGAAAAACAGGCGCGTTTTTTTCTGCGGGATTATCGGGATCATCATGGGGATTATGATGCGATCGTATCGATCGAGATGTTCGAAGCGGTGGGCCGGGAAAACTGGGACTCGTATTTTCAGTGTTTAAAACAGAACCTGAAGGCGGGCAGGAAAGCCGCCGTACAGGTGATCACGATCGATGAAAACCGGTATGATACCTATCTTGGGGCGCAGGATTTCATTCAAAAATACATCTTTCCGGGAGGCTTGCTGCCCTCCAAAACAGCGTTTATGAATTCGGCCCGGAAAAATGGTTTTAACGTCCGCATCTGCCACGAATTCGGAACCGACTATGCGGATACTTTATCTCAGTGGGAAAAAGACTTTCAGAAGAACTGGCAGAAAATCAGTACGCTTGGTTATGACACACGGTTCAAGCGCATGTGGGAATTTTACCTGAAATACTGCGAAGCGGGTTTCCGCCAGAAATCGCTGGATGTGGTTATCTTTGAGTTATCCTGACCCAAAACCCAACCTGGCGGTCTTTTTATATGCCCTGCCGGGCGTGGTTATGGCGATGCCGCTTATTCCGGTCATAGTCATTATCCCAGCCTATTATGCAGATAATCTCGGCTTGGGTCTTGCACAGACGGGCCTTGTCCTTCTGATGGCTAGAATACTGGATTTTTTTACAGATCCCGCGGTTGGCTGGGCAACCGAGAATTCGCAGCGACGATACGCCAATGCCCGTAAAATACAGATCGGGATTGGTGTCGGCATCACCGGGTTTGCCCTGTTTCAGCTTTTTACGCCGTCCGTCGGTGTTGGCAGTTTTTATCTGTTTTTCTGGTATAGCCTGATGCTGTTTGGCTGGACGGTTATTCAAGTGCCCTATCTTGCGTGGATTGTTGATTTGACCGGCCAGTATGAAAAGCGGGTCAGTTACAACGCGGCGCGGGAATTTTCAGGTATTGTCGGCATCCTGATACTGGGTGCGTATCTTGCATTTGCAGCAGAACAACCGGTTTCTGAGCAATTACGCGGCAGTGCAGAATTGATCCTGTTTTTAGGATTGGCCGCCTTTCCATTTCTGTTTTTCTTAAGATCATCGCGGAAAAAGATATCCACAAAATTACGGCTATCAGCGTTAAAGACGCTTCGAAAAAATCGTCTTTTCCTGCGCTTGATGCTCGCCTGGTTTTTGAACAGTATGTCCATCGGTGTTGCAACGGCCTGTTTCCCGCTTTTTGTTAAATACGGGTTGGGACTGGAAGAAAGCACCGGTACCTATCTCCTGTTTTTATATTTTTCTGCCGCCATACTGGGAATGCCGATCTGGTATTATTTATGCCGGATATACGGTAAACACAGCGTCTGGGGTTATGCGATGATTATTGCCTGCCTTGCCTTCTTGGTGGTGCCGTTTTTATCGACAGGATCCGTTGTTTTATTTGGTCTGGTCTGTCTGGTGACCGGCATAACCGTGGGGGCCGATCTTGTTATTCCACCGTCTATTCAGGCGGATGTGTCGGACTGGGATTCCTATTCGACCGGCGAGGATCGCGCGTCCCTGCTTTTCTCGCTTTGGAGTATGGTCAGCAAACTCGCGCTGGGGGTTGGTGCCGGATCCGCCTATCTCATCCTTGGTCAACCAGAGACGTCTGCGGATACTGCAGAGATGTCGGACGCATTAAATTTACTTCTTCTTTCAGTGATCTATGCCGTGGTCCCCATCGTATTAAAGGTAAGTTCAGTCGCCATCATGTGGCGCTTTCCACTAGATGCGAGAAAACACAATGTTATCAGAAATCGACTGGAACGGCGTGCGGGCTGATCACACCCAGTCAAAGGAGAAGTCCGATGCGCGCCCTTTTGTTGTTTCCCCTACTGTTGCTTTTGACGGGTTGTAATACGATGAAGCCTGAACAGTTTAAAAACGCCACGCCGGCCCTCGATCTTTTCGAGTATTTTGACGGCAAAACCACGGCGTGGGGGATTTTCGAAGATCGTTTTGGAAATTTGCGGCGCCAGTTTAAGGTGGATATTGACGGTATCGTCAATGGGGACACATTGGTTCTGGATGAGGCTTTTGTGTATGCGGATGGCGAAAAATCCCGTCGGGTATGGACGATCATAGCCAAGGACGCTCATCGATTTGAAGGATCGGCTGATGACGTGATCGGAAAGGCTGTTGGGATTTCTTATGGGAACAGCCTGAACTGGACCTACGAGATGGATCTGAAAGTGGAAGATAGTGTCTGGCGGGTAAAGTTTGACGACTGGCTGTTTCGTCAACCTGATGACGTGATTATTAACCGGGCAACGGTGACGCGTTGGGGGTTTGAAATAGGCACCGTCACCCTGTTTTTTACGAGAGACGCAACGGCCGCTTTATCCACCGAATAATCATGCCCAATACAGGGATCTTCTCAAAAAAATATAAAGTGGAATCCCAGTAATCTACATGCGTGTGGATCAGTCCGTTTTCGTTAAATAAAAGCTCGGAAACACCCCTGATATGAACGGCTCCCAGTTTTTTGGAAGTCGCGTCAAATTCCCACTTGAGAACGGCAGATTGCTTTTCATCATCCCAAAATACAGTGTTTACGGAAAATTTGGGTTGCTCCAGATGATCAAACATGGTGGAGAACAATTCGATGACCTTTGATCGGGATTGTAGCCTGTTAAATGGGTCCTCAAAATATAAATTCTCTGTTGTCAGTTGATCCAGGTCTGAAACGGTTTCCGGCGACAGATTTTCAAAAAACGAAATATATTTTTTGCAGGTTTCTTCTGAAGATGTCGCTTTCATGAGCCAGTGACTTTCCGGATGAGAGGCATTGAGATCCAGTAAGGTAACAAGCGGATCAATTTTAGCATATAGGCAAATCTCAGCGGAAAGGTGATCTCGAACCGGTTCGTCTCGATGCCTTCCCGGATCCGCCTGGCGGCATCGTCCACCTCCAGCAGGAACGGCATGGGGTGTTTGTTCTGGTCGGTCAGCGGTGTTCTAACGAACCCGGGATTGATGATTTGAAGATCAACGCCTGTCTTGGCAAGATCAACGGCCAGTCCTTCACATAAATTGATCAGCGCGGCCTTGCTGGGACCGTAGGCATGGGAGAGGGGTAAGCCATTAAACCCGGCGACGGAGCCCATCACAACGATTTTTCCAGCATCCGCCTTCAGCAGGGGCGGCAGAATTTGTTCGAGAACCCGAATGACCCCAAAATAATTAACGGTCATCGTATCAATCCCATTTTGGGCGACAAATTTATCGCTGGTCATGGGGCGATAGGTTCCGGCATTAATAATGACCTGTTCCGGTGGTTTTTCTGACGAAAACAGGGCGGTGACACATTTCTGGATTGTGTCCGGATCTGTTACGTCCATGGGACAGGTCGTCAGCAGGTCAGGAAATTCGGATGCAACCTTGTCTAACTGCTCTTTCCGGCGGGCACTGATAATAACAGGAGTGCCTTCAGCGGCATATTGACGGGCCAGCTCTGCGCCGATCCCACTGCTTGCGCCGATGATCCAAACTGGTTTGTTAGAGTTCATATCAATTATCTTCCGTGTTGCAGTTTAAACAGAAATATTCAACGTTGGATCCGTCTTTTGCGGTGAAGGCCAACTTGACCCACCGGCCTTTGAGGTCATACCAGACCGTGGCGTCCAGATCGCCAACATACTGGTATCGGCGGGCTTCAATAAAGCCTTGGTGAACAGCAATGGTTTCGATCCCTTCTGGCTGGATTGTAACCCGGTTCAAATTGCCTGAAATGGTGTTCAGGACTGTGTCCTGGAACAACACGTTCTTATTCCAGTGATTTGTCGGGTAAATACGATAGTCAGGTTTTTCCGACACTTGTTGGCCATTGACCCAAAAACCGGCTTCTTTGCGGGCGGCGGAATTCGTGATGCGTTCGCCGCCATCTACAATATCAACGCTCAAAGCTGTCAACTTGCCGCTTTCCCACTTCTCCACGCTTGCATAAATATACTCATAAATAGGCAATCCCAGCAGTGTCAGTTTTAACTGAAAATTCGAGATGACTTCCAGCTGGTCGTCGGTCTTGTTGAACGTCACATTGTGACGGCCCACGTGGTCCCCATCCCGCAAGACAGAAAATTCAATGCGCTTACCGTACATTTCCAGTGGATCAACCGGGCTCAAACTCAAAGCTGTTGTGGCGCTGTTTGTAAAGCCCATGGCAGATAGAAAAGCAATTCCTGCCAGCAAACTCCTGCGCGGTGAAAACATTGTTTTTTCTCCCTTTGGGTGGCGAAAACGTGAGGGCATCAATAAACATTTACGCGTCTGAACCGAGTTTGGATCAGTTTTTTCTCAAGAAAGAAAAAAATGCCTGGATATTTGATTTTATTGATTTTTTTTTGATCCAATTCGGAAGGGGCTGCGTAAACAAGGGGGAAAATGATCTGCTGAGACCTGGATCTTTTAAAAATGTCGGATCGCCGACCCTTAGGAGAGAGAACATGAAATTCTACAAGCTTTTTACCTCGAAGATTGCAGCTATCACCCTCGCACTCGGTTTGGCCGCTTTCGGCACAAACAGTTTGGCGGGCTCTCAGGCAGACATTGTCGATACTGCTGTTAGCACAGGAAAATTTAATACCCTTGTTGCCGCAGTTAAAGCCGCTGACTTGGTCGGTACCTTGAAAAGTGATGGGCCCTTTACCGTCTTCGCCCCAACGGACGCCGCATTTGACGCCTTGCCAGCGGGTACGGTTGAAATGCTCCTGAAACCAGAAAACAAAGACAAGCTGGTGCAGATCCTGACCTATCACGTAATGGCCGGAAAAGTACTGTCTAAAGATATTGCCGGCAAAGAAATGATGGCGCCAACCGTTGAAGGCAGCAAACTTAACGTTAACGCAACGGGAAGTGCCGTGATGATCAATAATGCGAAAGTGGTCGGTGCTGATGTTATGACGTCGAACGGTGTCATCCATGTGATTGATACGGTTCTGCTTCCCAAAAAATAAAGATTTCGAACCCCAGGCAGGACGGATAGCCGGCCTGCAACCCCCGTGCCCACTGACAGTCATCCCCTCGTTGTCGGTGGGCACATCTTTTTTGCAAAACAGCGTTTCAACCGATGTGTTTTAAGGCGCAAGACATAAAAAAACAGCAGCCTTTCGGGGCTGCTGTTTTTTCGTGCGATATGGTGTCTTAGAAGTGAACCGTTAGCCTGATATCACCGCTCACAGCGTAAGAGGTTTCGTCATTTTCGATCCGCGCGCTATCGTTTAATGCTTCAGGCATGTGAATATACGGCATGCCATAGACGGCACTCGCTTTCATGCCGAGGGAAAGATCAACTGCGCCAAAAGACTTTTCAACACGAACGCCCAATTCCCCCTCATAAACACCACTGGTTTCGTCATCCTGCAGCGACAAAGTGTTGAACAAATTAATGTTTTGATCTTTATCCTGCGTTGCTGAAAGGTCAGTATCGGCAACATAACTTTTTATGTTGGACATGACACTAATGCGGTAGCCTGAAAAACTCGGGGATTTAATTTCACCTCCGAAACTCAGGCCGTATAGATCGGCATCAAGAGAGGCATCCAGAACATTCCGATTAGCGCTAGAAAAAGCAGAGTTCAAGTCATATGTCTGGGAATAGTCCGTAAAAAGAACGCCGATTGAGGGAGCAAAGGACCAGGTGTTTTCTTCATGGCTACCCTTGATGAAGGCGGAAAATTGTGCGACATCGATTTGATTATCACTCGCCCATGTCCCGTTCGCCCATTGGAGGCCGCGGGAACCATCCAGATTAAGATTGGAGTTCGCATTAGCCCCACCGTCAAAATGAGACGACGTGCTGTTGCCGGTCATATATTTGCCAGAAAACTGCACACTCGGCCGATCGCCGAAAAATGAGTTGCTTAGAAAAGTATCTTCCGGGAGTGAATAGCCAATAGCCACTCCTACGCCCGCCAAGGTCATGGTTTCGTTGGTTTTTGCCCGGCTACCGGCAACGTCATCCAGCATGTAAATGGTTTCGGGTTGCCACGCTCGCTGAATATCAGTCTGAACAGAAACTTCAAATCTACTGGCATTGTTGGTTTCCCCTGCGACAACGGATGTTGACATCAAGATGCAGGCGACAAAGGCTGATTTACTTGTGGTATTCATTATTTTTTTGGTCCTTTGAGCTAGCAGTGCAAAAAATTTATTAGAAAACTCTAAGGTATTGATTTGAGTGAGTTTTTCAATTATTTGAGGGTTCTAACACGGGCTAAAAGCAAAGACAATCAAATCCTATAATGCAGCCTGAACAAGAATTCTGAGGGTTCTGTAGTAATTTTTGGTATTGCGATATCATTTTCTGCAGTGGTCGGGGGACGGATCGCATGAGGATGGGGTGGTTAAATCAAAGCCCTGCTTTAATAACCAGTTGAACGGATCCCGTGTATAATGGGATCCCCAAAAGTCGAGGTTTACAGGTGTTCGGAGTACCTGTTAGCCGAGTGATCTATTTTAACCTGCCTGCCGAGTTTTCCCAAGGAATACATCAACGACAGATTTCAAGGTATCGGCCTGTTGAGACAGGGCGCCGGTCGAACTTTCAATTTGGCCTGCAGGAAATGCAAAGTCTTTTGAACGCGCGGCTGTATCGGGTCCGGTATCAATCCAACTTGCAGAATGAAGGCTGGTCACCCATCCGTTAATCAAGGAGGTTGGTTTTACCGGATCACTTGGCGGGGGCGTGGTTTGTTTGATAATGCTGTTTCCAGACCAGAACCCATCCCTTTTTAAGGGGAGTTAGACAGGAACAATCCTGTTTTCAGGATGCCGCATATACTGGATGAAAAAGCCGGGTTACTGGCAGAAGGCCGGTGTGGGTCTTCGCAGATGGGCGTCGGTCAGTTTTGCACCAATCCGGGTGTGGTTGTTGCCGTGAAAGGCCCCGCACTGGACGCTTTTAAAGCGCAATCTGCCAACGTTCGGAAAAAGGCAGTCGCCCTGCGCATGCTCACGAACCGTAATGCACAGGCCTAACATGAAACAACCCGGGCCTATAATACCGATGACCGCTTCACTTGCCTGCTGGCAGCTGAAGAAACTACTAATCCATTTTGTGCCATCCCGGGGATTTATGGTACAGACTTTGCCACGTGGCAAAAACACCCCGATCTGGCCGAAGAAATTTTTGGCCCCTCAGCAATCATCATTGAATGCCAGGACTTAGCGGAAATGGAAATGGCAAGCGCGGCTTTTGTCGGTCAGCTTACTGGCACCGTGAATATGTCTGAAAAGGATACAGCGGCAGTGGCTAAACTGATGCCTCATCTGGAACGCAGTTGTAGCCGCGTTTTGGTCAACTATTTTCCGACCGGTGTCGAGGTCTGTCATGCGATGGTTCACGGTGGCCCCTATCCGGCGAGTACTGATGCCCGGTCCATCTCCGTTGGTACACTGGAAAATCGAACGTTTTGTGCGTCCCATCAGCTACCAGAATATGCCAGAGGCGCTATTGCCTGATGGTCTGAAAAGTGACAATCCGCTGAATATTGATCGCTTGATAAATGAGAAAATGACCAAAGGCACCGTCTGGTTTGGACGGCGCACCCTCTCCTTAAAAGAGCAGTTTCTGGCCATTTGATATCAGGAGGCTGGCGGAAAATAATATGAAAGAGCTCTCTTTCTGGACAAAGCCTTTGAATTAAGAAACGGGAGAGCGGTGTGCGACAGACCCCCTTTCAAAAGCCTCTTCTCAGCTTGTCCTCTTGTGAAGTTGGAGGCCTCTTGCTGACCCGCAACATAATCAAAGTGACAGTCGAACTGTGGGAAACATGCCCTGACAGCAGTTGAGGTTGGAGCTGTTCTCAGATCGCAGTCAACCTGTCATGCTGACGGATGTCCACTTTATATCCGGGATATTGAACGCTACCAGACCGCGCCTCGGTGGGAAATCATTGAAAAAGGTTGGCAGAGGCATTAGCTAAACCAGTAGAAACACGGTATTTCCTGTTGATACTCCTCCTTGAGCGCGGGAATTCAGAGCGATGAAACCTTAAATTTAATATGGAGAAGCTTTCGGATTATGTCATTTCAACGACCTCCGATAACGGACAATCCAGATAATGAGGGGCGACGAGCCGGGTTTGAGTTTGAATTTGCGGATGTGAATATTCAAACCTGCTCTGAGATTATCGCTGATCTGTTCGAGGGTAAGATCCAATACAAAAACGCGCTGGAAGCCGAGGTGACCGATACTCCAATGGGGCGTTTCAAGGTTGAGCTGGATGCCCAGATGTTAAAAAGCCTGGCCGCTAAACTTGAAATAAAACAGCCTGTTGAAGAGGGCAGTCTTTTGGATATGAATCAGATCCGCGCAGCGCTAAGTGCCCGAATGGGTCAAGCTGCAGGGATGATGGTTCCTTATGAAATTGTAACACCGCCAATGTCCTTCGACCAGCTTCCAAAGCTGGAAATCTTGCGTCAGAAACTCCAGCAAAAGGAGGCCAAGGGAACCCGGTCAGCGTTTGTCAATGCGTTTGGAATGCATATAAATCCTGAAGTGGCTTCGGAAAAGGTCTCTTATATTCGCGATGTTCTTCGCGCCTTTTTAATTCTATATCCGTGGCTGAAGAAAGTCATGCGGATCGATTTGCCCCGCCGGATGCTGACCTATATCGACCCCTTTCCTGACGCTTATGTTAAACTGGTGCTACAGGATGACTACGCGCCTTCACTGGATCAGTTCATCGAAGATTATCTGGCGCATAACCCAACCCGCAACCGAGCCCTTGATTTGTTGCCTCTTTTCGCCCATCTGAAGCCGTCCATGTTGGACGGGCTGGACGAAGGGCAACGTAAGTTGGTGAAAGCCCGACCAGCATTTCACTATCGCCTCCCGAATTGTGAAATTGACGATCCGGACTGGCGTATAGCGCGAGACTGGAATTACTGGATTGAAGTGGAAAAACTGGCAAATGATCCGGACAAGCTGGGGTCTATGGCTGCTGATTATCTGGGATTTCAAGGGAACGGTCTTCGTATCTTCAATGCCGACTGGTCCACAGAAGTAGCAAAAAAGTTAGGATATGACGCTTAGAAAAAAGAGAGTTTTAATTGGAGTGACGGGCCCGGAAAAAGGGGGCCGAGTGCCTTGGTGGTGTGTAAGATTGGGAGTTTGGCTCGTCGGTGGACAAGCCCATCGCATAACCCCTGAAAAACAGGAACGCCCGCTGGATCATTATTCAGGGTTCATCATCACCGGTGGCAGCGATGTCCATCCCGAATTATATGGAGACGTGCCACTGGATCCAACTGTTTCCTACGACCGGGAACGCGATACGTTGGAACAGAAGGTGATCGGGCATGCGATCAAGGAAAAAAGCCCGATCCTTTGCATTTGCAGGGGTATGCAGCTGTTGAACGTTACGTTAGGCGGTACCTTGTATCAGGAAGCCAAAGACGTCCTGGAAGGGTTCCTACCCAGCGGTAGTCTTATCAGTAAAGCGATCGGCAGGCGGGATGTGGTTATCCAAAAAGACGCGCACCTTTTTGATCTGCTGGGTCAGTATGAACATTATCGGGTGAATAGTATTCACCATCAGGCGGTCAATAAGACAGGGGACGGCCTGCGGGTTGTCGCGCTGGAAAAGAACAATGTTGTTCAGGCGATCGAGCAGGTCGACAGAGGGGTGCATCCTTTTATGATCGGTGTCCAATGGCACCCGGAACTGATGCTCTACACACAGTCTGCGCGGAACCTGTTTCGCTCTCTGGTGCAAGCGGCGCGACCCTGAGGCGGCGCGCAGCTCACTTTTATATCTTGACCGTTACTCTGTGTCAGTTTTTAGGGGCGGGGATTTGGGCGTGTCGCCAGTTTTGTCTTCTTTGTCTTCGGTCAGGCCAAAATAGTCAGGGAATTCGTCCATATAACATACTGGTGAATAGCCTGCGCGCGGGGCAGCAGGCGGCCGTTGTTTCAGATCTTGCCGTTTTCCAGAAGAGTTCTTCGCCATAATGATCGCCGGTTCAAGTATGTAAAGACCATAATACAGTCTTTTGATCATTAAGGGAATTATTACGGGTATTCTGGATTGAGGCCGAGGTCCCTAGACTGCCATTTCTCAGTCTGCATTAAAATTCTGATAGCCTATAAAAAGGTACTGTCAGACTAGTACGAGCTCGTTTCCGTAAGCCATAAACTGGACCTCTATCACGTCGCGCTCGAGGTTGAAATGGTTATGGATAGTATAATGAACAACAGTATCAACATGCAGAACTCCGCAGTTTCCTTGAGGTCAGAGTTCAGAATTGCGTGAGGGTTTTATGAACATCTGTTTCAGTGAGTGAATAAAGGGATGTATCTGGTTGCTGTTTGATGCGCAGTCACGCGCCATTACACTTGCGCCTCAACCTTACCCACGTTGAGAATAATTAATGGGTCGTCTTTGCTGGCTGTCTGGAACCACCCGCCCACAGGTAGGTACAAATAAAGTTTATCCAAGTGGCGGCACGGGGGACTAAGCGCGAAGTCGCACGTATATATATCCGCTCAGAAATTTGTGGCGAAAAAAACAATTTAAGCGAGTCTTTGTTGGCCAAGATATACTAGATATTGTGGTAGACTCAGTTTTTCTAATACAGTATATTGAAAAGCATGAAGATACTTAGTAGCGATCTAGGGTCGTGTGAGGCGCTCCCTACTCCATGTGACACTCTATTTTTAGATGATAGCAAAGTAAACGATCCTTTGATTCGGGGAATGGGTTCGATGGTTGCTGTCGGGGGTATTCATGTTCCAGCAAATCATTGTGCGCTCTTAGAGAAAAAGTTGAATTCACTGTGTTTGGATGCTGGTTTTCCAAACGGCGAGGCATTTAAGTGGTCGCCAAGTAAGAAATTGTGGATGTATCAAAATTTGGTGGGAGGGAATCGGACAAAGTTTATACTAGATGCATGCGATATAGCTAAAGAATTGTCTGTGAAAGCCGTAGTCGTGGCTGAGGGGAAAAATTGGAAGCCTGCTACTAGTGAACGAATTGATCATGAATTAGATGCAACAAAGTTAGTGGCGGAGCGCTATGAGCGAGAACTAAAAAGAACACGTAAAAGTGGAGCCATTGTTGTCTCAGCTCCAAGTGGTGGCCATAAGCAAGCCGCTGAGCTCATAAAAACTATCGACAACTTATCGTCGGAAGGAACTCGGTACGTTAAAGCTAATCATATTTCATTTTGCTACTCAACTGGATTTGAAAGGGTTCGATGTTTACAGTTGGCGGACATAATTGTGTCTGTTTCATTGGCAATGATTACAGGAAGAAAGAAGTATTCGTCAGAAGTATTTGAATCTATAAAACCAATGTTTTATTCAAGTAATACTGGTGAAATACTGGGGTGGGGAATGAAGATACATCCCAGCCCATTGCAGATTCAAGTAGAGGAAACACTAGCAATCAACTTGTCTAAAGAAAATTTGATCACTGGGCCTAAGTTTTGCTCTTCAAATTCAAATAATTATATTAGCAAGCATACAGCTGCATAAATGGTTTTTCTAACCTAGTCTTATTGGCTGATATCTACACTACAAAACTTGATACCTTGGGAACTGCTCAATTACATTTGCGGACGCTTTAAGTGTCCCTACGCCACTATATTTCTTGCCTTCTGTATCGGGTGCATGACCTTGTATGATATCGAGTATACGGCCTTCCAGACCTGCTTCTAGTCCGTAAGCCTTAATAAACGAACGCCGCCAGCCATGAATGGGCTGTATGAATAGCCCCGTGTTTTCTAGACACTCTCTAGATAGGCGGCAATCGTCGCTTGCCTTATTTTGGCTTCACTGGGTTCTCTTGTATCGAGAGAGACTTTAACAAAGATGGCCTTGTCTGTGATCTTTCTTGAAATCACCTTATCGTCAACTGGGAGGTTAAGAACTATGCCTCTCGCCTCCTGAAGAATGTCTTTGGGATGCGTTGCACGAAATAGGGGATTTTGAATTCTTTTCGCCGCATGGGCCGGACCAATCGATAAAGCAATAGCACCTGAAGCCAACCACCTACATATTGTCAATCGATATAGAATGTTTTTAATAGGTTTAAATGGCTGTAATCAAACAATTAATTTACTTTATATTCAATTTAAGACTTACAAGTAGAATCTATTTATACCTATTTCGATGGGCGTGTTTTCAAATTTTGGGAAAACTACTGTGACGAATATTGGAGCCAAAAAGACTTGAAGATAGGGTGGTCTGAATAGAAAGGTTTGTTTAGCGGTTTGAGCGAAGATATTCATACCAGCAACATATGAAGGCAGCTGGTATGAACGTTGTTAGTTGTTTCTATTCCGTACCACCACCGAGGAAACTTTCATCATCTAACGCGAAGACCAAAGCAGACAGGGCTTCCGTGTAAGGGGCGTTTGTGGGGCTCTGTCAGACAAAACTTCGCTTTGACGGCCTTGCCGCAAAACAATAACATTTGGGTATGAAAATTCAAAATCCGTTTCGTTATTTCAAAACATCACCGGAGATCATTCGCCTCGCTGTGATGATGTATATTCGTTATCCGCTTTCACTTCGTAATGTTGAAGATCTTCTTCATGAAAGAGGGATTGATATTTGTCACGAAACAATACGCTATTGGTGGAATAGGTTTGGACCAATCTTCGCGAAAGAATTACGCAAGAAACGAATTCATCCTTCGGGCAATTACTCTAATTGGCGATGGCATCTAGATGAAGTCCTCGTAAAGATTAATGGCGAACTTCACTATCTGTGGCGTGCCGTAGATCACGAAGGTGAAGTGCTTGAAGTTTTTGTTACAAAGCGACGTAATCGCAAGGCTGCTCTGGCTTTCCTTAAGAAGGCAATGAAAAGGTATGGTCGTCCCAAAGAAATAGTAACTGATAAATTAGCCTCATTATGGCGCAGCGATGAAAGTTATTGGCAACGCCGATAAACAAGAAACTGGTCGTTGGGGAAATAACAGATGTGAGAATTCTCATCTGCCCTTCCGGCGACGAGAATACGCTATGCTGCACTTCCGAGATATGGGCAGCTTACAAAAATTCGTATCCGTTCATTCTTCAGTTTATAACCACTTCAACCACCAACGCCATCTAGTCAGTCGCCACAAATTTAAACAAGACCGCTCCGCTTCGTTAGCTGAGTGGCAGCAATTATGCGCTTGATAGGTGTGGGCGATTGGTACTTTAGTGGAACGATGAGTTTACCTTGACGGAGCCGTCACCTTAACTCATTACTCATCCAATTTGGTATTATTGAAGGAATTGAGAACCTTCTAAGTCGTTGAAATACAACAGGCCACATTTCAACAAACATCGAGGTTTTACGTTTAAAAAGTTAATGTGACAATGCCCCCTGCGTGACCTGCGCTCCAGTTCTCATCCCGATGGGACTGAAGATCGTTTCATCATTTTACCTGGTTCCTGATGAGGTATTTCCGGCGCACGAAAACGATAACAATCGGCACCGCCATGACGAGTGCGAAAACCGATAGGCCGAGGGCAATGCCGACCCCATCATCGGCGCGCAATTCGGTGCCGAAATGTGCGAGTAAAAAACTAGCCGGGATCATCCCCAAAAAGGTCGACGCTGCAAAGCGAAACACCGTAAGCCGTGTCAGTCCAGCCGCATAACTGACGGCATCGAATGAGAGAAACGGCAACAAACGGCTCACGAAGACCACAAGAGTAAGGCCATTCTGCGTTGAGAAACGAGTTTCTGGTAGGCGGTCGCCGATCAGGCGGCAAACTGCATCACGTCCAAAAAATCTGGCGATGGCAAACGCCACGAGTGCCCCGATTTCCGCCCCCACCAACACATAGATCGTTCCCCAAATATGCCCGTAAGCAGCCCCGGCAGCAAGCGCGAGAGGGGCGCTTGGCAGTGGGCTGAAAACGATAGCTCCAGCCATGATGCCGATAACGGCGATCGGCCCCCACACGCCAGCATTTTGAATAACGTCTTGCATCGCCTTGGGCTGGAATAGCCGATTAAGATACGCATTATCGGCGACAGCCCACCACACGGTAGCGATCAAAATCACTGCCAACAGCGCAAGTAGGATGCTTGTACGCGCGCGCATCTCATATCACCTCTGTTTGTAAGTCCACCGCGATCCTCAAATCCTAGCTTGATAGTGACAATTCACTTTCGAATTTTACATTAACAACGCTGCCACGCACAGATAAACTAAAATCGTATCACAAAGCATTCCAAATAGTAGGCTTAACTGCAGAGCATATTGGTAACAAATAGTCTAATAATAAAGCCGCGAATTTACATCAACCTTTCCGGCAACGAGTGCGAGCGATGATAAAATTCAGAAACACGAAATCGTTACAGAAATTTGCCTCAATTCACGCGTCAGTCCACAATCTTTTTAATCTAGAGCGTCACCTTATTGCGGCGTTGTCATGTCTGGATGGCGCCCCTTTAGCAAGGTGAATTTATGAGATGTTTTAACGAGGCAGTCGGGTGCAGTCATGTCTCCGGCCTTTGAACGCGGCACTTATGACCGCTGGCCCTGATGTTTTTCGCGGGAACCGGTCCCTATCACATTATCGCGCTTGATTTGCGCTAGACAAAGCCTCGGGTTTTCCGGTTCTGGCGTATCCCATTTCGCCTTTGTTTCACATCATCCCTTGTTCACTCCGCCAACTGTATTGCCCAGAGGGCAATTTCTAATCATTTCATTCAATCATGCTATTTTCGAGACAAGACCCTTGGGTATTGGTTGATATGTTGTGTTTTGGGTCATAATCGCCCATGCGATACGAGCCATCTTATTAGCTAGGGCAACGGCAACGAGTTTGAAAGGTTTTTTAGCCAAAAGCGATCGAGCCCACATGGCAAGCGGCGTATCGGTTTTGCCCGACTTGATGCTGTAGAGGGCTGCATGGGCGCCAACAACAAGCAACTTTCGTAAACGCCGGTTACCCATCTTCGTGATGCGGCCCAGACGAGGTTTGCCGCCAGTTGAGTGCTGCCGGGGAACCAAGCCTAGATAAGCGGCAAACTCCCGGCCGCATTTAAACAGGCTAGCATCTGGAATACTGGCTGAAAGACTGGATGCCACGATCGGACCAATACCGGGGATGGTCACAAGGGAAAAGGCGGCATAGTCACACTTTCATAGTGGACGACAATCACCCACGCTGGAGTTCTCAGTTATGAGCGGAGAACAAGGAAATCATTCTAAGTAGTTTCCCTCTTATTCATTTGTGGTACCAAAAAAGATTCATAGCATTTAGTGTTGTACCAAATGCGTGCCAAGAAAAATAAAATGCAATTAAATTAAATCAATTAACTAAACCAATAAGCAGTCCAGTTCATCATGGGGACAATGCTTATGGTGCGGTCGAGTTTGGTCACGGGTACCTCTTTAATAATGGCCTTCATATAAGGAAAATGTAGGAGGGTTTAAAGGAAAAAGGGCCTCGTCTAGTTTGGTGTGGTCGTTTTTAACAAAACCACTAGCTTCAAAATGGATCAAACCATAAGAAGGGGCATAAGATACAGAAACCTAAAAAACAAGCCTTTTAGGGCAGTTAGTGCCTGTAACATATTGAGATGTGTCACCATACCGTGACAATTTGTCCATTGACAAAAACATGCGAAGCCATATTTATAAGAGCATGAAATCTGTTTTTTCAAACATAAGCATTCTCCTGATTGCGCTCATATTTTCCGGATTGTTAGAAATCACTCCGGTCAAAGCAATGATGCTGGACAGCATGCAAGTTGAGATAACGAATTGTCAAGATTGCACTGAAGCTGGCAATATGAAGAGTGTCGGTGCTGCCTGTTCCAGTGTCTGTGTTGTATCTGTAATCGCCGATAAAGCTGCACTTGATGCAACTAGACTACGTACCGCTGAAAAAACACAATTTGAACGTCAGATTTCTCGCTTAAAAGAACGCGGTGAATTTCCTGAACCTCACCCTCCTAAACACACATCCTAATTGGTGCTAGCCCTGCGTTTTAGCAGATGATGGCTGGCGCATGCTTGTTATAGCCTTTTTTCGCTAACCAAGCAGTTGCGATCTGCAGAAGACATTTGTGTCTTTTGCGGCTGGAACAACGCCTGATGGATGTTTAACTTATGAAAAATAGACGAGTCTCGAAATTTACGCGCCGAAGCGTAATTTCATCGAGTGCAGCCGCTGCAATTGGAGCTATAATCCCGAACCTGTGGATGCCAAATGCCAATGCTTCCTCAGACATGGAGGTAACTCTTCATGCCGCCCCTGGCCAAAGTAAATTTAATTTTGACTCTGCAGAACCCACAACTTTTTGGCGCTTTAATGGATCAGTTCCGGGGCCCGAAATTCGTGTCCGCCAAGGAACGCGCTTACGTATAATTGTTGAAAATGGGTTGGCGGAAGAAACGACGGTTCATTGGCATGGCGTTCGCACGCCAAACGCTATGGACGGGGTGCCTCATTTAACTCAAAAGCCGATCTCACCAGATAGCCAATTTGTATATGATTTTAGGGCGATTGACGCTGGAACTTACTGGTACCATCCCCACCAGCGAAGTTTCGAACAAGTTGGTCGTGGTCTCTACGGGCCCCTAATTATCGAGGAAGCTAATCCAATACGAGTTGATCGCGATGTGACGTGGATGTTGGATGACTGGCGCCTGAACCAATCCGGTGGGATTGAAGAGGATTTTGGAAATTCCCACGATATGAGCCACAGTGGTCGAATAGGGAATTTCGTCACCCTTAACGGGAAGAAACCGGATGCCTTCTCGGTCAGGAAAGGAGAACGTATACGTCTCAGACTGATAAATGCGGCGAATGCCCGTATCTTTGGGCTGGATTTTCAAGGGCACGACCCACTGATTATTGCATTGGATGGACAACCCGTTACCCCACATTCGCCGGAAAACAATCTTGTTGTTCTCGGCCCTGCTATGCGAATTGATCTAATTTTGGATATGTCGGGAAATGTCGGAGACGACAACGGCGTGATTGATCGATTTTATGACGGCTTAACATATCAACTAACCAATATAAAATACTCTGATGTGATCGTCAGGAATGATCGTCCCAACTGGCCAGTTCAATTGCCAGACAACCCTCTAAAGGAGCCTGATCTTAAAACGGCAAAACGTCATGAAGTGATTTTCTCCGGCGGCATGATGGGCAATATGGTTGCACGGGACATGGGGATAAATGTGACATCGCCCCGTTCAATGATGGGCATGATGCATTCTAAAAAAATATGGTTCATCAATGGAGTTGCCGCTGAAGGGCACATTATGGACCCTATGCTCAATTTGGACCTTAACCGCAGTCATGTAATTGCGATGACAAACGCTTCCGCGTGGTATCACCCAATTCATCTCCACGGCCATTCTTTTAGGGTGATTTCTCGAAATGGGGAGAAGACCAAGCATCAGGAATGGCAAGACACAGTTTTAATGGCGCCGCGCGAAACCGTGGAAATAGCTTTTGTCGCCGATAATCCGGGTGATTGGATGTTTCACTGCCATATTCTGGAGCACCAAGCGAGCGGCATGATGGGGGTTATTCGCGTTGCTTGAAAAGTTGCATACTTGAAGAAGGAAAATTTAGATGAATAAAAAAATTATGGGTGTAGGTGCACTTGGAACACTTGGTGCAATTGCTGTTGCGGCCTACTTGTTTTACGGACAAGAGGTGGTGGCAACTGAGGTTACGCTTTATAAAAATCCGCAATGCGGATGCTGTGAATCATATGCAGATTATCTTCGGGAAAATGGTTTTACCGTTACTGTAAAGCCCACGCATGATCTGGTGCCTATGAGTAAAAAGGCTGGAATTCCAGAGGACTATCAGGGATGCCACCTCTCTGTCATCGATGATTACGTGGTGAGTGGGCATGTTCCAATTAATACAGTGAACAAACTACTTTCAGAAAAACCGGACATCAAAGGCGTGACACTTCCCGGCATGCCAACAGGGTCCCCAGGCATGGGAGGTCCCAAAACCGGATCATTCATAATTTATCAAATAAGTGACGATCAACCAACGATGTACTCGACAGAGTGAAGGAGCAGAAAAATGATGACCGATCCAAGCTGTATGTCAGGTGGAATGATGATGTGGGGAATGGGATTTGCAGGCCTTTTAGTTACTGTCTTGATCCTGCTCACAATTGCCGCCCTTGGTAAATATTTGTTTAGCGGTAAAAGTAAATGACACGGAAAATCGTTATTGTCTGCCTGATTGTCGTGGGATTGTTGGGTGTTGTGCTACTTGAGCCAATTTCGTTATTCAACGCCGATCAAGATGATGATACGGCGTCAGTATCTGATAGCAAAGGGCGTACATCACTGGAGGTTATGTCTCTTTATGAAAAACCACGTTCCCTGAATCCGATTTCATTTACTGATGTCGAAAGTTCCGACCTTGATTTATCTCATTGGCGTGGAAAATTTGTTTTGCTTAATATCTGGGCAACCTGGTGTGCTCCTTGCCGAGAAGAAATGCCAACCCTCGATAATTTGCAACGGCAATTAGGCGGTAAAAATTTTGAAGTTGTCGCTCTTTCAATAGATCAGGCCGGTGTCCCAGCCATACAAAAATTCTATACAAAAATTGGCATCAAGCACTTGGCTATTTACGTTGATCAAACCATGAAAGCATCAACGGATTTACAAACCTACGGGATTCCAACAACGTTGCTGATTTCGCCTGAAGGGCATGAACTTGGGCGGTTGGTTGGTCCGGCAACGTGGGACAATCCAGAAATGCTTACTTTTTTACGTCGCATCGTCAACCCTAAAACATTGGAGCCGTAAATCATGAAGCCCACTACACAACCAAACTCAAATATATTGATTGAATATATTGCCTATCACTATCGAAATCGTCGTTCGATGGTTCTATTAATTGGCGGGATTATTATTGCAACTCCGTTCTTGGCATTCAACTGGAGTTGGCTAACGGCAATTGGCGCGTCAGCTATTCTAATCAGTGTTTTGCCCTGCGCCATTATGTGCGCATTCGGTTTGTGCATGAAAGGTGGCAAAGACTGCTCGAAGAACTCGGCTACCGGCAATACTCCTGATGACGGCGACGGTAACCAGTAAAACCTGGCTTTCCCAGGGAAACTCGTAAAACAAAGGAAAATAGTATGAAAAAAACATCACTTATAATGGCGATAGCTGTTGGATTTCTAGGATCGATGTCATTTGCCTTGGCAGATGCCAATAAAACTGAAAGCCAGGACATGAAATCACACTCAATGATGCAGGATAATCAGATGCAGGGAGAAGATGGGAAATCGCAAAACATGTCCGGCATGATGAATATGATGAGCAAAATGGAACCCATGATGAAACAGTGTAGTGAAATGATGGAGTCAATGAACGATCATATGAAGTCCGAGAAGGACGCATAAAATCAATTGCAAACAGTAACGTAAAAGAAGTTGACCTCCCGCCAATGAAACTACGGCGGGAGGTCTTTTGATGAGTAAGAACTAATGAAAATTCAATATTTTATTCCGGCCATGATTTACAGTCTGGCATTCGCACTACAGGCAAGCGCCAATCACCCGGGCAGCAATCTTGATGATGTTATGAGTGAAAAAGAAACCTTTTTTCAAGCAATTAATGAGCCTGATGCACCATCATTTGAACTGATAAACGCGCAAGGTGAGTTGAAAAAGCTCGCAGATTATGAAGATAAAATAGTGGTTCTGAATTTTATTTTTTCGAATTGTGCCGGTGTTTGTCCCTTACATTCAGCTCGGATCGCTGACATCCAGGAAAAAATAAACAGCACTCCGATGAAGAGGCTCGTTCAGTTTATCAGTATAACAACAGATCCAGGTAATGATGTTGGAAGTACGCTGGAGGAATACGGCCAAACCCATGGGCTTGATCCTATAAACTGGGAATTTTTAACGAAAAAAGCAGACGATCCGGAAGATTTTACCCGAAAATTGGCCATGGAGTATGGCGTGAAATTCCAACCTGAAGAGGCGGGCCAGCAAATGCATGGTGTCGTGACGTTTATTATAGATCGAGGCAGCCGTTTCGCTGCCAAATTCCATGGTTTAAAATTCAAGCCAATTAATCTTATTTTGTACGTGAATGGCCTGTCGCACCAAGAGAAAAAGCAGAAACAAAGTTTTCTAGTTCGTTGGTGGGAAGTAATTTATTATTACTTCATTCACTAAGTTTGTTGCAACAGAACTGAAAGTCACAATTGATGATAGAGATCTCTGGTATTGGTATCGTTGCAACGTTTTTGGCAGGCATTATTTCGTTTCTGTCTCCTTGCGTTTTGCCTCTCATTCCAGGATATATTTCCTATATAGCGGGCAGCCAGAGAATAACTGTTTCTCCTGAATTTAAAATTCGAGAAAAGTTCGCAACAGCGGCGTTGAGTCTGTGTTTTATATTTGGTTTTTCTACAATTTTTATTGCTTTAGGGGCAAGTGCTTCAACTATTGGCCGGATGTTAATTGGATACAGTTATGAACTCAATCTAGTCGGTGGGGGTATTGTTGTCGCGTTCGGGCTGTTTATGATCGGGCTGGTGCAGCTAGATGTTTTACAAAGGGACGTTCGATTTCATCTTACAATTCCGGGAGGACGATCGGTCTCAGCCTATGTACTCGGCCTTGCTTTTGGGTTTGGGTGGACGCCTTGTATCGGCCCCATACTCGGCGCGGTATTAACTGTTAGTGCCGCAGCTGCGACCCTTAGGGAGGGTGTCGTCCTGTTGATGATCTACTCAGCAGGTTTAGGCGTCCCTTTTCTGCTTGCGGCAATTTTTACAGATAGCTTACGTCGAAAAATTCGAGATATAGGACGGTTGGGTCGCCGACTCCATCTGGGGGCGGGTGTCTTGATGATCGTGATGGGCATAATGATGATGACGGGACAACTTTCCAAGCTTTCATACTGGCTTCTGGACGTATTGCCAATTCTTGGGAAAGTTGGCTGATGGTAACATTTTGATACATTCAATGTGAAAGGTAGAAAGCTCTGGAAATTATACTTATATATTCAGATGATTACACCCGTCAGCTATCGTGAAGATAGGAAAATGCAGATATAATGGTAGTTGAAGCAATCACAACCGAACCAACCTGAGAGTTAATCTCAGCAGTTGCCCCATTCCTGAACTGGTTTTTTTGAGTTCATCTTCCGGCCCAATTAGCGGGATCAACGTAGAGCCCGAACCAGATTGACCACAGTCCAAGTAACGTGAATATGAGGCCAATAAGCCACCGCATTCGTTTCATTCTCTCTCCTAAATTTTCAAGGGATTTGGCAAGTGTTGGCACAAGTGCAAACACGGCGAGCGGAGAAGATAAAAATAGACCGAAGAGAAACATCATGCCGAAACCGGTCATAACCGTTCCCGTGGACGCAGCCAACCCAAGTAATCCAAACAAAATTGGCGCTGCACAGGCCGGAATATTAAGGCCGAAAGCCAACCCCAAGACAAACGGATTTTGCGCCTGCTTCCATGCGGCGGGCGCTAGGTTAATTCGCTGTTTGATGAAGCGGGCTCTACCAATAAGAAACGCAATACCGACGGCCAGATAGATTAATCCAAATATTAGCCAGATGCCTGTTTGTGCAGCGATTACTTTTTGACCAAGAAACGCAATCAAAGCGCCAAATAACCCTGCGATCAAAGAACGTGTCGCAACGAAGGTTAGAACGGCGTTCAACTTTTGACGGTTAGAACGGCCATTCTGCGTTTCGAGAAAGAGAAGATGTCCGCCTATTGTGCATGGTTCGACAAATCCTAATAGCCCTAAGCCGATTGGCAGGAGGACAAGTTCTAATAGTGTAAATTCCATATAACCTCACGTGACGTACGAACCATAATTCGTCCGGCAACAAGAACGCCAACCAGTCAGTTTTGTGCAAGGCGGTATAATTCAATTGGAGGTACATAATATCAGGTCAGCTCCTCATCGAACACGCATGTTTATTATTGGCAAGATATGTACCTCAGATGCGACCCCAATAGCGTAATAGAAACTGTTTTATTGCTGTTGTCTGCAAGTCACAGCAATCAATTCTGGGGCCAATGATTTAATAGTCAATCAAACTCTTCAATTAATTATTTGTATAACTTAATGGAACATTGGTACCAAAAAATTCCATGTAATCTCATGTGGAGCCAAATGTGTACTTCATGAATAAATATTGTTTAATATCTATTAGATAGATGGAATACCACTCCAGTCCATTATGGCACAATGCAGATATTTCGATCGATTTTGGTCACTTAAACCCAAAAATTATGGTCTACATGGTATACTCTTGTTTTGGATAACAATGAGCTTGGGAATTGAGGATGAGGGTCAAAGATACTTTTCATTCAGCATCACATTTCTGGTAGCATGCAAAGGTGCTAAAGCTTTTCACGATTGAAGTGGATGGAATAGAATGTAGCTTGAGGATGTCACAGAGGGAGAGCTGGTAGTTCCCAGTAAACTCGCAAAACTCTTGCGGACCGACGCAAAGGAGATTGCCTGGACGATTGGACTCGATGAGGGTGCCTTGAAACGCCGATCCTCTCCTCACGCTCCAGACACCCAAAGACGCCTTCGCGACCTTGTGGATGCGCTTCTGATCCTGACGCCACGCTTTGGATCGCCTCTCATGGCTTATGCCTGGTACCGGTCTGTACCCCTCGCTGGCTTTGCAGGTTGGACGGCCGTGCAGTTGGTTCAGGCCGGAAGGGTTGAGGAATTCTATTTATATCTGGAGTCCGTTGATGCGGGCGTGTTTGCCTGATCCGGGTCTCAATTGCAAGGCGGATTGCGGCGGGATGTAGAGCGGCAATCTCTATTGCATCTTATGAGTTTTTCTTCTCCGGGTCGGCTGGATAAGACTGCTTTATTGCATCCACAATAAGGCAAAAAGCACCAAGAAAAATCGCCGTATCTGCAAGATTGAAGGCTGGCCAATGCGCTTGCAGAAAATGAAAATCAAGAAAATCTATCACCTGTCCCCGTATAATACGGTCCGCCACATTACCCAAAGCGCCACCGAGGATCAGACAATATGAAAGCCTTGGCAGCCAAAGAGGCTTCTGGCGCAGCATCCATAAGAGCCAAACGGAAACACCGAGCGCAAGTACTGTTAAAAAATATCTTTGCCATCCTCCCGCATCAGCCAGCATACCGAACGCGGCTCCACTATTTTGGTAATAAACGAGATTGAAAAAAGGCGTGATCTGTATCGTCTCGCCATACGTGAAGCTATGGGCAATTGAAACTTTGACAATTTGATCCGCAAGCAACACCGTTCCAACAATTATCCAGTTCATTTTCGTAGTAACCTTAAGCCATTGCCAACCACCAACAAACTTGCGCCCATGTCGGCAAACACTGCCATCCACATGGTCGCATCGCCTGTGATAGTAAGGACGAGGAAGACAGCTTTAATACCGAGCGCCAGGGCAATATTCTGCGTAAGCACATGGGCTGTTGTTCGAGACAAACGTATAAAAGTAGGAATTTTGCGTAAATCATCGTCCATTAAAGCGACGTCGGCGGTTTCAATTGCCGTATCCGTGCCAGCAGCGCCCATGGCAAACCCAATATCAGCTCGCGCCATCGCCGGTGCATCATTGATACCGTCGCCAACCATTCCGGTTTTTCCTTCCGCCGACAGCAACTCAACTTCTCGCAACTTATCCTCAGGCAGCAAATTACCCTTGATACGGTCGATACCAACCTGATTGGAAATAGACGCCGCAGTATATGCGTTGTCTCCGGTAAGCATCATTGTACTTACACCCAAAGCATGTAATTCAGCGACGGCCTCTCGGCTCGTTTCTTTAACAGTATCAGCGACCGCAAATAGGGCTTCTACATTGCCATCATTGACAAGCATGACAACTGTTTTTCCCTGTTTTTCCAAGGCAAAGAGTGTTGCCTCAAATTCTGTCGTGATAACCCCCAATTCCTTTAACAGACGCAGGTTCCCGAGATGATATGTCCTCCCTTCGATGACGCCGCGCACCCCTCGGCCCGGCAGTGCCATGAATTCACCGACGTCTTGAAAACGAAGCCCATCTTGTTTGGCGACTAAGGCAATTGCGCGGGAGACAGGATGATCAGAGCGATCCCCCAGACTGGCGGCAATTTGCTGTGTTTTGGTGGGGTCCGCCCCGCCCCATGCCATTACCTCCGTTTGAACCGGCTTGCCATGTGTGAGTGTCCCGGTTTTATCAAGCGCCAACCATTTGAGCTTCCGACCATCTTCCAGATACACACCACCCTTAATCAAGATGCCATGTCGGGCAGCTGCCGCCAGACCGCTTACAATAGTGACCGGCGTTGAGATAACCAAAGCGCAAGGACAGGCTATCACCAGCAATACAAGTGCCTTGTAAACTGAATCTAACCATGTCGCTTCAAACAGCAAGGGGGGAAAGACGGCCACCATCAAAGCAAGTATAAATATCACAGGGGTATAAATTCGTGCGAATTTGTCGACAAACCGTTGAGTGGGGGCACGGCTACCTTGCGCATCTTCGACCGCGTGAAGAATACGTGCTAATGTCGAGTCACTTGCGGCAGATGTAACCTTATATTCCAGTGAGCCAGATTGGTTGACGGTTCCTGCAAAGACAAGATCGCCCTCCGCCTTCTCGATGGGCAAGCTTTCCCCGGTGATGAGCGCTTGATCCACAGTCGAAAAACCCTGCATAACGACGCCATCAAGGGCGATCCTCTCACCTGGTTTAACGCGGGCAAGACTTCCAATCGTGACTGACTTCGCATCAATATCTTCCCAGCTGCCGTCCTGCTGCTGAATTGTAGCTTGTTCCGGAGCAAGGTCCATTAATCCTCGAATGGCATTTCGAGCGCGATCCAGTGATTTGGCTTCAATGACTTCCGCCAAGGCAAACAAAACCATTACCATGGCAGCTTCAGGCCAATGTCCGATAAGGACAGCTCCAGTAACTGCGATAGACATCAATGCATTTATATTGAGGTTGAAGTTTTTAAGGGCAATCCAGCCCTTCTTGTAAGTCGGCAATCCGCCGCCTGCAATGGCGACACTGGCGAGTAGTATCACCAGCCAATTACTGTCTCCATTGAACCAGTAAACAAATTCTGATAGCGCGGCCATAATACCCGACAACGTCAGCGCCCAAAGCGTAGTATCGGACTTAGGTTTAGAAGGCTCTGCGCTACCTTCCTCTTGCAATTTTGCCTCAAACCCCAAGGACTTTAGTGCGGCTAGGATTTCAGGAAGAACATTATTCCCATGGCCGACTTTCAGTTTGCGTTGGATTAGATTGAAATCCAGCGATGCCACGCCGTCTATTTTGTCAAGTTTGGTACGGATCAATTTTTCTTCGGTCGGACAATCCATGTTCTCGATGCTCAACGTTGTGACTTTTTCTGCCATATGGGACTCCAGAGAAAAGCGGGTTATTTCTGACGTTTCATTATTTGATTGTACGTCATAGCGGTCCTTGGCTTTTCTCTCACGCATGGCAACTCCTTGCCTAAGTAGATCAGATCTTACGGATTGTAATACCTCTAGTAACTATAGGGTCAATAGGTTTTTTTGATGCTTCAGAAGATCGTGAGATCATGGGTCCATCATTTCAAAATATCTTTAAATATCTTGGTCATCTGTATTTATTTCAGCGCAGTTTCTCCAATCCAAACGGAGGTGTCAGGTAGGGCGTTTGCCGCACAATGGCAATCGAGCTATATTTCATGAGAGGATCTCCACATGTCCGCTGAATTCAGGGCTTGCTATGACCGGAAGGAATATCGACAACGTTATGTCAACGATTTCAATCTAAATGATCACTCTCACAGAGATTATGCTTTGAAAGCGATTCAATTACATAACATTTCCCAACATTGTTGCCGGAGCATTTAGTGGCGATACGGGATAATTCCTTTTCCAGGCCCTTCAATTGTTTAATACGAGTCCTTATTGCGGCGAGGTGATTATTAGCAATTTTATTCGCTTCCACACACGATTTTTCTGGACTATTGCTCAGCTCCACTAGTTCCTTAATATCACTAATACTTAAACCAAGATCACGAGAATGCTTAATAAAAGACAGCCGATCGATACCATACTTATGGTAGCGCCTCTGATTTCCTTCAGAGCGCTCAGGTGTTTCTATAAGCCCCATTTGTTCATAGTACCGAATAGTTGGGATTTTTACACCTGTGTGTCGCGAAAGCTCGCCTATGGAATACATCTGGAACTTCCCTAAATCTATGGTTGATGGCGAAATCGAATGGCGTCAGCTTAAAAGCAACACTTCATACCAATCCATTTTTGAGCCGTATGCATTAAAACAATACATAATATGTGCAAGTAAAAGTTATCAACAACAAAACGGCTTACCTTGGGCTTCTATTTCCTAGCCAATTGCACTAAGTATTGGAAATTCAGAGATAAATGGGTGTTGTCACATTAACTTTGTGGCGAGAAAATTAATGATGATCTAATCTCGATCAATGCAAAATATCTCCTATTCCCGGCATCGTTTCCCGCCCCACATCATTCAACATGCTGTTTGGTTGTATGCTCGTTTTACGCTGAGCTACCGGGATGTTGAAGATCTGTTGGCCGAACGAGGTTTGGATATTTCCGACGAAACCGTTCGTAGATGGTTTTTCAAATTTGGCGAACCAATTGCCAGTAACCTGAGACCTACCCGCCCTACTCCCAATGATATTTGGCATTTGGATGAAATGGTGATCGTTATTCGACGAAAACGCCATTTTCTCTGGCGGGCGGTTGATAGAGAAGGTGAAGTATTGGATTTCCTCGTACAATCAAAGCGAAACACAAAAGCTGCCTTGAAATTAAAGCGTAAATTATTGAAGAAACAGGGCTTTGCACCAACGCAAATCGTGACAGATAAGCTGAGACCATATCACAAGGCATTTCGAACCTTAGGCTTAACTGCTGAGCATATCGACAACAAGAGATCGAACAATCGAGCCGAGAATTCACATCTTTCTGTTCGGCGAAGAGAGCGAAAAATGCAACGGTTCAAATCACCAGGATCTGCCCAGAGATTTCTCAATGTTCATTCCGCCGCCCACAATAGCTTTTACGTTCAACGTCACCTATTAAACCGAACTTACCTCAAGGAATGTCGCGCCGAAGCATTTAGCGTTTGGGAAACTGCAAGTACCGCTGCCTAAATATTGTTACTTCAGTTTCATCACGCCTGTCATAAGTTAATGGGACAATGCCTTCAAAACAACGACGGACGAGGGCGCTCTATCTTATAAAAGGTGAGCGCCCTCTTTTTTACACAGCACTCAGATTCTGCTTTTTTAACAAGGGCATCTGTTGACACTGGACGAGAGTTCTAACTCATGCATTCTATGGGTGGGGTAATACCCCTGCGGGCATTGTCATCTATGGACGCCCCTGACAATGCCTAGTGGACAACTAACTCGTTAAGTGAATACACTTTGGCGAGAGTGTATTAATCCGTTGATTACCCAATAAATCGACCGCAATTGAGGCCAAAATCATGTACTTCCAATATGCCGGCGAAAGCGCTTTTTTTCTTGATCTTTATGCACGCTATAGGCGTGACCCCACGTCAGTCCCGCAAGACTGGCGCTTGCATTTCGAAGGATATGATGGTGACAGCACAGCGGATCCGGCGGCGGCACCTTCCTCAGAGCTGGGCGATTTCCTGACTGAGGCTTATCGTGAGTATGGCCATAAGGAAGCTAACCTCGATCCGTTGGGGTTGACGCGGCGTGTGCAATCCAGGCGTCTAGACGCCGCGCGGTCGCTGGTTGAAGGGCAGACACTCGAAGTCCGTCTGGCGGGGGTTCAGAAGCAACTTGGGGCCCAACAAGCTATTGACGAGTTGGCCAAGCTATATGCGGGAAATGTTTCTTTGCAGGCTGCGCATATCGATGATCCCGAACAGCGCGACTGGCTCTTTGATGCCTACGAGGATGAAATTTCTCAAAATCCAGATGAAGGAAGCATGTCGCGTGCACTTGAGGCTGTTGTTCTGGCAGATGAATTCGAAAAGACGCTGAAGAAAAAGTGGCCCGCAAAGAAAAGGTTTGGCAGTGAAGGTTCAGAAGCGACTATGGTACTTTTAGGCGAAGCTTTTCACGTGGCGAATTCCACCGGTTATCGTGAAGCTGTGATTGGTGGTATGCATCGGGGACGTCTCGCCTCGTTGGCGACAGTGTTCGGAAAAGACTTGTCGAGGCTGATCGCCGAGATCAAGGGCGTGGACGTAACCGAAGGCGATCACAGTTTTACCGGAGATGTTCCTTATCACAACGGTTTGCGTGCCACTATCGATATCGACGGGTGCGACTTCGAGGTGCGGGTTCTGCCACATCCGTCGCATCTGACGGTAGTCGCTCCGGTGGCGCTCGGCGCGGCCCGCGCGCGCGAAGAAATTCGTAGGGACGGCAAGGTACTTTCCCTGCTTATGCACACCGATGCCGCGTTCGCGGGTCAGGGTCTGGTCAGTGAATTGCTACAGATGGATGGTCTTACAGGATATTCGACCGGCGGGGCGATCCACATTGTCGTCAACAACCAGATCGGATTCACGACGCTGCCCGATGAAGGTCGCTCGACGCCTCACCCAACTGACATCGGCCTCGCCTATGGTTTGCCGATCTTCCATGTGAATGGTGACAATCCACTGGCCGCCGCTGCGATAATGCGCGTCGCGGTTGCATGGCGGAATCACACCGGTAAAGGCTCACTCATCAATCTGGTCTGCTATCGCCGCAATGGCCACAACGAACTGGACGAGCCACGCTTTACGCAGCCGCAGATCTGGTCAGTAGTCGACAAGCATCCGGCGAATGCGGTCAGCTGTACGGCGATGGTCAAAGCAAAATCGGCGAGCGCGGTTAACAAAGCGGAAACCGCACGCCGGGCATTCGCTGGCCGGCTCGAAGCTGTGTTCCAACGGAGTGAGTTATCTAACAAGCACAACGGTCCGGATGAAACTATAGTATTTCCGGCCACTAGGGCGCCATCCGTTAGCGAAGGTAAAACTGGAGTTGCACTGGATCAATTGCAAAAAATTGCATCGGTGACTACTGAATTACCGAAGGGCTACGAAGTCCACCCGAAAGTAGCTTCGTTTTACAAAGCGCGACGGAACAGCCTCCTGCCGGGTGGCGAAATAAACATGGCAACCGCCGAAGCCATGGCATATGCGACGCTTCTGGCCGAAGGAACATCGGTGCGTATGAGTGGCCAAGACTCCGTGCGGGGTACGTTTACTCAGCGTCACTTTGCCGTACACGATCAGGCAACAGGCGCCTCAATGTTCCCGCTTGAGCAATGTGTGGCAGATGGTGCACGATTTGACGCCATCAACTCGCCGCTGATCGAATATGGTGTGCTATCGTTTGAATACGGCGTGAGCCTGGCTGATCCAGACCGCCTAGTGGTGTGGGAAGCGCAATTTGGCGACTTTCTGAATGGTGCACAGATCGTCGTGGACCAATTCATTGTCACGGCTAAAGCCAAATGGCGGATGGACTCATCGCTGGTAATTTCACTGCCACACGGTTTAGAGGGGCAGGGGCCCGACCACTCCTCTGCTCGGATCGAGCGCATTCTCCAAAGTGCGGTCGATGACAACATGTATGTCGCCAATCCTTCGACACCGGCGAACCTATTCCATCTGCTTCGCCGCCAACAGCGCGGTGATAGCAGACGCCCACTATTTCTGATTTCGCCCAAGTCCCTACTGCGTCTGAAGGCCTGCGTCTCAAAAATCCAAGATTTTGATGATGACACTGAATTCCAGCCGGTGATTGAGACGCCAGCGCCTGCCAAGACTCGCCGGATCGTAATGTGCAGCGGCAAGATCTACTACGCGCTTGCTCAGTCGGTCGAAGCGAACGGGCCCGATGGCATTTATTTCGTTAGGGTGGAAGAGCTTTATCCTTTCCCAGAGGTGAAGATCGCCAAAATTTTGAAAAAGCACGCTGGAGTAGAACTGGTGTGGTGTCAGGAAGAAGCGCGTAATCAGGGCGCTTATAATCATGTTAAAGACCAGATCGCGGCGATAGCGCCTGAGCAGAAACTGTGGTTCGTAGGCCGGCCGCGCATGGCTGCTGCCGCCGGTGGTTCGATCGATAGGCATGAGATTGAGCAGGCTGCGCTTATTGATCTGGCACTTAATGGATCATTCGATGCCTGAATGGCTGGCCAGATAGAAGATAAGTTAAGAGATGAACAGTGCAACAAAATAGAGAGTGGAACGTGCCATCGTATATTCCTACAGGATTGTTTTAGGCAGTCTCCTTTTCATACTGCACTCGAAATCGCTCAGTGTGAGGTAGGTGCGTTCGAGGCGATACGAGGCAGCGGTTGATCAACCCGCGGCACGTATATTTGTTTCATATGATTTTTCGCGGATATAGTTAATTGCATCACGAATTGAATGGTTTGTCCAGACTTTGGAGAAAGCGGTTCAACAGTAGAATCATGCGTGGCGCAACGAGGCAGATATCTGAGAGAAGGTTTCGCCCGCGTCCAACCGCTCCATAAAGCGCTCGTCTCGTGCGTGCAGCTCTTCGGCCTTTGATAGTACTTCTTCTGCACGTTCTTTTGGCAGTACCACTGTACCGGTATCATCGATGATTACGAGATCACCCACACACACATCGACACCGCCACAAGTGACTGGTTCATCCATCGACATGACCTTCGCACGCCCCTTCCCGGAACGGGGGGTTCGATATTTCGCCGCGACGGTCAAACCAGAAGCGCAAATTTCCTCTAGATCGCGGCAACCCCCGTCGATCACCACGCCCGCAGCTTTACGTTGTGTCAATACCCTACTAGCCAGGCCTCCAAATGTTGAGACATCCACTCCGCCCATTGCAACGACCAGAACTTCGCCTTCAGACACAGCATCAAAGCCGACGCCAACCTTGAAATCCTCAAACGGAAAGGCGCCATAAGCGGCCGTCTTTTCAAGCATTGTCCGCGCGAAGCCTACTATTCGCCCGGCACCGCTCTGACGCTGTATGCCCGACATAATGCCAGGCAGGCCCAGATCATCCAGAGCATCGGCAAGTGTTGCAGTAGCCAGAATTTTTGCGCGTTCAATCATTTTAGTCGGCTCCCAATTTGGTAGCCAGATGCAGAATCACGCGTGATAGCATCTGGTGTGTTGTCTTTTCATCTTCTTCCCTTAACGGTTATTACGATGAATCAGAAATCCTCTGTCTTCGGATGGCTTGCCACCATTGCCCTCGATACAACTTCTCCTTTTCCAAAACGGTGGTTATTTACTATTCTTTCATGGAAAGCAGTAATCAGATGGCGTCTATCCCTAACCTTTGTTGCGCCCATTTGGCAAGGTCAATAATTGAGTCTCACACATATAAATTCACCTTGCTAAAGGGGTGCCATCCAGACATGACAACGCCCAAAAGGGAGCTTATGGTTAGGTTTATCAATCAGATATTTTCAATCAGACGATACCTTCTGAAGATCCTTCCAGTTAGATGTATAGCAGGGGCTTAAATGTTCTCTCGCCATCCACCAATTTCGGGTAAATCCACTGGATGCGATCCGGACCGTTTCACGGCCAAAGCGTTGGTTAAGTCCATCTAAGGTTTTCATCAAATTTGCCGAAGAACCCTCATCTGATCCTGATGTAAAAAGGGACGGTTGGCTTTCATGAGCGTAGACCAGTTCGGAAAGCGTTATTCCGGCCTTCTGATATGCTGAACCTTCAACTGAAATTTTACGTAATCCTTCTAAAGCGGCTCTGACGAGGGTAGGGGTGTTATTCGTCGCTTCCGGAAATATCATTGTTGCGGAAGATCCTGGCTGGCGATGCGCTTCTTTGAGGGGCGGATTTACAAAGACCGAGAGGCGGTGGGCAAATACCTTCTTCTGGCGCGCCTTCTCAGCCGCGCGGGATGCATACAAGGCAACGGCCTCTTGCAAGTCTTTGAGGGTATGTACCCGGCCCTTAAATCCTCGACTGACCATGATGTGTTGGGGATGAGGGGGCGCTTCATTGAAGGTGAAACAAGGAACACCCTGCAGCTCCCGCACGGTCTTTTCTAAAACAACGCTAAAATGCTGCCGAATAAAGCGCGGATCTTGTTTTTGCAAAGACCGGGCATTCTTTATTCCCATCTCATTGAGGCGGCGACCAAGGCGGCGGCCAACACCCCAAACTTCCTGAACGTCAATTTGCGCGAGGTAGGAGGTTGGATCGTTTGGTAGGATAACCACACCGTCACTTGCGGGATTCTTTTTAGCGATCCGATTGGCGATTTTGGCAAGGGTCTTTGTTGGTGCAACACCAACACTAACTGGAATACCCGTTGATTGTTCAACATCGGCTTTCAAATTCCGGCAATATCGGTCGCGATTGCGAAAGCCGGAAAAATCTAAAAAGGCTTCGTCAATGCTGTAAACTTCTACCGCCGGGGCTTTGGCCTTGAGGATTTTCATAACCCGAGCCGAAAAGTCGCCATACAGAGCATAGTTTGAGCTGAAAACCGTAACACCGGCTTGTGCGAGTTTGTCTCGGACCTGGAAATAAGGCGCGCCCATTTCAATGCCGAGTGTTTTGGATTGAGCGCACCTGGCAATAACGCAGCCATCATTGTTCGAGAGAACAACAACAGGCTTTGTGCGTAAATCAGGCCGAAAAACCCGCTCGCAGGAAGCATAAAAGTTATTGCAGTCGACTAAGGCCAGCATTTAAAACCGGTGGATGGCGGCCTTTACGACCCCCCATATCAGTGTATCCTCTGTGATAGGTATTTCCGGATAATCTGGGTTGGCTGGTATCAGGCATGGTTTTTTATCAACAACCACGTACATCTTCACCGTCAGTTCACCGTTTAGAGCGGCAACAACGATCATCCCAGACTTTGGGGTGATGGACCGATCAATCACCAAAATCGAGCCGTCGAGGATTCCGACACCTTTCATGCTGTCGCCGGTGACCCGCATGAGGAATGTTGCCGGAGGATTTGTCACGAGTAATTCATTCAGATCCAGCGGATCTTCTAGCCAGTCTTCCGCCGGAGAGGGAAACCCAGCAGGAACTAAGCCGCCAAATTGCTGCAAAGGTATCTTTGATTTAATCGTCGCGGGATTGATTTGAAGAATCTGTACTGTCATTTGGCAATGAGAACAAACAAAGAACATTTCTGCAAGAAAAATTCTTCAAACCTAGTCATTGAGTATAATAATTTCTTCAAAACATTCGTACTCTTTCTGGGTAGTAAGTTTCCGTTAATTTGTCTGAGTTAGTCTTTTTGTTAAATTTTATGACGGCGCTTGCGGTTTAGTTTCGTGGGCTTTTGATAAGTTGTAAATTAAACAGAAAGATTATTGTGGTCCGAAAAATCCTGTCCCTGAAAAAATATAAAAACGATATTTTGAAGCGGAAAGCGTCGAGTCTTTTCAAAGGAATATTGACTGCAAGTATTACAGGGATTTTTCTAGGCGCGTTCTATCTGTTTGTTGATGAAATTGATTTCTCAGAAATATCCAATGAAGAGGAACTAACGGGTTCAGTTACTCATGTAAGAGATGCCGATACGATTGAAGTATCAGGTGTCCCCATTCGGCTAAACGGTATATCCGCACCGGAGCTCAATACGCGAGAAGGGCAGAACGGGAAAACATTTCTGAAACAGCTTGTTCTTAACGAGAAAGTTGTGTGCCGGTTAAATGGGGATAGGACTCACGACCGGAAAGTTGGAGTATGCCATCTAGCAGGAAAGGATATTGGCGTAAGTATCGTCAAGGCAGGTCATGCTGCTGATTGCCCTCGATATTCAAATGGACGGTATAAGAGTTTTGAAACTGTTGAAGCTCGTCGCTGGCCACTGCCTAATTACTGTAAGGCGAGTTGATCTTTGTAAATTGCTTTTTGAGCATAAAATCAGTTTAATTTAATTGACAGTATAACACCGTGGAGGTTTTCTCATCTGACGGGGTTGATCATGCGTGATGCGCGTGATGTCGTTGAAATCAAATGGGCATCAAAGAGATTATGGTAGGGGAGGCTTGTTTGACGTCAGCGCCTATGGGCTTGAATAACGGAATTGTATAAGAGAGGGTTTCTGGTTCATCGTAATGACCCGTAGGGGAATGAAGATGAAACAGAAATTGCAGACAAGATAGAGCGGTGCCGCCGTTTGGCTGGGACATGTAGAGGGTTCATTGATGAGGGCAAACATGTCATTTTCGACGCAAGAAAATACGTGAACCTTTTCAATATTAAAGCTGCCACTCTGGGTGTTTAGCTTGATTATAGAAGTCAACACATACAGAATTGGGCGTGCGCCCGATCTTTTCTCGGCTAGGCTCCAATAATTCGATTAAACCGGCATAGTAGTCTTGCTCTCCCGCCCATGCCTCATCTTCAGATGTAAGCTCTAAGTATCGACGATATACATACGATAATGCATCAGCCACTTGAACAAGGGATGAATGATCCGACTTAATGGCAAATGCGGTATTGATAATGTGATCAAATCGATCCCCCGCACTTCTTTGGATCCAGATGGTGTTCCCTCGTCGCCTCGTCTGAATTTGGTAGAGTCCGTCAAACCAAGGATCACCTTGATATAGTGCGTCCGAAAGCGCTGGCATCTCTGTTTTGTTATCATCCATTATAACAACTGTAAGGCCTTTACTGTTCTTAATTCCTTGGACCTTCTTCTGAACAAGGCAACTAGCGAACATCGCTCCGGCCATCCAATAGCTGTTTGCAAACGGTTGGTTGTTGCCAGCGGCAGCGGCAGCATTGAAAGCGTCGAAGGAAATACCAATTCCAAAAATCTTTCCGCCATTTGCTACGGCGATGCTACAAATATCAGACAAAAAATCTTTGCGTTCTTGGGCATCAATCTGTCGCCACGCTCCTCTGCCATTGATGAATCGGCTTGTTTTGAGATCAGATCTTATCCCAGGGTGTCGATCAAATAAGGCTGCTAATTTTTCATCAAATTCAGCTGTTTTAGTACGGAGTTTGTATGCATCAACCATCAACCCACAAGTAACAAAAACATCTCCTTGATCTTGGCTGCCGCTCTCATCTAGATAAATAAATTTCATGTCTTAGCTTTCCCCCCCGCTTATATCTGCCGGTATGCGCAGGCGAGCATCTTCACCTTCAGCAAATGCATCGGTCTGTTCAAGCACCATGCGCGCATGGCTGAGATCTTGCCAATCGATCGCATGGGTATAACGCTGTGCAAAGTCTAGCATGCGGATAAGTGGGGTCGTATGGCGATTATGGGACAATGCTTTGAGCGCCCCGAGATAATCGGTACGGTAAACAGTCGGAATGATGATACGTTCTTCACCACCTGCGACCAATTCAGCATTCATCATCACACGCGCTACACGTCCATTCCCGTCAGAAAAGGGGTGAACCTCGCTCACGATGAACATCATAAAGACGGCTCTGTGAAATGGGTCCCCCAGCCCCTGAAGGAACTCGAAGCCTTTTTCAAGTGTTCCAGTCACAAGCTCAGGTTCAACAAATATAGTCTGACCGGCCCGGTTGGTCTGTTTCTTAAAGGCGCCTGGATTTTTGTCTGGGCGGGCCTCCATGATCGTGGCGTGACGACGACGCAATAGGTCGACAAACTCATTAAAGTCGGATGGCAGCTTTTTCATTTCCGTCTGATCCGAAACGATACGGAAAGTGCCAAGTACATCATGCGCATCGTCGGGACGTTCTTGCGGAATAACACCGTCAAATACGATCTCTCTGGCTTCATCGACACTAAATTCCGTTCCTTCGATAAAATTCGAGAAATAAGCTTCGAAGAAAGCAAGGTGTGCATTTGCTTCACCTGCGCGCTCAGGAGAGCGGCGTACCATGGGGACAATCTCCCGGAGAGCGGCGAAAAGTTTTTCAAAAAGTTGAATACGATCCGGATCAAATGGACTACCTGCAACACGCGCCTTGCCAACAGCAGACTTCACATCGGCTTCACGTGTTCCAAGCAAAGCTCCGACCAGATTGTTAAATTCTTCGAACTCTTTTTGGAGTCCGAGTTGTGGGGCTATTTCACGTGCCTCATCACGAATACGATTTAGGGCTGCCTCGCCCTGTCCTCGCAGCAATTTATCGAGGCGGTCTTCTATTTCTTCGTGGAAGAGTGTTCGCGCGACACGCCCGCCGCGTGCGCGCGAAGACTGCATGTTTTCAAGATAAGCTCTTGCCGGGGATGCCAAGCGGGCACCTCCGATAAAGGGCCTGTCGCTGTCGGTGGCCTCCGGACCCTTGCGCGGGCGAAACACAAGCCCCGGCAATTCAACCTTGCGCTTCTTGTCAGATATCAGAAAGACTGACCCGTCGGCAGCTGGTTTGTTTTCAATCGCCGTCCGGTCGGTGATCAAAGCATCGGGGTAATAAGCCGTGATAAGATAGTACCAGTTGCGCAGCACCAGCCTATCAGGGGCCTCTTGAAGATTGCGCGTATAAAGGCGAGAGCCGAGCTTACGCAGTTTTCCACGCGCCACCGCTTCCGATACGGCTTTGGAAATAGACGTGTCGGATACGAACACCTCTGGCATCGCATCTACCGAAAATTCTGGCATTAAGCTCTCCTTATGAGGCTATTATGCTGAATTTTCGGGATTTAATATACCATAAAACTGAATTTTTGGTATTTTAGAGAAATTTCAGGAATTTTTGACACAAAAACTATTCCCAATAAATATATGGCGGAATTATCGGGATTTAATACATCTAAAATCTGAAAATTCGAAACTTAAGATGAAAATCTGCTATATAGTTCCAACAATAAAAAGGACACCTTCGTAGCGGATACGGTTCATTTTTTCTAATTGTGTCGTTGGGTCAAAGCAGAAGTCGCAGCTGTTTTAGCAGCATTGCTAGAATTCGGATTTCGAAGGGCTTGTAGAAGCAGCTGAAGCTGCTCGCGTGCTCGTGACTTCAGTGTTTTGCTTTTGCTTGCCACTGGTGATCACTTCCTTTTAAGTTTCCTGGAGTGAGCCAGCCTCATGCTTTTCAAAAACCCCAAGTAATTTGTTCATCCGTAAATCTGCGTTTCACATAATGCCCCCGTTTGTGTTAACGAAAACACTTACTTTTGAGAGGCGTCAGTTTGGGGAGAGAGTCACTATACTTGGTGGCGATGATCATATAGTCGAAGGCGTGCAATGTTTGACGACAGCTAGCGGCATTCCTTTTCAGTCCATGAATAGGTTCGTTGATAGATCGGAATAACGAACTGCGGCAATTTTTTGAGGAATGCTAGAAGTTTGGCTTCGGCTGCTTTCATGTCTAAGGCAGCTTTCTAATTAGTGCATTCGATTTAATAGGTTACGTGATTTCCATTACTTAAAGAAGTTCTAAATTAAAGAAATTGTTTCGCTAAGCTCAAGGTATCGGCAAAAAGCATTGGCCAATTGCATCTGTCTCGGAGTTTTGCATTCTGCCTCAAAAACCTGTGGCGAAGCTACAAGGATGGCGATGCACTGCGCGCGCGAAATCGCCACGTTGAAGCGGTTTGCACTATAGAGAAATTCCATGCCGCGTGGCGCATCAGCATGGCTGGAAGTGGCCATCGAATAGATTGTAATCGGAGCTTCTTGCCCTTGGAATTTATCAACTGTTCCAACGCGCGCATCCGGCAGCCGTTGCTGAATTTCAAACACTTGCGCATTGTAGGGAGCGATTATCAGTATGTCGCCGATAGTAACCGGCTTCGTCTCGCCATCACGATCAGTCCACTCTGCACCATGATCTAATATCTTCTCCACAAGGACTTTGACAGCTTCAGCTTCCTCAATAGACGTGCTGGTGTTGCCGATGTGCGGCACTGGCATGTAGCGCATCCCTGACCCTGAGACGATACTGTCTGAGCCAATGATTTGACGTTCGCATCCCTCAATGGAATTCAGTTTTCCTTCGTAGAATAGTTCTGAATTAAACGCGCAAATTTCGGGGTGAAGGCGATAAGTAGTACTAAGGAAAAGCCCCTGTTGCGGTTCTATGGTCTGCTGCCCCCCGATCAAATAATCGAGCGCGGACACTCCCGTTCCATCTGGATGTGTACCTTGCGTGGGCTGCTCCAACTGTTGAGGGTCACCTAGCAGAATGACAGTCTGTGCTGCCTGAGAAACAGCCAAAACATTGGCAAGGGACATTTGACCTGCCTCATCGACAACGAGCACATCAACGGCTCCAAAAGCGTCTTGTTTAGCCCAGAAGAAATGCGTTGCTCCTGCTACTTTTGCACTTCCTGATGATAGTGCATTCAAGACGTCGTCGTTCGTTTTCGCAAAAGTCAGTTTTGCTCCATCTATCTCTTTATTGCCCTGTTCTGGTTTCTGGATGCTAACAAAATCTACCTCCATTTCAGGAGCGGCCTCGATCACCTTGTCCATCAGGTTTCGAATTACCTTGTGGCTGTTAGCTGTGATCCCAACGGTCTTACCCTGTTTCACCAACTCGCAGATCATGCGCGCACCTGTAAATGACTTTCCGGTGCCGGGCGGTCCTTGGACTGGGAGAACTCCACCATTCATCAATCGAGCAACCCGTAGAGCGGCTGTCAGGCTTTCTTCGCCGTCTCGTTGAAACGGTTGTCCCGAGATATCCAGTGGATTCCGCAGAAGGAGGTCGCGGGCGCTCTTATAAGCGCCGTCGCCCTCAATACCATTTTCGGCAACATATTCGCCTAGACGAAAGAGTGAGGCCGCTTGTTCTTTGGGATCAATGAATTTGTGCGCGAAAACACCCTCTGGATGAACACCTGCCGTTGCCTTCATTTTCTTGATATCGATGGTTTGATCGTCTTGCGAAACCATCATGGCGGTGCCGAGTTTGTCACCCCCTACATTGTGCAATCCTTCGTCGCCTCGAATGTCGGTTTCCTGAGCTTCAAAACTATAGCGGTGGGTCGGAATACCTGTCTTAGAAGTTTCGACTTCGCCTACGAGTTGCAAATGACCAATTCCGGCCTTTTCTTCAAGAAGTTCCAAACTGCTCAAGTCTTGCAAACGAAATTTTTCCCACCACACGGCTTTGTTCTCACGTCGGTGCCAATCAAGAATATAAGCTAGAACCCATCGTGCTTGCTCTTCTTGAGATCGTTCTTCCGGATCGACAGGCACATTACTTGTAAGAGTTTCTATTAAAGCCAGGACGCGTTGTTGCTGCTCGCTTAGTTCCTCACTGGGGCCATCTTGGCCAGGTTCGGGCCTCGGTATATCGTGCCCATCTGAAACTCTCGATGATCGGAGTTCCTCTAACCAGTCGCGCAGGCTACTGGTCGCAAAGCAATCATCGGCATTGTATGAAGCTACCACGACCTTTGTCTCTTCATTTATTGATGGGATATCATCCAGCTCTAAACCCGCTGTAACCTTGGTCAGCGCCATGTTCGCTTCAGTCAACGGTGTCTTGCGTTGATACCCGCAAAAGGGTTCGAGTTTCTTCAAAGAGTAGCTCTCTACGCTGGCCCTGATGGCGTGTTTTGTAACGGTCAGCAGATCGACTAAAACTTTGCCCCGAAGTAGATTATCGACTTCGTCCTCGCGTGTGGCATAGCGGCCCATAAGACGTTTCAGAGCGCCAGATTCATACCCGCCGAAATGGTAGACGTGCATGTCAGGAAACGTAACGCGTCGTTCGGTAACGAAATCAACAAAGCGTTCGAAGCACGCTTTCTCGCCTTGGCGGTCAAAGGCCCAGTCCTGAATATATTGGTCGGCACCAGCGCCATCTACATAGCAATATCCGAACAAATACTCCAAACCATGTTCGCCAACAAACTGGTCGCTCTCGATGTCAAAGAACACATCACCTTGCGATGGTTCCGGAAGCGCCGCAAACCCGAACTCCGGAACAACATTTAAAAACTCAAACTCGTTTTCCCCTGAGTGTCTGGCAGCAACTTGTATGGCGGCTTGAGCTTTTATTCTTTCAAATGATGCGGGTGCACCGCGCTGTGGCGTAAAGGGCAGCGGCAACGGCATATCAGCAAGTGCTTGAGTGGACCCATAGCCGTTGTCTTGGAGCTCGGTAATTTGATTTTTCGATATGCCAGCCACAAGGCAAAGATGGTCATCCGCTCGACGCCGTTGCTGGCATTGTTGTTCCCAACGGCAGACATCGCAATGGCTCTTAGGATCAGGATATTCTTCTTCGCCGTCAGTTGATTGTACAGCGCCTTCCGCAGCTGCCTTCACCCGACGGAAATAGGCGGCGTAGTCAGCAAAGCGGAATTCTTGAGGTTCGAAGTCAGACCATGGCGCTACTACATAGATATGTTCTGGGGCGCAGCCCTGCATGGCCGCCAGCAAGTCCGCGTATAGGCAAAGCTGAAGCACCGTCCCGCCCTTTGTCTCGCGGGCAAGTTTGGTATCAATTATTTCATATGAATAATCACCGAGGTTGCTTGGAATTGAAACACGCCGAAGAACATCGGCGCGACCGCTCCATCGTCCATCTCTTAAAGATGCTTGGATGATAATTTCAGAACCATTGCGCATAGCTTCCAACGTCGCATCGATTGTGCTGTCTGTGATATCAACGCCCGGTATTTCTGTAACTTGATGGCCTCGTTCGCGCAGGTGCCCAATATATGCATCTTCGTGCCGCTGACCACGTTCTCGAAGGATTTCTAAGAGGGGATCGTAGTGATCGGGCTTTTTTAATTCACCATTTGCGACTTGAACATCCAGTGCCGTTAAGTGCCCGCAGTTAAGATGTCCGACCAAGTCTGTCGCGCTGAGTTGAATGTTGCCTTCGATATTCTTCATGAACTTCGCCGCTAATAATTGATTAACTTATTATTTCAAACTCTTTGTTGTGAACGCATATGGTTGTTACGGTTTGTTGAAAAAGGAAACGTTCGAGATTTTCAGCTTCTCAACAAAGTCCTTGATGTTTCTCGCTCCCCTTGAGTCCTTGGTAAACGAAAAATAGACGCGTTCACGCGCCCTCGACAGCGCTACGAAGAAAACATTTACGTCGTCGTCATTTCCCCAAAAGGCGTCATCATTAAATTCGACAAAAACCACTGTGTGATACTCAAGCCCTTTGCTCTTATGGATCGTCATTAATCGAACAGATTCCGCACCTTCCATGTTTGAAATGCACTGAGACCAACTATTTGCATCTTCCCGGCATTCCTCAAAGAAAGCCCTGAAACCCGCAATTATTGCATCTAAACGCTCACCCCCGACATATTCACGATAAGTGCGTTGCAACTCACCTCGTGATACGAATGCCAAAATAAGGTCGGAAATTTCCTGCCCCTCAACTTCGTTGGGAGCTCTGCCATCGAGTAAGTCTTTCAATTGAGAGACCAAACTCCTCACAGCAAAAAGAGCTTCGCTATGCCCTTGGTCGCTATTGAGATCAGCTCCGCGAACATCTGCAATTGTGTTGCGACATTCTTGAAATGGTTGTCCAATTCTTACATTTACTGAGAGCTTTAGTGCGGAAAGCATAAATGTATATGCTTTTTCCTTCACCAGATCTTGAATCGCAATCCCTCCGACCTGCCTTGCTTCGTTTCTAAGTTTTAAGCCCTTATTTTTGAAGTTAGCCTTTATTCGTTCTTCCACTTCGTTAATTCTAAGCCGAGCCAAAATAACAAAGTCGGCAGGGTTCAAGTCAGGATTTTTTTCGAGCTCACTCGCAACAAAGGAAGCAATATACTCACCTTCGTCCTGTCTGGTTTCGAACACCCATCCTTCAACCGCGTTTTCAGGCACTGGTTCATCAGCCCGTGCGCACTCAGTTGGTATGAATTCTTCATCAAATGTAGCAGTCAAATCATTGATCAGTTGAACAACTCTAGAATTTGATCGGAAGTTAAAGAGCAGCCTTTTATCGGTAGCGATGAAATCTGTTTCGAATTGGTCAAAGATATCAGCGCGAGCACCAGCCCAACGCATAATGGCCTGATTTGAATCACCAACAGCGGTAAGGACAGCGCTTGAACCCCAAAAGGCTACTTTGATCAAGTCGTACTGACGCTGAGTAACATCTTGAAACTCGTCCAAGAACACATGTGAATATGTGCTCCTCAAAGCGGACAAAATGCTGTCGTGGCTTTGAAGAATTTGAATAGCCAAGAGCTTAATCATATCAAAAGTAAGGCATGAAGGAGATGCCCCAATTTGATCACGCCACCAAATACACTGGATTTGTTGTTCTAACGTCGTGGCATTCTCCAAGTTGGTAGTTGGAATAGAACTATGCGTTATCCGCTCAAGCTGCTTATTGTTTACTGATTTGATGTCAGGATAGTCATCACTATATCTGTTTCCAAAGTCTTCCCAGATATCCCTATTTGGAAAGATAATTTTGTAGTCAGGAGATGGACGCAACTGAGCGGGAAGGGCCTCTAAGAACTGATCAACAATTCTCTTTGCGAATGCGTCGAGTGTTAGAGATTCAAACCTATTCGCGTGGACGGATTCAGATCGTTCGGAAACCCGTTCCTGCAAGTTTCGTGCGGCATCAACTTTGAATGAAATTGCTAAGATACGGCGCGGAGGTGGGCACAATCCTGTAGCAAGTAAGTAGGCGGCTCGTTGCGCCAAAAGCTCTGTCTTTCCAGCGCCCGGGCCAGCCAATACAGATATCGACGAATCTGACTGAACAATCTTTAGCGCGGTGCCTTCTAAACGTATCTGCGGGGACGGTTTCCAGTCATCGGGTGAAACATAAGTCATTCGTTCACCTCAGCAACGACTGGCGGAATCGGAGGTGGCGGTGGCGTGAGGATTGCTCTTGCAGCGTCTATCAAAGCTCTAAGTGGTTCAGGGCAATTTGCCTGGATCGCCGCATCATCAAGAGCTGCGAGCCCCTTGTAGTGAGAGGCTGGTTTAGAGCGAGACTTGAAAAGGTTTTTGTAAGTGAACATTTCTTTGTCTGTAAAAGCCGCACCAAGACGTGCAACGTCCACATTGCCTTTGCCGTTATCACCAAAAACTGACTTTGCGACTTTCTCCGGATCATCTTTCGCCAAATCTAAGGGGCGGCTTGGTAAATAAGCGTTGGGGAAAGACTGAACCATCATCATGTCGAGATCCAATGGGGATGAATAATAGACTTGAAGCGCTCTCATCCAATCCACCCATTGCTTGAGCATTGCTGAATTCAGCGCTTCGTTTTCCGGCACTTTAGTTGGATCAACCTCGTACCCAATATCTTTGAGCCAACTTACGGCATTCTTCATCCTTCCCATTCCAGCATTGTGCCGCCCAAGGTCAAAATCCAACAATGTTAAGCAAGGGATATCTAGTCCTCTGACCAGCTTCCACAAATGTTGAGCGTGGCGTCCACCGATTGGCACAAACGCAACGAATGATGGGTCTAATGAAACATCAAATGCTTCGGCGACTCGTGGGATAACGATACGCTCGCTGTCACCTTCACCAATAATTACAAGACGCGCGAAGTAGATTTCGGGGTTGGATAGAATGACTTGGTGAAGGAAGTTGTCTTCATCGGTTCCCTTAGCGGGTAAGGGTATCTCCTTTACGCTGGAAATGAGTGAGTTTCTGCAATTCTTAAAATACCGAACATTTCGAGGTGGAATGCGACTTAGCACGCTTGTAGAGTGGCTTGTCACAAATGACTGTGCAGAGCCCGAGTCTATGAGCTCTTCTAACAGGCCGATAAGTCGTGGCAAATAGAATGGCGCGAGATGGTTTTCTGGTTCCTCTAGCGCAAATATTGTTAGAGGTGCAGGAACAAAATCCAGAGCTTTAAACCCCTTAAGATGAGAGGGAGATTCCGCTTCCATCTTCCAAATCAAGTTATGTAACGTTGCAGACAGTGCAAAATACAGTAGCGAGATTTGCCCTTCGCTTAGTTCTTCAAGTTGGCGTTGCCCACCCCCTGGCGATTTTTCAAAGCGTAAAGTTAAATCACGGATTAGCTGTTCAAATTCTGTAGCAACGACACTGATGATTGGATTTGCATCATAGTGGCCATCGTGAAGTGCGCCCCAAAACGTTTTAAGGTCTTGGGTAACCGTTCCAATTGCATCCACGCCGTTCAGGCTATCCTCTAGCTCTTTCGCGAAAGCTTGTGACTTGCTTTTGGTTTCATCGCTCCAGTCTGCGGAACGTTCAAGCCGCTTGAGTACGTTCATCAGAGCATGGCGGGTTACAGCAAGGGAATCTCTGTGTGCAGGGATGTATACGAGCTCTGCAAATTGAGTTGGCCGTCCGCGCAACGGAGTTTTGCGCTCATCATCTGGCCCAAAGGGAACGTCATCTAAAGTTCGCACTGTATAGAGTTTTACCTCAATATCATCTTCGTGCGATTCCGACTTTTTGTAGTTTGCCTCAAGTAGCAAACGTACTTTTAGAGACTGATCTGCACTGTCAAAAAAAATGTCACTAAACACGTGCGGTATGGAATCTGGGTTGGAAAATCCAAATACGACATCAATGACGATTTCTCTTTCATCGACTTTTTGACTATCTTCTCCATGCCCGAAGTGAACATCACTCTTGCGAAGTTTCCGTTCCGATGAGACGGGCGAGAATAGCCTTTTTAAAGCTTCCAATGCCGAGGACTTGCCAGCACCGTTGTCACCAACGAAACCAGACACGCCACTATTTGTTGGAATGCTGACACATGTATCCCCGAAGCATCGGAAGTTTCGAAGGGAGATTTTTTCTATATGCATCAAATAGTCTTTCAGAAATTTATTTAACGTTCTTTGTTGCGAGCGCTAAGTGGCTTAATATTTTACATGGGTCTTGACCTGATACTTTGGTCGAAATCCTTCATTCCACTTCTTGAAAAGAATTCAAAAAGCTGATCCGTCTTTTCAGACAGATCGGACTCAGAGTAAGTATCGACAGGAAGACCAGTTCTATCGTCATAAAGGTGATCATAAATCGACTGACGGAAGCGATCACGTGTAGACGCCTTCCCGAATAAATCCTGAACATCATGCATTTGTTGTTCTAGGGACTTGAGAAGCGCAACCGCGACCGACTTAATTTTCTTGATGTCTGATTTGGACAAATCAGGTTTCAGAAGCATGTCGAAGACAGCAAGCTGTTCCTCGCTTTCCAATCCTTCCTTCACATATCTCTTGGATTCCGCACTCATTTCAGCGGTTAACCGCATCAATGCTTCAAACGTGGCTTCAATCGTGTTTTTGTCTTTTTCTTTGTTGTAGTCCCGAACAATCTCATCAAAACGTTCCTGAAAATCAGTACGTAAGGGATTTTGCTCCAGCATTTTCCGGAGCCGGTTTTCGACCACCGTCTTAACGTCCTGCACTTCAGAACGTTGGGTTTCGCTTTTCGAAAACTCTTTCCGAAGCAGATCGAAATTGATCTTTGAAATATCAAAGACCTTGTCATCGGATTCAGCATCAGCCTTCACGTCGATGGCATCACTGACGATAGCATTCAATTTCTGGATTATTTCAGAAGTATCTGCACTTTCACGATCATCTTGGAGTGTCTTGTAAAGGAAACTTATAGCTTCAGCGTCTGCGCGGTTGATTTGGACTCCTTTGAACGTAAGGCAGGCTTTGTATTTCCTAAAAACGGAACGAGCAGAAATCTCGAACTTCTTCCGGCTTTCATCATCAATATTCACGGCTTCCTTGGCATCTAGCAGTGCCTTGTTGCGGGCAAAACCGGTTGCCGTCTTTAGCGTTGCGAGATCGAAGCCATTATCATTCAATTGACTGCGGACAAATTCTATCGCTTCTACAAGTTCTTCCAGAAGTTCTTCTTCGGGATGCAACGGATCATTTTCAGTGCCGCCCTTACCATCGAAGCCACCTTCGCCTGTATGACCAGCAAAGGTTGAGAGTGCTTTTCGAAGGTTTTTTAGGATTCCACAGTAATCTACAATCAAGCCATTGTTCTTGCCCTCATGCACACGGTTTGCGCGGGCGATTGCCTGCATCAGCGTGTGCGCTTGTAGCGGCTTGTCGAGGTAAAGCGTCGAGAGAGAAGGTACGTCAAACCCGGTGAGCCACATGGCACAAACAATGACCACGCGGAAGGGATGTTCTTCGCGTTTAAAAGCGGATTCAACGTCAAGGCGCTTCCCATCTTCGAGTAGGAAACCTTCCCGCATAAGTTTTCTATGCGGAAAAATATCCAAGTCCCACTTGCGGAACTTGTCGACTTCACCTTGCTCGTCACTAATGACAACCGCCATTTCTGTTTCGCGCATCCATGCGAGTTGGCGTTCCCGAACCAACTGATCCTGGTCGTCTTTCGCCGTTGAAAGCTCTGCTTCCAACTGCGCAATTTTGGCCTTCCATGCCTGAAGAAAATAGCCATGCATGCGAACGGCGGTGATCTTGTCAATTGCTACGAACATTGCCTTTCCGGTTTCCCAGTTCGTCGAATAATGTGCTGCAAAATCCGTTGCAATATGCTTCAGCCGCTTCTCGGCGGTAACAACATGGTATTCGCGCTTGAGCTCATTCTCTAACTTTGCGGCCACGTCCGCATCGCTGATCTCAGCATCGGCGATGGCATTGGCCAGTTTTTCATTTAGCCCTTCAGCTGATAGCCCGAGCTTATCGCCCCGCGCATCATAGTAGAGTGGAAGCGTGGCATTATCCTCGATGGCCCGCTGGAAGTCATAGGTCGAGATGTAGCCACCAAAGACGCGCTGCGTGATCTCATCGCTGGTAAACAGCGGCGTTCCAGTAAACCCAATGAAGCTGGCGTTCGGTAGAGCGTCCCGCATGTTCATCGCCAACGTTCCGTATTGCGTCCGGTGCGCTTCGTCGGTCATGACGATGATGTTTTCCCTATCGGAATAGGCCTCACCGTCTTTTATCTCTTTGTTGAACTTCTGGATCAGCGAGAAAACAAATGCTTTCTGCTGGCCAAGTAAGTTTTTCAGCTGATCACCGCTGTCGGCGCGACATGGGTCTTTGTCATTGTTGGCTAGACCAACGCCCGCGAAGGTGTCGTAAATCTGCTTATCCAGATCGGCCCGATCGGTCAGCACGAGGAAGGTGAAATCACCGCCCAGCTTACGCCTTACCTTTTGCGCGAACAGCGCCATTGAGTAGGACTTGCCCGAACCTTGCGTGTGCCAGAATACGCCAAGTTTTCCATCGCGTTCTTTACGTTCGATCACGGATTGCAGCGCACGATTGACCCCCAGGTATTGGTGGTTGCGCGCAACGATCTTGGCCAGCTTGCCGGTGCTGTCATCGAACAGAATGAAGTTCTCGAAGATGTCGAGGAAGTTGGCCTTGGTGCAGATACCCTTCACAAGGGTCTCCATTTGCACGACACCTTTTTCGCCCTCGGCCAGGCGCTTCCAATCGCTGAAGTGTTCGTACTTGGCGCTGATCGATCCGACCTTGGCCTCAATTCCATTCCCTAAGACCACAAAGGCGTTGAAGTGGAAGAGCTGCGGGATCGTGTCCATGTAGTCTTTGAAGTTGTCGTCATAGGCGCGGCGCAGCGATTTGTCTGGGCGTTTCAGCTCCACGAACATCAATGGCAGGCCGTTGACGAAACCGATGATGTCGGGGCGGCGGCGATGGCCATTTGGACCCATCACCCACATCTCACGTACGCATAGGAAATTGTTGTTGTCGGGGCTCTCGTAGTCGAAGACCTTCAGGCGCGTCTTCTTGATCTCACCGTTCTTCTTGTAGCTGGCGACCACCCCGTCACGGATCAACTCGTATTTTTCGCTGTTGGTCTGAACAGTGGATTGAAATGCCAGTGTGTCGGTGATCTGGCGCAGCGCGTACGAGTAGGCCTCATCCGGCAAGCCAGGGTTCAGACGGATCAGTGCTTCGCCTAAGTGACGGGTCAGCACGACCTCGCGGTCGGACTTGCGACCAAGTGTGCCTTCCGGCCCGAAGGTTTCGCTGTTGAACGCGAAGACAGACTCCCAACCGAGTTCGTCCTGCAAATACTCGGCGAGGGTGGCTTGGGCCAATCTGTCTTCGGTGTAATCGTTCATGTTGTCAAATTTCTAATCTGCCGTCCATCAGACGGGGAAGTAATAAGTCGCGGGCTCTTGCTGTCGCTGTGATTTGTACCTGCAAATTTGTAATCTGTTTTTGGATGGGGTCGACAATTGAGTCGAAATCCATACGCAGTGCATTATTTGGTATAGCGAACTTTATTTGTGATAAGACATTTGCTGTCAAAAAAGGAACAGCTGCACCGCTGGCATGACTTGCGATATCATAGCCTGAAAGTAGATAATAAAGGAAGGCTGACGAGACAAAGCCGCTATCTGGGACTGCGCCCATCATGTTGTTATCTATGATAGTGTCTCTGACTGTGACCCTCACACGGTTCTTTTTGAGTGCCTCACCAATCTTCGCAAAAACAATTGTTCCAGACGGAAAGGCTTTGGCCTTGAGCTCCTTTGCCTCCACTTCAGAAACCCAATTGTTCGCTTCAGTGATAGAAGCGGAATTTCCAGCGCTGTTCATATCTCCCACTTTGATAAATGGGTAATCCCCCGCCTTTTGGCCTTGGAATTTCATTTTGAATGCATTGCCCCCACGAAGCTTACAAAAATCCCCCAATTCCAAAACTTCAAAAGTCTCTGGCACGCCGTCGATGATCTTGACGTGTTCATGGCCGGGAAATCGGAAATGAGTAAACCATTCGCGATACAAAAGCCGCGCTGCCTCCTCCAACAACGCAATCCGCCGCCCGTTGTTTTCGATCAGGTCATCGTATGTGGACAGGATTGAAGCGATGCGTTTCTGCGAGGTGAGGTCAGGTAAATCTATTTCATAGGACCGAAGATTTTCGATGGTTATTTGTGCTTGTGCAGCACCGGTATTCAATTTCGCCTTGAGAGGCTCCCGGCCAAGCCGATAGTACAAAAACTTCTTGTCAACGATATCCGATGATAGGCTGAGGACTATCGATAGGTTTGTTATCCATGCTTCGGGAGGCGAGATTTTTACATCACCAGTGCCCCCGACGCCCCGAGCAACTACAATCAGCTCCGGGTCCTTGTATAGAAATTCTTTTGCATAACCTGTGACCCGATATCCACTGTATATAGGATATCCCGTATCGCTCACAACGTTCTTTGGCGGCATTTTACCATACTTCATCGTGGCAAAATCGTCTATTCGCATTTTGGTCAGCGCACTCATACAAACAACTCTTCAAAATTCTTTTTGATGGTTGCCGCTAATTCCACTGCCTCGACATTTAATCCATCGATCTCGATGTGAATGTCGCGCAAGGCTTCCTCAAAATCAAAATCCTCGTCCTCTTCTTCCGGTGCTACGCCGACGTAGCGGCCCGGAGTCAGGCTCCAGTCGTTGGCTTCCAGCTCGTCTCGGCTGACCAGCTTAACCAAACCTTCCACATCGCGCAGCTCGGCATCTGGGAACCGCGTTTGCAACCATTCCGCCTGTGTATGGAAATATCGTGCACGTTTGAGATGCTCGGTTACTTTTTGTCGCGCAGTATCTAGTTCGTTCAGCCGCTTCTTGCCCTCGGCAGGTTTTGTGCCATCGGCCACGTCAGCCTCATGCACGCGAGTTGCCAGCTTGTAGAGATGGTCGATTTCCTTGACCAAGGCCCTGGCCTGAACTGCCACTGGCTCAAACGCTGTGCTGGAGGATTTCAGCCTGTCATTATCCCGGGCGGCGGCGTCCCATGTGGTGCGTGCATCCTTCGCTTTGTCACCCAGAGAAACGATATCCGCCAAGACTTCATCTGCCAGCTTGTACAATTCGTCGTCTTTGTGCGCACCAGTCAGGGCCTTCAGCGCCTTTGCAAAACCGTCGAAATCGCAGGCCTGCATCTGGGTGAACGCCGTTTCCAGATAGTCCTGCACCAGCGCCAAAAAGCGGTCAGTCTGACCGCGATAGAGCCAGACCATGCTGGACAAGTTCTGTTGCTGTTCGGGCGTAAAGTCAAAAATCTTGCGAGTCACCTTACGGTAAACGTTGCGCGCATCGATCATCAGTACCTTGTTTTTTAGGTGTTCGGGCTTGGCCTTGTCAAAGAACCAAAGCTCACACGGCACAGCGCGCGTGTAGAAAAAGTTGCCACGGATGGCCATCATGACATCGACATCGCCGGTCTTGATCATCGCTTCGCGCACTTTGGCTTCACCGCCCCAGCAGATGATGACTGCGCTGACATGACGATACCCGCGCGTCCGGTATCGGATAGGTACGAGTAAAAGAACGACATCCAGACGTAGTTGCCGTTGGACACCTTCCCCTTGTTGTTCACCCCAGGAAGCCCGAATTCCAGACGGTCGTCATTCTTGATCTTTTCGGCGTCAATTTCGTCCACGTTAAAGGGCGGATTTGCCATGACAAAATCAAACGGCCCTTTGTCCTTGTGCGGGTCGTCGTAGTAGGAAATCGCCTTACTGATATCGCCTTCAAGCCCGTGAACCGCGAGGTTCATCTTGGCTAGGCGGATCGTCGTCGGGTTCTTCTCCATCCCGTAAAAGGTCACGCGGTCGCTGGGGTTGGCTTTCATTTTTTCGATGAAATGAGCGGATTGCACGAACATGCCGCCTGAACCACAGGCGGGGTCGATGATCTTGCCGTGGTCAGGTTCGATGACGTTGACCAGCGTTTGGACGATCGAAACAGGTGTGAAAAATTCGCCGCCATCGTGGGCTTTCTGGTCAGCAAACTGCGTCAGGAAGTATTCGTAGATGCGCCCAAACACGTCACCATCAGCTTTTTGAAGCGCGGGATCGTTGAAGGTGCGCAAGAGCTGACCAAGGTCGTCATCGCCAAGTTCCTGATATTCCGACTTAGGCAGAGCGCCATCAAGGGACTGGTAGTCCGCTTCGATGCTTTCCATCGCAGCGATGATTGCACCTGCACGGTCTCCGCCATCGGGGATAGCGACCAGATGATCGAATTGCGCTTCTGGCTTCAGGAAGATCGAGCCTCGCTGCGAGAAGTCTTCCTTTGTCAGCGGGCGTGTGACGCCACCGCGCGAAGGAAGCGAAGCTTTGATGTCGTCCTGGACGCGCAGAAAGCGGCTGTAGGCGTGACGCAGGAAGATGAGGCCCATGACGGGAAGGAAATATTCGTTACTGGCGAAGTTGGAGTTTGCACGAAGGTGGTCAGCTACTGACCAAAGTCGTTTTTCGATTTCGCCTACGTGATCCATATGTCTCTCAATAATAAATTTTTGCTGTGCGAATGTTCTAGCATATTCATAATTATAAAAATTCGTTAGCGCTAAAATACACCCACAGGTTATATTAAATCTATTTCACTCGTGAATACAACAGCTTCGAGGGATTTTATTATTATCTAGATTTTGCTAATTCGTAGTTCGATGATAGTAATGAGACAGCGTGGTTCGGCGCTGATGGAGAGGCATATCTCCAAGTCCAGCGAGTGGCTCTGTCAAAGGAAACGCTCCGACCGATTTAAGTCCTAATCGCCCTCACTTATCAGGCGCATAACTGCCGCCACTCAGCTAACGTAGCTGAACGATCTTGCTTGAATGCTTGGTGACTGACAAGGTGGCGTTGGTGGTTTAAGTGGTTATAAACTGAAGAATGAATTGACGCGAATTTTTGTAAACTTTGCATATACCTGAAGCACAACATGGCAAACTCCCGTCGTCGAAATGGCAAATGAGAATTCTCACATCTTTTATTTTTCCAGCAACCCGTTTCTTGCTTCCCCGCTTTGACAGTGACATTCATGGCTGCTCGATATGAACGTAATTTATCAGTTACGATTTCTTGTGGTTGTGGTGGTTTGTCACAAAGACCTCGAGTATCTCACCTTCATGATCAACAGCACGCCACAGATAACGCAGTTCACCATTTATCTTCACGAAAACCTCATCTAGATGCCATCGCCAGTTTGAATAAATAGCGGACGGATAAATTCGTTTCTTGCGTATTTCTTTAGCGAAGATTGGGTCAAAACGGTTTCACCAATAGCGAATGGTTTCATGACAGATATCAATCCCTCGCTCGCTTAGTAGATCTTCCGCATTACGAAGTGACAGTGGATAACGAACATACATTAGCACAGCAAGCCGAATGATCTCCGGTGATGTTTTGAAATAACGAAACGGATTTTAAATTTTCATACCCAAATGCTATTGTTTTGCGGCAAAGTCGTCAAAGCGAAGTTTTGTCTGGCAGAGGCCTCGAGACCGCATCCAGGTTTGCTAGCATGTGTTTGATTATGTAGAACTTTTCTACATCCGATGCGCAAACATGGTAACAACGGATTACTGTTGCTAATCTAGTTTTAGAAACAGGAATATTGGAAAGTCCAAGGTGTTTAAGAAGCTAGGGGAGATTTATTTCTCCCTCATTATTTTAAAGCTTATCTAAAAAAGAGACTGATCTGTGAAAAAATATGCTTTTTATCTGCAAAGTATCAACATTCATCCTCATACAGATATCCGCTATGACGTAGTAAAATGCGCGCAGAATAAGCAACAATTTTTCAGCGTTGTTGAAAAACGCTACCTTGGTAATCCGAATGAAAACAACTTTGAAGAAAGGATTATTTCTCATGAAGACAGACCCGAAAAACCGGTGCTTTTCAGAAACGAAGCATTTGCTAGATCGCATATTTTAAATTTGCTGACTAAAGAAGTCTTTCAAACAAAGCTTGTTACTCGAAATATAAACCAATTGTTTCGATTGATATTATTTCCTGAAGATCGTATTTCTCCAAAAGATGACCAATATCAAGATCTTTTAGGGCTACCCACCGAGCTGCTGCAAAATCGGAAAAACATTCCGATACTTCAACTCTCCCTATTCTATCAAATTCTGAAAACTCTTTCATCTGAAACAACTGAAATGATGAAATATCTTGATAATGATGTTAAAGAACTCTTCTGTTCTCAGGATCTTATCAACGGCGCCCCCATCAAGCTTATGGCTATCAGGGCGTGCTATCCAAATCTCACTGGTTCGGTTACCTATTTTTCTAACCTTGCGACTAAGTCTTTAACGGATGAAGACAAGTGCCAAATCAAAGAAAATAGAGATATTCGCGCTGTAGAGATGGAAAACCGTTTAGAGGAGCTTCGCAAAACCGACCAGTTCTATAAAGATGAAGCTCTCAAATTGTCTCAAAGCATCACGCCGCCAGATATAAGTCAAATTCATCTAATCCCTGAAACAGATATAGCTGACTTTCAGATCAATCAGTCCAGGCATCTTCAGCAGCTACATGCAACTCTGAGGGAGCGTCCAGATTTACTCCATGTCCTGACTCAAACTGGCCCTTTTGTCACTCTCTGGATCCGTTGCTTAGAAAACGAGTCAGACGATATACAAATCTGGAAAGAATGGAATAAGTACGGAAAGCAAGATACAAAAAGGAAGATTTTTGAGCGCGCGCATTTCGCCGATATTCACCGCATCCCTATTTTGAGCCGGGGGCACCTAATCAATCTGAATAGCATTAGAGCTCGATTAAAAGATATCTACACGTCGGACCCTATGCGAGATAAAATAACTCATGAAGAACGGCAAATACTTGCAACTGCGTTGGGGCAGAACATAACCATTGTCAGAATTGGTGGAAAAGTTTTTCAGTATTTACCTGGAGAGAATATGTGGGTCCGAAAGGAGTTTGGAGTGCCCGACAGCTCAGGGTATGGCTCATCCTCTCGTTTATGGCAAGAGGGCAAAATTATCTCAAGAAACTATGGATCGACGATCATCCTTCCCTATATTAACTCAGATAATATACATGTTCATGGGCATACACGGAATAAGGCTTATGAGGGCCCAGCAAAACTTCGAAAAGAACCTGTTGAGTTATCATGGCGCTCTTATCAAATGAATAATAAAACAGACACGTGGTCGGTTGTTGAAGATGATGTCTATTACGCGGAACTGTTTAATACAGCCTAACGTTTGAAGCCGTTCTGAGTGTCTTTCTACGCCATAATTTCCTCCAATAAGTATCAATAATTCTGTTGGAGACCCTGTACATTTCTCTAAGACAAGCCCAATGATCCACCTGCCAAGCGTTGACTTACTGACCCACAAATCATCGGCTATAACTTCACGGGGTAAGCCGCTGTTCAAATCAAGCTCTGATTAAGTAAATTTACATATATCGTTGTAATGGTGGCTGATTAACAAACAAAGATGAATTGAAAATCGAATGTTGATCTCCGCCCATATTGAAGAAATCTCGCTCTCAAAAATAGATGGTATTGATGATAGTATCAAAGATCTGCTGAATTCCTTCAACTTAGGCCCAAGTTTGAAGGCGTTAAGTCATGAAATAACTTCTGACGCACTAAAAGTGTTCTTGGAGCTAGCGCCTATTCGAGTTTTTAAACACAAGAAAAAAGAGACTTATCTTTGTGTTGCCGGTTGGCGACAACTGATGCTTGCCAAGGAATATTATAAAAATAATGAAGCATTGGTTCCTGTTCTTATTCAAGAAAAAAAGGGAAAGCTTGCTGAAATCCGAAAACGGTTTGTCGTTGAATCAATTCAGCTTCCAACTTTCTTTCAAATTGCCCGCGAAATTACAACAGTGCCAAAATCTATAGAGCAATCGTTAGCGAGAAATGCTGAACAGTCCTCACACGGAGAATTGCCAATTGAGGAACTTGAAAAGCTAGGTTTGAAAACAGCCGAACAAAGAGCAATTTGGGCCAATATGGCGCGGGAGACGCTATACCGTGGATGAAACTAGAGCTCCAGGAGACAGCGCTTCAGAATTCCAAAAACTCTATCGGTTTGTTGCTACTCATCCCGAGGGAGGCAATGATAATGCAGATAAAGTTGCCCGTCTGATGTGGCAACTTAACGTACCCGCTGAGTTGAACGGATTTGGGTGGATCACTATGCAGCTTGCAGCCTGGATCGGATGTAAAACTGGTTATTTTGCTGGAGGTAAATTTTCTAGACAGATTGAACTTACAGAGAATAGACAACATAAGTGCAGCTTATTGCAGTTGGATGACGAAGGCATGGCATTTTTTAATGATCTTCGTTGGTGGATTAAATGGTACGCCTCTCATTTTGATCAAATTAATCACTACATGGGTTTGGCTTTTGCCGATGGACCAGGTGAGGCAAAAGATCCAACTTCGCTTATCAAGAATAGTAGTCGACATCCGCTGTATGTACTGTTGTTTTGTAAGTTGCACGACGAAAATTGGATAGATCTTTGTCTTCGATTGCTTGTTATGCACGCATATGCTTTACGGGAATGGGGATATTCCAAATTTCTTGAATATAACGGTGAGAACGAGTCTTCCGACATCCGCATTACAGTTGGCCTGCGCGCAAGAGAACTACGGACACTACATGACGAGGCTGCTGTGGCCTTTATAAATGATCTCACCACAGAAGAAATTTGGGGTAAAGATCTATCTTTACGTCGAAAAAATGCAAACAATTTTACAAACTGGCAGTTAGCAAAAGAGCCTATCCGGGTTGGTAATGATCTGGTAATTGAAGGGAATGCTGATAGTAAATCTCAGGTAATTGTAGGTTTGCTATCAAAATTGTTACGTTTTTTCGATTCTGTCGGAAAAGGAAAATCAGGCAAGTTTCGCAAAAAAGGAAAAATTAGAAGTAAATCAAAAAGCCGTTCTAAGGTTTTTCCTTGGGGACGAGGAGAAGTTGAAATCGACTCTCACCGGTTTATACGGGATCCGGGGCATGACGCAGATGATGCTACTCCACATGAAGATGGACGACTAATTATTGAAGAATTCTTGGTTGGTGCTGATGACGAAGAAATTGTAGATTCCGATTTGCCAATTGATGAGTTCCTTGGCCCAAATTCCTTAATTTTGGAAGGGACGAAGAGAGACAAGAAATCTCAATTTAAAATTATCAATCCCATTTCTGCGAAACAACGTCAAAAACATATAAGTATGAGTGCCCAGCATTTTGCTTGGCAGACCGAAATGTTGACTTTTACGCAAATAAAGTCTCTTCACACATATTGTAATGAATGCATCCAAAAACACTTGGATAAAGCTAGCTATCTACTCTCTAAGGTCGAGAAGTGGGAGCTCGAATGTGCCTTGCTCATTCAAGTCATACTTTGGACAGGTTCAAATTTGGAGAGAGCTTTAGGATTGAGGGTGACGTCGATTTCTGGGATTGAGATGGCACCGGATAGTTTCCGGCTTTTAATTAGGAACGACAATATTGATGATGAAATAATAGGGGAGTTTTTGTTATTCCCAATTACACCTGAATATAAATCTACACCCACTTATGATTCTGAAAACTGTAGGGAACGAGTTGCTCGACTTCATTTACCGGATATCGTTAGTCAGGCGAAATCTCTAAAAAAATTCCATCAAAAATTTGTGAAGAATAAAAAGAGTAATCTGATTTTCCAACCGGTGAATAAATCGGCTGAAAAATCCACAGAATTATATAGAAAAGAATTAAAGAAGTTTATTATAGAATTTCAGAAAATTGATTATTTCGCTGAAGGTATTACGCTCAATAGAATTGAAAATTTTATGTTTCGATACCTTGAGAGTGAAACAAAAGACGCAGCCTTAGCGTCCATAATTACTGCAAATCACTACAAATCTGCTTATGTACGCCTTTTTTATTCCACATATTCTATGGAATATATCCAAAAAACTTACGGCAAAGCGACGGGACCTATAAGAGAAGAATTGAAAATCAATTTCGATGCTGGGTATAACAGCGAGGTGACTGGGCAACATATAGGTGCTCGGTTTTGTTTGGAAAGGCAGCCAATTTGTTCAGCGATCATGCGCCTTAAAAATGATTTAGAAGAAGCGTCGCATTATAGGACTTTGGAAGAGTTTATTCATTTTCACAATTTGTACACGTTGTACACTGTTTTAATGTATGGGTTTTCTACAGGTGCGCGAGCTGTTAAGTCACCGGTTTTGCTTTTTCAAGAGTTTGATAGTAATGGCTTTTCTTCATATGCGGATAAAGATTCAGATCCGCCTTATCATGCACGATTGATCTGGGTTCCTGCTGTTGTTCTGGAACATTTGGAAAGTTATTCAAAGTACTTTCACCGAGTCAAAAGCTGGATGTTTCTGCAGGATCAAAAGATACCGGATGAGGTTTCGAGTTTTTTTCTAAAAAAGACGAGAAACAAAATTAAAGTAGATGAGGCAAAACCTAGTGTAATTGAGCGACATTTCTCTACATACCTGAGTGCTCCGGCTAACGCGCATCGACGTTTTCTGAGAACTAGTTTGATTGAAGTAGGCGTATTACCTGAATTGGTAGATGCCGTGATGGGGCACTGGGGAACTGGTGAAGAACCTTGGTCAAGATGGTCTTCTTTTTCTTATAAGAACTACGTGGCTACAATCGAGCCAGAAATTAACAAAATTCTCCAAGAATTTGGTTTCACAGCATTTAGTTTTTCAGACGGAAAGAAAATTTAGTGTCGCCAGTTGCCCAAAAAATAAAGGATCATCTAAAGCAAAGACTGGGTGATAATTCTTTCGATTTTTCAGTTTTAGAGAAATTGCACCTCATTTTGTTGGAGAGCAACACCAAGTTGACAAAGGTTCTGCTCCTCGAACAACGCCCTAAAAGTTCAAAAGCGTACGATTATACAAGTTTAATTTCAAAACTGTTGAAGTGTGGCGCAAACAAGTCAGAGCAATATGGACTACTGCGTGCCTTTTATTATTGGGTCGCATGTCTCAATGAAATTGAGGAGGATTGGTCCCTAAAGCTTCCGCCTGTTCCGTTCTTCGCTCCAGCCCAAAAGAGCCCATTTACCATGGAGAGTAGAAGTTATAACTCGTTTGTTGCGGGTATTCAATCTTCTCTAAATGACTCGATATTAGAAAATTCAACAGCCAATTCTGAATTAGATATTAGGGCGGAACTAGGACGGATAGTCTTATGCTCAATAATATCCGGACATCTTCACTCTATAGATGCAGTAAAAGCCTTTCTTAAATCTATTAGGTTGATGGAATCCTTTCAAAATGCGGTTTGGTTGGATTTAGAAGTTGAAACTAAGAGGCATGCCGAACCGGAACTAAGGCGGTTTTTTATTGATCCGCAAACAATGGCTTTGATTTTAGGGAGCAGGGCAGAGACACTAGATTTGGCCGAGGAGATGGGTGCTCTTAAAACTTCTTTTCCTAAACAGGTATTTGGGGTCGTGCAAAATTTCTTGAAAACGGCGGGAAATCCAGAGCTTAACAAAATACCTAATCTTTCGTATTTACTCAAAACCGTGAATCATCATTTGGCGTTAAGCACCTTTCATGGGTTTGCAGCATATGCTGCCAGAAATAGCAGTTGCCATTCTCTGAAGCGCTCTTGTTGGGCAAGGATAATGGGTTTTAGTTATGACTTTCCAAAAGAGAAGGTGGTCAAAAGCATTAGAATAGACTCAGACCCGGTTCTGCAAAATGTGCATGACATATTTTCTATTCAGATGTCTGCTGATCATTTAAAAATACGTCAATTAATTTTACACAAAAATATATCGAAAAAAGAAGCCAAAGAAACTCTGAATGCAATAAATATTGAATGTGAGGCGGCGCAAAATAAGGGGAATGCATATAAATTATTGTCGCAATGGGCATATGATCGTCGTTGGATGCATTCCAAACTAGAGCTTGCGACGTTGAGAGGATACGTCTCAAGTATGGGCAGTCGACTGATCGATTTCGCGTCAGAAGTTGATTTGTTGGGCCTTGATAAAGATGGTTTCGATATGCTCTACCGAGAAATATTGCAGGACGTTGATACAGCGAGCGCAAAGCAAAAAATTAGTCGGGGGTTACACAATTTTCACAATTTTTTAGTGGATGAATATGCGGCGGTCCCACTCCAAGGAAAAGGAACTTTTCAAGGCGGGTTAGCACTTGCTGCTGTAGACGCAAATATTCTTACTTTCGATGAATATCAAAAATGCCTGGCGGCTTTTGATAGTGATAGAGAGTTAATGTTGGAAGATCCTAAGTTAGTTTTAATTGTCAAATTGATTTTTATTATAGGGTTTCGTTGTGGTTTGCGGCGTAGTGAAGTTTTTAAACTCAGATTAGCTGATGTCCATTTAAGCACGAGAACGGAAATTTTGGTCAGGCCATGGTGGGGCAGGCAATTAAAGACGGTAGCATCAAATCGCAAAATCCCCGTTTATAAACTATTGGAACCGAATGAACTTGATCTTTTGGAGCGGTTTACGGCACAGCAAACAAGTGAGTGGGGGGCCGTATATAGCTTGATCCACGACAGCTCAGACCTTTTTCGGAACGGGGACTCTCCATTATTTGGTTACGTTTCAACTACAGGGTTGGTTTTATCGAGAGAAGTGCTGTTTGGTCATATCCATCGAGTAATGCGGTCCGTTACTGGCGATGAAAGTGTCAGATATCACCATTTACGACACAGCTTTGCAACATGGGGCATGTTGAGATTATCTTTAGCAGAACAGAATGAAATACCTGTTTTGTTTCCTAAGCAACCAATCACACAAAATGTACTCGAGAGGTCAAAAGAATTTCGATCAAATGTGCTTGGAACAGAGCAAACGTCTCGCAAGAGTTTCTATGCAATCGCCTCTATCCTGGGACATAGCGGGCCAGATATGTCACTACATCATTACATACATTGTATGGACATCTTGCAAAAGTTGGAAAAGCCACAGATTGATGTGTTGCTTGTTTGTAAGGCCGCCAAAGTATCAAAGTCTAGCATGTATAGAATGCGAGAAGCTCCTGAGAAAAACGACCTGATCGATAATGTGTTGATTAAAAGAGCAAAAAAGGAAGAGTTGATCACGTTACACAAAGAGCACAAAGGCAAAAGCCGGTCGGTGGATGTTTTAGGCGATAGGGACAGAGTACTCATTAGGTTAGCGGATTTTCTGCAAATATGGTCAAAGAACACAATGAGTTTTTCTGATTTATGTAACCGATTTGAGTATCCAGAGGTGCAAGCGATACGCTATCTAGAAAACGGGAAGCATTTACAAAAATATGGGACGAGATCTGTTTCGTATAAGGAAAATGAGGGTCGAAGCCTATCACCCATTGTTCGTCTGACAGGACAACAAAAACGACAATTAGACACAGGGTTTGATCGGATTTTTGAGTATGCCTCTAAAGATCAAGGTCGTTTCTTTGAATTATGCCGCAACTATTCTAAGTTGCGGTGGAAAACACAAAATGGATTTCATTTCGATATCGAAACAAATTTAGAGCTCGCTAAAACATTTGTCAGGTTTTGTGAATTTGTCTACGGACACGAGTGTAAATTGCAATATCAGGCATACAAAGGTTCTGATTTTGAAAAAATAAAGAAATGGCAAAAAATTATTGGTTTTACCGATGAAAGTTGGGGTATTTCGCTAGCGCGGCCTAACAAAGCTTCAAAGGCCATCAGCAAAACAGTAAATATACGACCAATAGATTGTTCGTATACGGCCTTATCAGAAGGCAGCGAAAATCCGGTAGCACGGATTTTGTTGCATTTAATGGCTATTTACTTGATTTAGAAGATAGTTGTTTGGCGGTAAAGGGGATGACGATTTTAAGGCCACCCCCTTATGTGTATAAGTAAAACTCAGCTAATGGATTTACTTCTTAATTGTCATATCTGATTAAATAACTCATCTATATGAACTCAGGATCCTCTACAGTTTAAGCAGTCCGCAAAATCGAAAGCCGCAAAACAAGTTTTTTGGATACGTTGTCAATGGTGTTGTTGTCACCTGCCAGCATGTATTCTAGGGGCGTCAATCCCTGAAACGTATCTGGACCTGTCTTGAGCCATGTAAGGCGTTGCGATGAGTTTGAAAAGCATTGTTTCAATAAAAAATTGATCGCAACAATGACCACGAGCCGCTTGTTAGCGTCGTCCTCAAGAATAGGAAATATTCCATGTTTCCAGAGTTGAAATGTATCAAATGATCTTAAGTTTGAAATATCGAAAGTTTCGTCATCACTCAGCTGCCAAATATAGGCCACTTCCAAAAATGACTCGATAAGATGTTGCTGTTCGAACTCTTTGTGTGTTTTGTTTAATGTTTGTTTTGTCATGGTAGTGCCTTTCTAGTTTTTAGCTTGGAGATATGTTTCAAATGCTGAACCATCTTGACGGGTCAGGTTTGGAACAAAACGGGAGTAGACGCGAAATAACATTTCGGTGGTGGAATGACCCATTTGACGGGCGATCCACTCTGGACTTTCACCTGCTGCTAACCATAAAGTGGCTGCGGTATGACGCGTTTGATATGGCCTCCTTTTCTTAAGGCTGAGGAGGCTGAGGAGGGGATACCAAACCTTTTTCGTCACATCATTATGGCGCAAAGGCTTTCCCGCTAGATTACAAAAAACATATTCCATCTTGCCAGTTGCGGAATACTGCCTTTTAAAGGCCTCAAATACGGGAGCAGACATGTCTACCTCCCGCCAGGAACCGTCAGTTTTGACGGGCCCCATTAAGCCGTCGACGATGGCCTCTCTAATGAGAATTTGACGTTTGTCAAAATCCACATACTTCCATTTAAGGCCATCGATTTCACCAGTTCGCAGGGCTGTAAAAAACCGAACGAGGTAATAGTTTTTGTAATCCTCTCGGACCGTATAGACAATTTGCCAAACTTCATCGAGTGTGAAGGGCTCAACATCCGTTCGAGGTACCTTTAAGGGTTTGATGTTCTTAAACGGAGTGTTGAATTCATATCGTTCAGCCGCTTCTGCAAGGATCATTCGAAGAGGCGTCATGATGTGGTTGATACGAGAAGGGGATAATTTATTCCCCTTCAGTCCTTTCTCCAAAGTGAGGTCCGCTCGAAACGTCAAAATGCTGGATTTTGTGATCTGATCAACGGAACAACTTCCAAAACTTGGAATTAAATATTTTTGAAGGGTGAGCTGCTGGCTTTTTCGATATGACTGCCGCCAGCTCGGTTCCATTTCTGCAAACCAAGTCTTTGCAAAGTCTGAGAAGAGGGGGAAAGTGCCCTCAGTTTCAACAAAGGACGTTGATCTGACGTCAGTAAGCTGCTCTGCTCTTCTTGAATTCGGAAAATAGCTTTTATAGTCAAATTGATCTAACAGGATCTCTGCATCAATACGGTCGGCAATAATTTGCAGTCGTTTTCGATGAGCGGGTGTATCTATTAATTTCGTGAACTCGCGGCATCGTTTTCCTCGGTATCTGAAATCGAGAAAAAGCTTTCCTGCTTTGGAATTTACACTACCCATAAGTAACTCCTTATTGAATGCCGGAAAGCAAAGCATGAATTGATGGTGCTTCTGCCATGTCTTTTTCGATCTTCTCCCAGATGTAGAGAATTTTTCGTCCTCCAAATGGCCGGATATAATGGACACCTTCCAAAAGAACGCTGTCTTTCAATCGTTCTCGAATAGTCCGGGGGTCGTATTTGATGAGTTCGGAGAGTTCGTCAGTTGTTAAGTAGGTCATTTTCTACTTCCTAATATCCATACTCATGGGGCTATTTACTTCTCCATGATATTTTATCACCACTAACGGTGTCATGAAATAATCACCGTTAGTGGTGATAAAATATCAATGGAGATGAATTTATGCTGTGCTAAGGTGATCGCCTCAACAAAGTTGGAATCAAGAAATGATTAGAATTCTTCTTAAAGAGCTGGTTGCTAGAAAAGAGTTTGCTGATAAACGGAAAATCCGATTGGATGATTTATCTTCTGCGACAGGGATCAGCAAAAACACGCTCTCGCGAATGCAAAGCCCGCAAGGATACAACACGAAGACAGAAAATCTTGATAAGCTATGTACTTACTTTGATTGTCGGATCGAAGATCTGCTTGAGTATATTCCAGAGAAGAAGCAAAAATAGTCAGGTGGCTGATTTGCAATCACAGCTTGAATAGAAGCAATGGCTGAGAAATGTGTTTGGCGGCGAAAGTTATAGCTGTGGTCAACTTTTGGTCAACTTTTGGTCAACATTTACATTTTGGAGCGAAAAAAGAGAGCAAAAAAATATGAAATCATTACCCTTAAAATGGATAATTTAGTATATATTTCAATATTTTAGGGGGGTGGTGCCCAGGAGAAGACTCGAACTTCCACTTCCATACAGAAACTAGCACCTGAAGCTAGCGCGTCTACCAATTCCGCCACCTGGGCAACTCTTAGAGGCCCTCTGATATAAAGTGCGGGGGCTTCTGTCAACACTCTTTTAAAAACTTTGATCATTTATGGACGTTTTATCTTGGCCTTGGCTATGGATAAGGGTAAAAACGGCACCAGAAATGAAAGCTATGCTATGGCGGGGGCCATAATCGTTGAGAGGATTAGCATCATGTCATCGCGTTTGATTACCATTTTTGGCGGTTCCGGTTTTATTGGACGACATTTGGTTGGGCGTTTGGCCGCAAAGGGATATCGGATTCGGCTGGCCGTGCGGGATACTGAAAAGGCCGCGCAGTTGATGACCCAGGGAAATGTTGGGCAGATCGTTGGTATGCAAACCAATATTCGCAACAAGGCATCCGTTGAACGGGCTGTGGCCGGTGCAGATATCGTGATCAATCTGGTGGGTTTGTTATACCAGTCCGGTGCACAGAATTTTAATGCAGTGCATTTGGATGGGGCCACATCCGTTGCGATCGCGGCCAAAGCGGCCGGCGCAAAACAGCTGATTCACATGTCCGCCTTAGGGGCCTCGCTGGAAAGCCCGTCCGCCTATGCGCGGACCAAAGCCGGAGCGGAGCGGGCAGTACAGCGCGAATATGAGGGCGCGACGATCCTGCGGCCATCTGTTGTCTTTGGCTCGGATGATGATTTTACTAACAAATTTGGACAATTGACGTCCCTGTTGCCGGTTTTGCCTCTGCTGGATGGCGGGGCCGCCAATATGCAGCCCTTATGGATTGAAGATCTGGCAGAAGCCATTGTTCGCATCGTTGAAACACCGGATGCGCAAGGCCGGGTTTATGAATTCGGCGGACCGGATGTAATGTCTTTGAAAGAGATTATCGATGCTATTCTTGCAGTAACGGGCCGGACCTGTTTTATCGCCCCGGTGCCTGAAGGCCTGATGGCGTTTAAGGCCTTTTTCCTTCAGATGATGCCCGGAAAGCCGTTCCTCACAGTGGATCAGGTGCGGTTGTTGAAAGCGGATAATGTGGTTTCAGGCAACTATCCTGGATTTGCAGAGTTGGGGATTGAGCCGGTTTCGCTGACATCAGTCTTGCCGGAATATATGACCCGCTATCAAAAGGGCGGCGGATATAGCGGGCTACACGCCTGATCCATAGGACCACGTGACAAGTTATAGGCCGCTCCTGAAAGGGAGGGGCCTTTTTTGTGTTTGTGCTGATTCTCTGATCAGGCTCGTCCTTTTCTTATTTAGGTCCGATATGGTACTATAATATTTTTGATTTGACGGTAAAAATCGCAGAAGATCACTTTTTGAGGTGATTGCAAATCAATAAAGGTCATATATGCTGACCTATATACTGTTTTTTGCTGGCCAACCCTGATCATTTAGAGTAAAAGAAACCTCCCATTTGGGTCAGGTCGCCCTTGATCTGATCTTGATGGCCGGTTTGAAGCCTCTCAAACATGAAGATGAGCGCTGTCACCTATCGGCCCGAACGGGATTAGGAACAAAATGTTAAATGTCAAAAGGTCCGGATATTACCGGGCTTGAGCTGGGGACGCCTAAATGTCTAAAAAAATGCTGAAATTTGTGTCTGTCGACAAACAGATGCCTGAAAAGCGCGGTGCGGATCTTCGTAAAGAGGACTTTCAGGAAATCTATGAAGAATTTGAGACGGACAAAGCAGTTGAGCAGGCCAGTCGGTGTTCTCAGTGTGGTATTCCTTTCTGTCAGGTCCATTGCCCGGTCCAAAACAACATCCCTGACTGGTTGAACCTGACGGCCAACGGCCGGTTGGAAGAAGCATACGAAATCAGCCAGGCGACCAACAACCTGCCTGAAATCTGCGGTCGAATCTGCCCGCAGGACCGGTTGTGTGAAGGCTCCTGCGTTATCGAAAAAGGATTTGAATCTGTCACGATTGGCGCTGTCGAAAAATACATTACCGACACAGCCTGGGAAAAGGGCTGGGTCAAGCCAAACGCCCCGGTTCGTGAATTAAGCCAGTCTGTGGGCGTAATTGGTGCAGGTCCCGGCGGTCTGGCAGCGGCCGATCAGCTTCGCAAGCGAGGATATCAGGTTCATGTCTATGACCGGTATGACCGGGTCGGCGGCTTGCTGGTTTATGGTATTCCAAGTTTCAAGCTTGAAAAAGATGTTGTTGAACGGCGCGCGCGGCTGCTTGCGGATGGCGGCGTGACCTTCCATCTGAATTTCAATATTGGAAAAGACGCGACTTTTGCAGAATTGCGTGACAGGCACGATGCGATCGTGATCGCAACCGGTGTTTATAAAGCACGGGATATTGCTCTTCCGGGAAGTGGTCTGAACGGAATTGTGCCGGCCCTTGACTATTTGACAGCGTCCAACCGAAAAGGGTTAGGCGATGAAGTTGCCGAGTTTGAAAATGGAACCCTGAATGCGGACGGCAAAAATGTTGTGGTCATCGGCGGCGGAGATACGGCCATGGACTGTGTACGCACAGCCATCCGCCAAGGGGCCAAATCTGTGAAATGCCTGTATCGCCGGGATCGCAAAAATATGCCGGGCTCCTTGCGGGAAACGACCAACGCGGAAGAAGAGGGCGTTGAGTTTGTCTGGTTGTCGGCGCCAAAGGCGTTTCTGGGCGATGATAACGTTACTGGCGTGAAAGCAATTGATATGCATTTGGGCATTGCAGATAGCACAGGCCGTCAGGTGCCTGTTGAAATCGAAGGCTCAGAACGGGATATTCCGTGCGATCTGGCCATTAAGGCACTGGGATTTGATCCTGAAGATATTCCGGCGTTGTTTGATGAACCTGCCTTGCAGGTCTCTCGCTGGGGAACAATTGATGCTGACCCAATTACAAAAATGACCAGCATGGAGGGTGTCTTTGCTGTGGGCGATATTGTACGCGGCGCGTCCTTGGTGGTTTGGGCCATTCGCGATGGACGCGATGCCGCCCTTTCCGTTGAAATGTATTTGAAAAAAGCAAATCAAACTGCGCTGGCTTCCTGAGTTAGGATACGAACATGACACATGAACAAAACATCACATCCGGCGAAGAATTTGTAAAATCCTGGACCGAAAACGCAGAACATCTTTCTAAAAATGGTTTGTATCTGCCAGCCGAAGAACATGACAACTGCGGCGTTGGGTTGGTTGCGGCGATTGACGGCAAGCCGACGCGTGCGGTTGTTGAAGCCGGTATCGATGCATTGAAAGCAGTTTGGCACCGCGGCGCGGTTGATGCGGACGGCAAAACCGGCGATGGCTGTGGTATCCATGTTCAGATCCCGCAGGACTTCTTTAAAGAGCATATTGCCAGAACCGGACATGAACCTTTGGACGGTAAGCTGGCCGTCGGCATGGTATTCTTGCCTCGCACGGATTTTGAGGCGCAGGAAACATGCCGGACAATCGTTGAAAGTGAAATCCTGAAATTTGGATATCATATCTATGGATGGCGTCAGGTCCCTGTAGATGCTTCGATTATTGGTGAAAAAGCGAACGCTACCCGCCCCGAAATCGAACAGATTATGATCGCCAATAACCGGGATCTGGATGATGACGTGTTTGAACGGGAATTATACATCATTCGGCGCCGGATCGAAAAAGCCGTTCTGAACGCGCATATCAGCGGGTTCTATATCTGCACGCTGTCTTGCCGTTCGATCATTTATAAAGGCATGTTCCTCGCCGAACAGCTGTCCAGTTTCTATCCGGATCTTCTGGACACCCGCTTTGTGTCCAATTTTGCGATTTATCATCAGCGGTATTCAACAAACACATTCCCGACCTGGCACCTGGCCCAGCCGTTCCGTGTTTTGGCCCATAACGGTGAGATCAATACCATTCGCGGTAACGTAAACTGGATGAAAAGCCATGAAATCCGCATGGCCCACAGCACGTTTGGTGATCATTCCAATGATGTAAAGCCGATTATTCAGGCTGGCAGTTCTGATAGTGCTGCACTGGATGCGGTGTTTGAAGTTCTGGTCCGCGCAGGTCGAAGCGCGCCGATGTCAAAAACCCTGCTTATTCCGGAAAGCTGGTCCAATAACAAAGCCATGCCAGAAAAGCACAAAGCGCTATATGCTTATTGCAACTCTGTGATGGAGCCCTGGGATGGACCGGCGGCGATTTGTGCGACGGATGGTCGTTGGGTTGTAGCGGGACTGGACAGAAATGGGCTTCGCCCCTTACGTTTTACCCTGACAACTGACAATCTGCTGATCGTCGGATCAGAAACAGGCATGGTTCCGGTCAACGAAATGAAGGTTATTCGCAAAGGCCGTGTTGGCCCCGGTGAAATGATCGGCGTTGATCTGAAAAAAGGAAAATTCTATTTCTCTCCTGAACTGAAAGACAAAATGGCGGCAGCGCAGCCATTTGATAAATGGATTGAGAATGTTGTCCATTTGGAAGAAACCCTGAAGGATGTGGAAGAGACCCGCAAGTTTGATCGCAAAGAATTGCGTCAGCGCCAGATGTGCGCCGGTTGGAGCCTAGAAGATCTGGAACTTATCCTGCAGCCAATGGCCGAAGACGGCAAAGAGGCAATTGGTTCCATGGGCGATGACACACCGCTTGCTGTCTTATCGAACCATTATCGTGGGCTGCACCATTATTTCCGTCAGCGGTTCAGTCAGGTCACGAACCCACCGATAGACAGCTTGCGTGAACGGGGTGTTATGACCCTGAAAACACGGCTTGGTAATCTGAACAATATTCTGGACGAAGATCGAAGTCAGGCTGAAATCATCTCTTTGGAATCGCCGATCCTGACAAACGGCGAATTTGAAGCCATGCAGAAATATATGGGGGACAGCTGTCATGTGATTGATAGCACGTTCGATCCTTCTGCGGGCGCTGATGCGTTATCATCGGCCATTCATCGGATCCGGGAGGAGGCGGAGAATGCCGTGCGCGGCGGTTGTGCCCATCTGATTCTCAGCGATTTGAATGTGGACAATGGCCATGCCCCTATTCCAAGCATTCTGGCAGCAGGTGGCGTTCACACCCATTTGGTAAATGAAGGCCTGCGGACCTTTACATCGATCAACATCAGAACAGCGGAATGTCTGGACGTGCAGTATTTTGCCGTGCTGGTTGGTGTCGGTGCCACGACCATCAATCCTTATCTGTTGCAGGACAGCATTATCGACCGTCATGAACGGGGATTGCTGGACGGGCTGGATGTGAAAACCTGTCTTGCCAATGCCAAGCAGGCGGTGGATCAGGGCTTGCTTAAAACCATGTCGAAAATGGGAATTTCCGTTCTCAGTTCTTATCGGGGTGGCTATAATTTTGAAGCTGTAGGCCTGTCACGGGCGCTGGTTGCCGAGTTTTTCCCCGGCATGCCATCGCGGATTTCCGGTATTGGCCTGCCCGGTATTCAGCACAAGGTTCTGGAACAGCATCAAAAAGCGTATCAGGAAGATGTCATTGCCCTGCCTGTTGGTGGGTTGTACCGGTATCGGGCAAAAGGCGAAGTTCATTCATTTGACGGTGAGTTGATCCATATCCTTCAGACTGCCGTGGAAAAAGACAGTTATTCCCTTTACAAAAAATATGTAGAGGGCATGAGCCGAATGGCCCCTGTTAATTTGCGCGATCTGTTGGATTTCAAGTCAGACCGGGCGCCGATTTCGATTGATGAAGTGGAAAGCATTACCGAAATCCGCAAACGTTTTGTTACCGGTGCGATGAGCCTTGGCGCGCTGTCCAAGGAAGCGCACGAGACGTTGGCGATTGCCATGAACCGAATTGGTGGTAAATCGGACAGCGGGGAAGGCGGCGAAGATGTCAGCCGGTTTACACCGCGTCCAAATGGCGACAATGCCAATTCTGCGATTAAGCAGATTGCTTCGGGCCGGTTTGGTGTGACTGCCGAATATCTGAACAATTGTGAAGAGATCGAAATTAAAGTTGCGCAAGGCGCGAAACCGGGGGAAGGCGGGCAGCTTCCAGGTTTTAAAGTGTCTGAAATGATCGCCAAGTTGCGGAACTCAACACCGGGCGTGACCTTGATTTCACCGCCACCGCATCACGACATCTATTCGATCGAGGATCTGGCTCAGCTGATCTATGATTTGAAACAGATCAACCCTGAAGCCCGTGTGTGTGTGAAACTGGTGGCGGAAGCCGGTATCGGAACGGTTGCGGCGGGTGTTGCCAAAGCGAAAGCAGACGTGATCATGATTTCTGGTAATTCCGGTGGTACCGGTGCCAGCCCGCAAACATCTGTCAAATATGCGGGTGTGCCGTGGGAAATGGGCCTGCCGGAAGTTAATCAGGTTTTGACGTTGAACAAGTTGCGCCATTCCGTCCTGCTGCGGGTTGATGGTGGTATGAAAACCGGCCGTGATATTGTGATCAGTGCCCTGATGGGCGGTGAAGAATATGGTCTGGGAACCGGTGCCCTTGTCGCGCTGGGTTGTATTCTTGTGCGTCAATGTCACTCAAACACCTGTCCTGTCGGGATTTGTACGCAGGATGAAGAACTGATCAAGAAATATGAAGGTACGGCTGACAAAGTGGTCAACCTTTTCAGTTTTCTGGCAGAAGAGGTTCGTGAGATTCTGGCTTCATTGGGATATCGCTCACTGGAAGAAATTGTTGGACGCAGTAACATGCTGACGCAGGTCAGTCGTGGGTCTGCGCATCTGGATGATCTTGATTTGAACCCGCTTCTGGCCGAAGCCGATGCGGGTAATAATCCTCGTGTCTGCACCAATACGGGTCCTGTTCCAGTGCCGGAAACACTGGATGCCCGGATGATCATGGATGCCGCCAGCGTGTTCAATAAAGGCGGTGAGAAACGCCAGCTTGCCTACAGCATTCGCAATACTCACCGGGCTATCGGTACAAAACTGTCGTCTCATATTGTTCGTACATTTGGTATGACAGGGTTGGAAGCGGGCCATATTACTGTTCGGCTTCGTGGCTCTGCCGGTCAGTCACTGGGTGCCTTTGCGGTTCAGGGGCTGAAACTGGAAGTTCTGGGAGATGCTAACGACTATTGCGGTAAGGGTTTGTCCGGTGGCACGATTATTGTGCGCCCGATGACATCAAGCCCCATCGTCTGGAACGAAAATACCATCGTTGGAAATACCGTTCTATATGGCGCGACATCCGGTTATCTGTTTGCAGCGGGTCAGGCCGGCGAGCGGTTTGCCGTTCGAAATTCAGGCGCGATTTCTGTGGTTGAAGGCTGTGGCACCAATGGCTGTGAATATATGACCGGCGGTAAAATTGTCATTCTGGGCAGTGTCGGCGGAAACTTCGGTGCTGGTATGACCGGCGGGATGGCGTATATTTATGATCCCAAGAAAACGCTGCCTCAGAATATCAACAACGAATCCGTTGTATATCAAAAGGTTGCCTCTTCCCATTGGGAAGGAGAATTGAAAACCTTGATCGAGCAGCATCATGAACAAACCAATTCACCTTTGGCCGAGAAATTATTGGCGCATTGGGAAATGGAACTGGATCATTTCTGGCAGATTTGCCCAAAAGAAATGATCAATAAGATCCCGTATCCGTTGAGTGATGCGGAAGAACAACAGACAGCCTGATCCAGACTGTTTTGATAAAAGCCGGTGATTTTTTCACCGGCTTTTTTTCTGGGTAATTTCTGCCTCTGCGGAAAAAGGCACCCTCCGCCCGTCAATTTTTTCCGGCCATCCGATCTCTGAAATCAGAAAAATGGCGGTTTACAAGGGTTCTGCTCTTGGCCCGGTCCTTGCTTGGGAGGGGTCATGTAAATATGGAGAGAGAAGCATGACTATTCCTGAAACCGTTTCCTTGGAAGCCAATACCGATACGACACATCAAGCCGATCCCATTATTGATCGTGAAGAAGTGATGTGGGCTGCGCGTAAACTGATTTTGGTTTATGGCGATCAGGCTCCTTTGGCCGCGGATAATGAAGTCCGCAAATTTGATGCTGTCGGAAAATTTCATGTGGCCACCATGTTTGAACGGGTCCGCGATGAATGTTCAGTGCTTTTGCAAAAAAGTGCCAAATTGCGGGCACGACGTCTGCACTGATCAAAAAATGACAAAAATTAGGATCTGGGGATAGGAAACGGTTCGTAATTTGTAAGGGGTAAGGTATGGTACAGCCATGCGTATACTCTATCATTTTTGGATTTCACCAGCTTGTCGAAAAGTCCGCCTTGCCCTCAATGAAAAAGGGCTGGCTTACGAGTTGATTGTTGAAAAAGACTGGGAGCGCCGGGATGAATTCCTCGCGCTTAACCCAGCCAGCGAAGTGCCCGTTTTGGAAGATGAGAATGGGGCCGTACTGGCGGATAGCCAGGCAATCCTCGAATATCTTGAGGAAACCTATCAGGATCGCCCCTTATTGCCCGAAGACAAAACGGAACGGGCTGAAGTGCGGCGCCTTGTTGGCTGGTTTGATCGCAAGTTTCAGCTGGAAGTCACGGATAATCTGGTGGAAGAGAAAATCCTGAAACGCCTTATGCGGACGGGAACCCCGAATACTGCTGCGATACGCGCCGGCCATCATAATATACACTACCATCTGGATTATATTTCATATCTGACGGAGCGGCGCAGCTGGCTTGCTGGTGAAGATTTCAGCCTTGCCGATATTGCAGCGGCGGCGCAGATCTCGGCGGTTGACTATCTTGGAGATGTCCCGTGGGAGCAGCATCCCAGTGCTAAAATCTGGTATTCACGGATAAAATCGCGACCGACATTCAGGCCTCTTTTGGCGGATAACCTCCCCGGAATGCCCGCCCCAAAACATTATGCTGACCTTGATTTCTAAATCGCATTTCTGGTGTTGTTTGGAGAGCCGTCATGATTGACGGAGCAGATAAAGCCCGCCTGATCGCTTATTCATTGGAACAGGGGTTTGATGAAGCACGGGTCTCTTCTGCTGATTTCGGCAAAAAACCGGGAGAATATCTTGATGCGTTTTTGCAGGCCGGCTATCACGGGGACATGGATTGGCTGGTCGCGAAACAAAAGTGGCGGCGTCATCCGCAATCCCTTTGGCCAGAGGCAAAATCGGCGTTGGTGCTTGGGTTAAATTATGCGCCGGCTTCTGATCCGCGGGCGCTGGCCGATCATCCGGACCGGGGGATCATATCTGTATATGCCCAAGGCAAAGATTATCATGACTTGATCAAAAAACGCCTTAAACGGATTGCCCGCTGGATCGTTCAGGAATTTGGGGCGGATGTAAAAGTGTTTGTTGATACCGCACCGGTCATGGAAAAACCCTTGGCAGCGTCAGCAGGACTTGGTTGGCAAGGCAAACATACCAACCTGCTCAGTCGTAATTTCGGATCCTGGCTGTTTCTGGGATGCATTCTCACCACGTTGGAAATAGCGCCGGATGACCCGACAACAGGCGATTGTGGTAGTTGTACGGCTTGTCTGGATGTCTGTCCAACGCAGGCTTTTGTCGGACCTTACAAGTTGGATGCGAGCAAATGCATTTCGTATCTGACAATTGAAACCCGGGCGCACATACCGCGCGACATCCGATCTGCCATGGGCAATCGCATCTATGGCTGTGATGACTGCCTGTCTGTTTGTCCATGGAACAAGTTTGCCAAACGATCCCGTGAAATGGCCTTTATGCCGCGTGCAGAATTAACCGCGCCCCGATTATCCGATCTGGCAGGCCTGGATGACACGGCGTTTCGCGAGATTTTTTCAGGCTCTCCTGTTAAACGGCTGGGGCGAAACCGGTTTATAAGAAATGTTCTGATTGCCCTTGGAAACCAGAAGGATCGATCCCAAGTGACACATGTGACGCCGTTGCTTGAGGATCCATCCCCGATCATTCGTGTGGCCGCCGTCTGGGCGCTTCACCAATTGGGGTCGGTTTCTGATTTTAATAAATTATACGATGCCTGCATGATCCGTGAAAGCGATCCGGATGTGATTGAGGAATGGCAAATTGCCAAGAAGGAACGATTAGATGAGCAGACTGGATAGCTTTATTCGTCGGGTAACTGCACAACGAGACTGTTTGAATAAAGCGGCCGATATGTTGGACGGCGTTGACGGACCGGTGCTCGAACTGGGATTGGGAAATGGCCGGACCTTTGATCATTTGCGGTCATTGTTTGATGAACAGGATATTTTTGTGTTCGACCGACATGTGAAAGCCCATCCAGATTGTATTCCCGATGAGGCCCATATGCTTTTGGGTGATTTTACGGAAACCTTGCCTTCCGCCTTGTCTCGATTGCCGGGAAAAGCAAAGCTTGCCCATTGTGATATCGGGTCTGGTGACAAATCTGCCAGCGTTTCACTGGCTGAAAAATTGGGTGCTGTCTTGCCGGATTTATTGGCAAAAGGGGCCTTGATTGTCAGTGATCAGCCTTTTGATGTCGCCTGCTGGTCAGCGATCGATCTTCCGGACACGGTGTCGCCGGGCCGTTACCATATTTACCGGCAGGATTAACCGGATCTGGCGTTTTTTGCCGGGCTAAACTATCAGATAATACACTTTTATGGCGCAAATCCGCCGTTTGTTACTGGCACTTAATTTGCATGAGTTTTCCCAAGAAACAAAAAGGAAAGCGTCATGATTAATCCCCTTAATTCCGCTCAGTCCGTTCACAATCGTTATCCAGAAGCGTCTACTTCGCCGAACAGTCTTGTAAAGACCGATCCTGCCAAAGGCAGTGATCCATCCGATCAGGTCACGCTGTCTGAACCTGCTCAAAAGGCGCAGAAGTTATTATCGGAATTTCCCCCTCTGATCCTGGATCCGGATGTTCATCTTAAAAATGCAGAGGGCGCCCTGAAAGACCTGTTGGCGAAATATAACATTCCGCCAAATACCAAGGTCTCAATTTCTTCTGATTCAAAGGGCCAGTTTACGGTTAGTGGAGACCACCCGCTGTTGGCCGAGGTCGAAACAGAGATCAATGAGGGAACGGCAAAAGAGCTAAGAAATTCACTGGTCGGAGCCCATAATGGCAGCATCATTCAGCGGATCGGGGCGGCCGTTGAAATGGCGATGCGGGGTGCGGATCAAAATCCGGGTATGACTGACACCTATTACAGCTGGGTGCGATCGGTCGCCAGCGAAGCTCAAGGGTTTGGATACGCGGTAAATTTTGATGAAGGCGTCATCACTGGATCGCTTGTCAATTCGCTGGGCGAAAGAATAGCCGGGGATGAGAGGCTGTCCCTTCCGATCGGGTAGAAATTGAAACAGGGCCTGTCGATTTTTAAGAAAATGTTTAGGGCTGGCGAGGATGATACAGGAAACTAATTGGTGGGTGTGTGACAGTGAGTGAAGGTATGAAGGCGGCGGAACAAACTCTGATCGATCAGATGGGCTTTTCTGAACGGGAGATTGCCAGAAGACTCCATTTGTTGAATTTTACGGAATTTGACGCCGAACGACTCAAGCTTGTGAAAGAGACTATGAGAAACGTCACCGATGATTTGGTGGAAGCGTTTTATTCTTTCCAGTTATCGGATCCGGAGATTGCTCAGGCAATCGGTGATATTGATACGCTGACACGCCTTAAAGGCTATATGAAGTCCTATATTCAAAGCTTGTTCACTGGCTGTTATGACGAAAAATATGTGAACACGCGGTTGCGGATTGGAAAGGTTCACAAACGACTGGACGTCCGACCCAAACTGTATATGAAGGCTCATGCCAAGTTACAAAGCCTGTTGGATCAGGAGATAGAAGAATCCTGCTTTGTTGAGGATGCAGTTCTCATCAAGCAGGCACTGCACAAGATCCTGTTATTCGACGCAGAACTCGTTTTTGATGCTTATGTTGAAGCTTATATGACCGAGATGCAGTCTGCGACCCGGGAAGTGGAAAAGTACGCGTCTCAGGTTGGAATCCGTGTCGACAGTATGTTTAACCGTCTGCACGAACGGTCTCAACGGGATCAGTTGACCGGACTTCATAACCGGAGATCCCTTTTTGATCTGTTAAGTTATGAATGCCGAGTTGCAGAGCGGCATAATCTAAGCTTTGTCCTGATTTACCTGGATTTGAACGGCTTTAAATCCGTCAATGACCTGCATGGACATCATGCGGGCGATGAAGTGTTGGTTCAGGTTGGGCAATCCCTGTTGGCAACGACGCGATCGGTGGATATTCCGTCGCGGTATGGTGGGGATGAGTTCTGTATTGTGTTCCCCAGAATTTCGCTAACAGAAATCGAAGCGATTATTAGCCGCCTGACCGAAGATTTTGATGAGAAATGCAAATATCCTGTCACTTTCAGCATGGGTATCGTACAGGTCGGCCCCAAAACCTTTGAGACCCCGGAAGAGCTTATTAAGATCGCTGATGGTTTGATGTATAAGGCAAAAGAGCGGGCTCACCGGGACGGTAAACATCATTGGGAGTTCGAAGGCAAGAGATGACGATTGCTCGCTTATGGTCCAGTGTCCATGCCTGGCGGGCCTGTTAGCGTCCGGATCTTTTTGAGCGCCGTTTTTGCCTTTCTCAGGTCTTTGAATAGTGCGATGAATTCATGCCCGTTAATGACAAAAGGATTGGCGCTCTTCAAAGGATCTGTAATCCCATAGATTACCTTATCATCTTCGCGCTGGTAGGTGCCAAAAAGCCGGTCCCAAATCATCAAAATGCCGCCATAATTTCTGTCGATATAGCGAGGGTTGGACCCATGATGTACCCGATGGTTCGACGGTGTGTTCAGCCAGCTATCCAAAAAGGGAAGTCGGCCAATTTTTTCGGTGTGGATCCAGTTCTGGTAGGTCACCACCGTGAAAAACGCAACCAGCGTTTCTGCAATCCCAAATCCGTAAATAATCATGGGCACAAGAAAAACCCATTCAAACAGCGCTTCGAACCATGAAAGGCGCAACGCCGTCGAAAAATTGAATTCAGGGGATGAATGATGGACCACATGAACCGCCCACAGGACCCGAACCCTGTGCTCTGCCCGGTGCATCCAGTAATAAAGAAAATCAGCGAACAGTATTGCAAGTGGCCAAAACCAGATCCCTTCCGGCATGCTTGCGATTGTAAATGGAGAAACAAGAGACAGACCGATCAGAAAAATAAGGCCCAGCCCTGCATATTCCAGCCCCACACCGATCAGATATATGGACCAGTTGGCAAAAGTTTCTTTCCAGCTTTGGCGCGCTTTGCGGGCGAAGTCGAAAAGCATTTCCAACAAAATTAGTCCAAGGAAACCAAATCCAATATAGACAAGCCAGTCAAAGGCGGTCTCATAGGCGGCAAAATTCTCTTCAATGGATTGCATTAGTGAACTCCAGTCAGAATTTTGGGATGAAATTTAAAAACCAAAGAAACCAGCCTGCATACAAGGCATCGGTCCAAGGACCAAAACCGGTGACCGCGACAAATATCAGGGGAAGTTTCCAGACACCGATCATGCCTAGAAATCCTAAATACCAATATTTTTTTAAAGCCATAATTGAACTCTTCTATTGAATGAACGTACGTTCAGTATATATACTAAACATAGGAAGGAACAAGATCATGGACAAAAAAAAGGCAGCGGCCCAAAGCCGGGCTGGAAAAGTAGAGAAGACCCGCTTGAAAATTGTTGAGGCGGCGGCGGCCTGCTTCATCGCGAAAGGATTTCACCAAAGCAGTATGCGGGACATTGCCACTCTGGCCGGGGTAAGTCTGGGCAATCTGTATAATCACTTTGAGAATAAAGCAGAATTGATCAATGGGCTTGCTGAACTGGAAGCGCAGGAAAATGCCGTGCTTTTACGCCTGTTGGAAGACACAGGATCACCAACGAGTACATTTCACACCTTTATTGAGCGGTATTTCACGATGGTCAGAGCGCCAGACAATGCAGCGCTCACCGCAGAGATTTTCTCGGAAGCCATGCGAAACGATGCCATTTACCAGATTTTTGATGAAAACAGGCAGTCCTTAATTCAGGCCCTGAACGGGTTGCTGATAGCTGGACAAAAAGCTGGGGACTTCAAGTCTGACCCATTGATACCGTCCCTGACTCCACTGATTCTGGACTTGATAGAAGCCAGTGCCTTGCGGATTGCCCTTGCAGGCGGAGAAGGGGCCAAGGCAGAAGGAAAACTGTTGCAGTCAGTGATTGACCTTTGGGTGAAAGCCTAGCAAGGCGGATCCTCAAAGAGGCAGCGCAAAATCAACAATGACCGGCGCGTGGTCAGATGGTTTTTCCCGATCGCGGGCTTCCAGATCAATCAACATATGTTGCAGCGTCTCTTTCAAGGCCGGTGTTACCCATACATGGTCGAGGCGTCGCCCTTTGTTGGTTTTTTTCCAATCTTTGGAGCGATAGCTCCACCAGCTGTATAAACGTTCCGATTCCGGAATAAAATGCCGCATGGCGTCAATCCAGTCATGGCTTTTCATGACTTCGTTCAGATGATCCACCTCAATTGGAGTGTGGCTAACGATTTTCAGGAGTTGCTTATGGCTCCATACATCGTTTTCGAGCGGGGCCACATTGAGGTCACCCACCAGAATGAGTTTGTTGCTTTCTGCTTTTTTGTCAGAAAACCAGGCCGTCATCTGTTTCATGAACGCTAGTTTATGGGCAAATTTGTCATTTAATTCCGGGTCCGGAACATCACCCCCTGCTGGAACATAAAAATTGTGTAATTCCGTACCATCCTTGAACTGGACCGCTACATGGCGTTTGTCATCCTTGTCACACCAGATGGGGCTTTCAAGTGTCTCAAACGGTAGTTTTGAGAAGATCGCGACACCATTGTAACTTTTTTGACCAGCAATTGCATAATGTTCAAACCCCTGTTTTGTAAACGCTTTCAGGGGGAACTCATTATCCGTCACCTTTGTTTCCTGAAGGCATATCACATCGGGATCGTGGGTTTGAATGAAATGGTCCACATGAGCAAGGCGGGCTCTTACTGAGTTGATATTCCAGGTAACAAGGCGCATATTATTTATTCCGGATACAAAACAAATTAAAAAAGATTAAAACTGCCGCCCGTTATGCCGATTGGCCAGCGTCCCAGTTCGAAAAGTTGGTATTTCAAGGCGAAGGGGTGGGTGTCTTCTTCACCGGCGGCCAGCACAAGTGCAGACTGGTGACAGGCCTGCAAGGCTGCGCCAATGGCTGCCCGGATCAGTTCTTCATCCTCAATGCCTGCTTCCTCCGCAAGATTTTCAACAGCGTGCTGAACTACAGGGGAGGCGGTTGCCGCGATATGGGACAGGGCCATCCCCAGATCTTCCTCCGTCATCAACTCCAGTGCCTGCGCCGTAAGTGAGGCCATCAGCTGTTCTTCGGCTTCCCACCATTCTGTATTCCAATCCGGGTTCGCCGCCGCATAGGCCGCTTCTTCCCAGTTTTCTACAGGAGCCACATAGGCATCTGGAAATCCAAGATTTTGAGTATAGTCTTCTGCTACTTTTCGGGTGTTTGATCCCAATTCCAGACCGACAGAGCGGAACCAGTTCACAGAGACAAGCAGCTTGGTAAATCGGGCAACGGATCGCAGGGTCGGATATTCTTCAATATCCAGTTCTTCTTCCTCAAATTCGTCGTCTTCATACATACGTTTATTTCACCTGACCAAAATTAGAGGACCGTTCTATCATGCTTCTTTGATGTCGCCCAGTAGGCAGTTCAGGGTTAATCATAGTCATAGTCAGAAAAGTTGAAGAGTTCAGGTTTGAGGGGAATACCCCATTCCATATTACTCAGTGAAACGCTGGTTGTGTTCCCTTGCGCGTCCGTCACCAGCCATTTTCTAAGCTTTAGTGGTCGGTCTTCGAACACAAGGGTTATGCCCCCTTCGTCTGGCTCGTTTGTATCAATGATATTCAGCCTGAGGGTTCCTCCGTCCTTCTCGACAGAGACAACCGTAACATTTCCGGAGAGCTTGGCGCCTTCATTTAGCAGGACACTTACCGGTGTCGACGATAAAGGAAGGCGGTTGGTTTCTTTAAGTTCTTTGTCATGCAGAATGAGCCAGGTTCCATCCGCGACGACAAGAATTTGCGCGGGCGGTTCATATTCAAAACGCATGCGTCCGGGGCGACGCATGTAAACGTCCCCTTCTGCAATCTGCCCGGCGGAGTTGACTTGTAAAAACCGCGCCTTCAATGTTGAAATGCCGTTCAGATAGTCCTCGACGCGGGCAACATCTTCTTTTTCACTGGTGGTCAGCGTAGCGGCCATGGCGGGCGTAACAACGAACGAAATTGTCGTAATCGCCATCAGGATAAAAAGATGTATCATTTTCTGCATTGGTCAGCCGCCTTTAATAATCGCGCGAGCCTTACACGTAATGTGCAGGTCCTGTATTTTCCAGAGATACCGCTGAAAGATCCTGTTAATTGATCCGGTCTTCGATGTCCCGTGCGAGAACATCCCTTTTTCCAACATGGTTGGCGGAACTGATCACACCCTCTTTTTCCATCTCGTCGATAATCCGTGCGGCCCGGTTATAGCCGATCTGCAAGTGACGCTGGACAAAACTTGTGGAGGCTTTTCTCTCCCGGCAGACCAGTTCAACGGCTTTGTCATAAAGCGCGTCAACTTCGGATCCACCGCCGCCGCCGCCGCTCATACCGTCAAATTCTGTTTCCTGCTCTTCGGTAACTTCTTCCATATAATTGGGCGAGCCCTGAGATTTGAGGAATTTGACAACTTCTTCGACTTCTTCATCAGAAACGAAGGGGCCGTGTACCCTTTGAACCCTGCCAGCGCCGGGCATATAAAGCATATCACCCTGTCCCAAGAGCTGTTCTGCACCCTGTTCACCCAAAACGGTCCGACTGTCGATTTTCGAGGTAACCTGAAAACTGATCCGGGTTGGGAAGTTGGCCTTGATGGTACCAGTAATAACGTCTACGGACGGGCGCTGGGTTGCCATAATCACATGAAGGCCTGCCGCCCGCGCCATTTGGGCTAGTCGCTGAACGGCGGCTTCAATATCTTTACCGGCCACCAGCATCAAATCGGCCATTTCGTCAACGATGATGACAATCATGGGCAGGGGTTCTGTATCCAGAACACGCTCTTCAAAAACAGGCTCGCCCGAGGTGGCGTCGAACCCGGTTTGTACGGTGCGTTTCAGCTCTTCCCCGCGTTTCTTGGCTTCGCGAATACGCTGATTATAACCATCCACATTCCGAACGCCGAGTTCCGCCATTTTCCGGTAACGGTTCTCCATCTCCTTGACAGCCCATTTTAGGGCCACCACGGCTTTGCCAGGTTCCGTGACAACCGGTGCCAGCAAATGCGGAATTCCGTCATACACGGATAACTCAAGCATTTTGGGGTCAATCATGATGAACCGGCATTCTTCAGGCGGGAGCCGGTATAGTAGGCTGAGAATCATAGTATTCACGGCCACCGATTTACCAGATCCTGTTGTACCTGCAATCAACAGATGGGGCATACGGGCCAAATCGGCGACCACTGGGTCACCGCCAATATCCTTACCAAGTGCCAACGTTAGTTTGGAGTTTGTGCTTTCATAAGTGGCGGTTGACAGAAGTTCCCGTAACAGAACAGTTTCCCGCCGCTGATTGGGAAGTTCGATCCCGATGGCATTGCGTCCCGGAATTACGGCGATACGGGTAGAGATGGCACTCATGGAACGGGCGATGTCATCGGCAAGACCAATCACCCGCGAACTTTTCAGACCGGGGGCCGGTTCCAGTTCATACAAGGTAACAACAGGCCCCGGACGTACCCGGCTGATCTCCCCCTTGATGCCATAGTCGTCCAGAACCCCTTCCAGAAGACGCGCATTATTTTGCAGCGCTTCTTCACTGATCGGTTTTGCCACCAGTTTGGTATCTGGCAACGATAAAAGGCTTAAGGGCGGCAATTGATAAATATCCGATGGTCCCAGATCAAGGGCCGCCTGTTTTTCAGCCGCGACCCGTTTTCCCGCTTTAACCTCGCTGCGCCGCGCATCAATCTTAGGCTCTGTCCCCCGATCAGCAGGATCTGCTTTCAATTCTTTCTTTTTCCGGCGGCGGGTTTTCTTCTCGGGTTTGGCGGTGCTTTCTTCCGGTGCTGATCCTAAAAGGATCGCATCTTCTTCATCAATCGTTTCCTCTTTGCCGCGCAGGCCTTTCAGATAGCCCCCAAAGGCCGCGGTTTTGCGACCCGCAAAAATGATGGATCTGCCCATACTGATCCATTCCTGCAAGGGAAGGGCAAATGCCAGAACCAGCAGGATCGCGGCGACCCCCGCCAGGACAATGCCCAGTGCAGATGTTGGAATAACAATGCCAACCTTTTGACCACCAACGATCAGCCCGTTGAAGATGACTTCACCAACAATTCCGCCATATCCCGCATTTAACGGCCAGCCTTCGCTGACAGGCAGGGCAGCTATCGCGCTTGCGGCGAAAGAAACGCCAAAAGGCAGCAGGGCAACATGCACCCACCCCCAGCGTAATCCTCGATGGGACGTGATCCGCCAGGACCAGGCAACAAGGCCGGCAATCAGTGCGATGGCGCCCAATCCAATGGTTTGCAGCATCAGGTCAGAAATATGAGCGCCCATTACGCCAAGCCAATTGGAGGCCGGGTTTTCTGTCGCATGATTAAAATTTGGATCCTCTGGAGAATAGGATACCAGCGTCAAGACCCCAAGAAGAGCGATAACAAATAAGGAGATGCCCAATAGCTCAATCGCACGGCGGTACAGGAAGTCTGTACTGCCGCTTGGAAGCAGGGAAATTGATTTTGATCCGGAGCCTTTAAAATTCATAACCTATATTCTATAAAACATTGACCATCCGGGATAAAGCTTCTTCCATCACTTCAGGGTCAAATACCAGCGCAATGCGGATATATTGCCGTCCCGGGTTGAACCCGGTGTGGTCGGTGACGCTTAGAAATTCCCCCGGAAGCACACGAATAGCGGCTTTCGTCCAAAGTTTTTTCGTGGCGTCCACGCCATCTCCCACATCGATCCATAAAAAGAAACCCCCAGGCGGCCGGTAAAAACCGAACCGGCCTTTTAAATGTTTCTCGGCAATATCGATATTCGTCTTATATCGTGTCCGATTTGAGGCGACATGTTCATCATCCGCCCAAAGAGCGGCCGAGGCGGCACAAACAGGCAGGGGGGACGCTGCGCCGGCAAAATTTCGCAAATTCAGCATGGCACGGGTGATTAACGGATCACCCACCATAAAACCAGACCGCAGTCCTGCAGCACTTGACCGTTTTGACAATGAATGAAAGGCAACCACATTGGACAACGAGCCGCCCTCTGACTTGAGGATTTCCAAAATTCCGGTTGGTGGGGACTGATCATATATCTCTGTATAACATTCATCCATAATCAGTACGAAATCATGCTTGCGCGACAATTCAAGCGCTTTGATGAGGTAATCCCGGTCTGCAATCGTGCCTTGTGGATTGGAGGGGCTGCACAGGAAAAAGGCGGTACAGCGGGACAGAACATCTTCAGACAGGCTGTCCAAATCCGGAAAGAAGTTGTTCTCCCGGTTGGCATGCAGCAAAACAGGGTCGGCTCCTGCCATAATTGCGGCTGCATAATAGACGTGGTAATAGGGGTTCGGAATGAGGATGCAGGGTTTTTCAGCGGCCGGGTCAGACCGGTCCGTTAAAACCTGCGCCAACATATACAACGCTTCTTTTGTACCATTGACCGGGGTGATATGCCTGTCCTGCTCGATCATACCGTCTGGTAGCGTAAAGCGGCGGTTCAACCAATTAACGATCGCGGTTCTTTGTTCAACTGTCCCATCACCAGGTGGATATTTGCCATATAAATGGTCATGCTCCTTGAGAACCCGTTTCATGAGTTCAGGGGGTTGATTCTGTGGCTCTCCGATTGTTAGTGAAATTGGTTTAATGTTCGATTGAGGGGCGAGCGGATCAAGAAGTTCACGAAGGGCGACGAAGGGGGATCCCCGTAATAAAGCCAGGTCCGGGTTCATAATATTTGCCTAAGAATGATGCAAAACTGCAATGAGTACAAAACAAAAACAAAATTAGTGAATTACGAGAAGAGAAACAAGCCCATTTCCCTCAGGGTCGATAGAATATTTCTCAGCAGCCGCCAAAAGGCGGTAAATATCCCAATGTTCCCTAAATGTTCTGAATTAGCATATACTACTATAGATGTAAGTTGTTGTTTGTCTTCGGGATTTGGTAACACAAAAGTGATAAAAATTAACTTGGTGAAGCACTGGCGAGTGGAAAGCATAAAATGTTGATTTTTATGCTTATCCAAACGCTATATGTTGATTTTGTGCTTACAATTTGAGGTCTTCTTCGGGATATGCCCCGATTTTGTGAATACTCAGGTCTGCCCCTTCAAATTCGGATTGTTCATCCAGACGGATGCCGACCGTTTTCTTAAGAAGGCCGTACACTACTAAACCGATTATTAAAGCGTAAAGACAACCGACCAACGACACGCCAATTTGAACCGGCAGGCTCACGCCGCCTAATCCACCAAGTGCTTGCAAGCCGAAAATACCAGCGGCGATCCCGCCCCAAAGACCGCAAAGGCCGTGAAGTGGCCAAACGCCCAGGACATCATCAAGGCGTAGTTTGTTCTGGCACCAGTTAAAGGCATAGACGAAAATACCACCAGCCACCGTTCCTGTGGCAAGGGCTCCGATGGGATGCATGATATCAGAACCTGCGCAAACGGCGACCAATCCGGCAAGGGCACCATTATGGACAAAACCCGGATCATTCCGGCCGACAACCAACGCACTCAGGATCCCGCCAATCATGGCCATCAGGGAATTGACCGCGACAAGACCGGAAACCCCGTCGATTGTCTGGGCACTCATAACGTTAAAACCGAACCAGCCAATGCATAATATCCATGAACCCAGCGCGAGAAACGGAATATTTGACGGCGGTATACCGATCAGCCGCCCATCTTTGCGATAGCGCCCCATGCGGGCCCCCAGAAAAATAACCGCGCCCAGTGCAATCCACCCCCCAACGGCGTGCACAACGATGGAGCCCGCAAAGTCGTGAAAAGGAACACCGAACCTATTTTCAATCATTTCCTGGATACCGAAGGCACCGCCCCAGATTATTCCTTCAAAGAAAGGGTAGGCCAGGGCGGTCAAAATCGCAGTGGCCGCCAGTTGGGGCCAAAATTTTGCCCGTTCGGCAATTCCGCCCGAGATAATCGCTGGAATAGCAGCGGCAAAGGTCAAAAGAAAGAAGAATTTGACCAGATCATAGCCATTGCCGGCAAAGCTGTATCCTTCGGCAGTTTCCGCGCCCGACAGTACGGAGGCGCTGACCAGAAAATCGACGCCATAAGCGACAGAATAGCCAATGAAGAAATAACAGACCGTTGAGACCGCAAAATCCACCAGAATTTTTACCAGTGCATTGACCTGATTTTTTCGCCTGACGGTGCCAACCTCTAAGAAGGCGAAGCCTGCATGCATGGCAAAAACCATGATGGCGCCCATCAGAATAAATAGAACGTCTGTTCCTGTGATATTTGAATCCATTCCCGCATTCCCAAGCTTGTTGTTCGTTTGGTGTGTGGGGAAGAGGTACTCAAGGAGCGTGCCAAATCAGCAAATGCCGGTTTTTGGGGCAGTTTGGGGAAGAGAGAGATAATGCAAACGATGCAATTGCCCACAATTTAATCAATTAGAGATCAAAAATAAGGCAATTGCATCTAGGGTGGGCAGGCGGCTCCCAATATACGCGCCTGCCCGATCAGGGTATTGTTTAGCTGGATGGACCAAATTCTGGATAGGCTTCCAGACCCAGTTCTGCTTTATCAAGACCGTTTGCTTCGTCTTCTTCAGAAACCCGAATACCAACGGTGTATTTCAGGGCTAGCCAGAAGATTGTGCTGGTCACGACGACAAACGCACCGATGGAGACAACGCCTGTGGCCTGTACGATAAAAGTCGCATCCGCATCGGAAATGGCAACCGCCAACGTTCCCCAGATACCGGCAACAAGGTGCGCCGAGATGGCACCAACAACATCGTCGATTTTCAACTTATCAAGAAGCGGAACCGCAACAACCACCAGAATACCACCAACAGCACCGATCAGAATGGCCATTCCCATGGACGGATCAGCAGGTTCTGCTGTGATAGAGACAAGACCGGCGATTGCACCGTTCAATGCCATGGTCAGGTCGACTTTCTTGTAGATCAACTGGGTTGCGACCATTGCGGCCAGAACACCACCGACGGCGGCCATGTTTGTATTGGCAAAAACGTTGGCCATTTCAATGACAGCTTCCGCAGAACCCAGGGCAAGAACAGAACCACCGTTAAAGCCGAACCAGCCGAGCCACAGGATAAATGTTCCCAATGTCGCAAGCGGAAGGTTGGCCCCTGGAATTGGCATGACACGGCCGTCTTTTCCGTATTTACCTTTTCGGGCACCCAGAATGATTGCACCCGTTAAAGCAGCCCAGCCACCAACAGAGTGAACCAGAGTAGAACCGGCATAGTCTGAGAAGCCCATGGCATCCAACCAGCCACCGCCCCAAACCCAGGAGCCTTGAATTGGATATATGATTGCTGTCAGTAGAACGACAAAAGCAAGGAAAGACCATAGTTTGACCCGTTCAGCAAGCGCGCCCGATACAATGGAAGCGGCTGTCGCAACGAATACCATCTGGAAGAACCAGTCCGAAGACGCAGAATAGCTGCCTTCATCAAAAGTACCAGCAAGCGCGGCCGCATCGTCTGGACCCCAGAACGGGCTGATAGAGCCAATGAACCCGGTGACATCAAGATACATCAGATTATAGCCGACCACATAAAAGGTCAGGCCTGAAACGGAATAAAGAGCGATATTTTTCAGACAAATGGTCGCTGTGTTCTTTTTGCGAACCAGACCGGCTTCGAGCATGGCAAAGCCCGCAGCCATCCACATGACCAAAGCACCGTTAATCAGGAAGGAAAAAGAATTGAGAATGTATGAGGTTTCACTGTCAACAGCCGCGAACGCGCTGGCTGGAAAGAGTGCGGCGAGTGCAGCACCAGCTGCCATAATCGCCAAAGATTGTTTACTGTTACGCATATTTCCTCTCCTAAAGCGCATCTGTGTCAGTTTCACCCGTACGGATGCGAACGACATTATTCAGGTCATAAACGAAGATTTTACCGTCACCGATTTGTCCGGTTCTGGCCGTTGTCTGTATGGTTTCGACTACCTGTTCAACCATGTCATCTTTGACAGCGAGTTCGATTTTAATCTTGGGAAGGAATGAAATTGCGTATTCTGCACCCCTGTAGATTTCTGTGTGCCCTTTTTGACGTCCGAAGCCTTTAACTTCGGTCGCGGTCAAACCGTCAATGCCGATAGCCGTCAGTGCATCGCGCACGTCGTCTAGCTTGAACGGTTTGATAATGGCCATGACGAGTTTCATTTTTCACCTCAATGCCTGTTTTCCAATAGGGATTTCCCCTGGCTCGTCCTCTTTACTTCAAGACCTGTGCCAGTTTCAAAAAGAAGGTAAAAAATTGTTTAATTTCAATTAGATAAAAAAAACCGCCGGAAAAATCCGACGGTTTTGCTTGAAAAATAGACAGTAAAATTGATTAATAAATAGTCAGTGTCTATAAATTAGGCATTTAGTTCAGCCAAACAATTTTCGGTGGCGTGGCTCAGTCTGAGAAGCTTGGCTTCCTGAAAGGGCGGGGCCATTAACATCAATCCAACGGGGAACCCGTTTGCTGATCCGCAAGGCAACGATGTTGCGCACAGGCCAAGTAAATTCCCCAACCGTGTCAGGCTGATCGACATCATCGCCGCTTTCAGATATTTCTCTTCATCCTCGTATAAAGGTTGAAGCAGGGGCGGTATGTCAGGCACCGTGGCGCCAACGACAAGGTCAAAGCCTGCGGTCTGGGCCTGATATTTTTTCTGATAGTCCGCCAAAGCCATATAAAATCCGACGATACCGGGCGCACTAAATGTATCCGCGGATAAAAACCGCCGGGCGATCGGTCCGAACATGCCGTCTGGATCCTGACGGATTTTATCAGCCCAGAGAACGTTCCCCTCTACATTGGCAGGGGACCCTGCTTTTGCTGAATGGTCCAGAACTTCCTGAAAAACGGGTACAGCCTGTTCGACAATCTCGGCCCCCGCTTTTTCCATCTGCTTTAAACCCTTTGCAATCTGGTTTTGGATATCCGGTTTTACCAGATCATCAAAAACCGTTGTCGCGCGCAGGATGCGGACCCCTTTCAACGAGGCCCCTTTCAGATCTGCTGCAGGCTTTCCTGATAAAATGGCACATAAAGCGTTTGCGTCGGCTACATTTTGGGTCAGTGGCCCAATTGTGTCCTGTGACGGCGAAAGTGGTACCGACCCTTCCAGAGAAATCAAACCATGTGTGGTCTTAAGACCCGTGATACCACACCAGGCCGACGGAATTCGCACAGAGCCCGCAGTGTCAGAGCCGATTCCCGCCGCGGCCAGGCCGTGAAAAACAGACAGCGCTGCCCCGGAGGAAGAGCCCCCGGGAACCCGTATATTGTCCGGGTCATGCGGGTTGGCCCCTGTGCCCGTCCAGGCATTATTCCCCAAGCCGGAGAACGCCACGTCAGGCATATTGGTTTTGCCAAGACAGATTAATCCGGCCCTTGTCGCGCGTTCCAGACATTCCGCATCTTGATCAGGTGTTCGTCCTTCAAGCAACTTGGCGCCCGCTTCGGTCGGAACACCGGCGGTATCAAACAGGTCTTTCCAGGAAATCGGAACCCCGTCCAACGGGCTGCGCCGTTGTTTGTTACGCGCGCGCGTCCGCGCAGCCTGCGCTTCACAAAGCGCCCGATCTTCGGTTAAACGGACATAAATTACACGGTCCGGATCTTTTTCTTTGATCCGATCCAGAAAATATTGCGTAAGATCAATAGGGTCGATCTCGCCCCGTTCTATTCTTTCACCCAATTGAAGGGCGGATAAGCTATGCCAATAATTTGTCATTGTGAGAGGTTAGCTATAATCTTAAAAGGGAGCAAGGGCAGGTCTGCCCAGCGAGGTACAAAAGGTTGGAAAAAGTATAATGACAGCGACAGAGGTAATTCAGGCGGACATTCTGGTAGTCGGAGGGGGCTTAAATGGTTTGCCCCTCGCTATCGCCTTATCTTCGGCGGGCCTTGAGGTTGTCGTTCTGGAGCGTGAAGATCCAGCGAATGTTGTAGAGGGTCACTTTGATGGCCGGGTGTCGGCGATCGCCCATGCGTCGCGTAATCTTTTTAAAAGCATTGGTGTTTGGGCGCATGTTCCCGAGGCAGAGCCCATGCTGGACATCCGCATTACAGATGGTCCGTCCAGGTTCTTTCTGCATTATGATCATAAACAATTAGGGGATGAGCCGTTCGGTCACATGGTGGAAAATCGCCATATGAGAATGGCCCTGCAGGCCCGCGCAGCCGAAATCGAAACCCTGACCCTTCTTGCCCCCGCGACTTATAGAACAATTGAAAGAGAGGCCGATGGTGTGACCGCTGAACTGGCGGATGGCCGGGTTGTCACGGCGCGGCTTGTGGTTGCCGCTGATGGTCGTCAGTCGCCCCTTCGCCAAATGGCGGGGATCAAGACGGTTGGCTGGTCCTATGACCAGAGCGGAATTGTGTGTACGGTCGCCCATGAATATCCCCATAACGGCGTTGCCCAGGAACGTTTTCTTAATCCCGGCCCATTTGCCATTTTGCCAATGAGCGGCAACCGTTCGTCACTCGTCTGGACAGAGCAGACCGATATGGCCGCCAAGATCATGCAGCTGGATGACACCGATTTTCAGGCCCAGATGGCCAGTCGCTTTGGTGATTTTCTAGGTAAGCTGGAGGTTGTTGGTCCGCGCTGGAGTTATCCGCTCGCCCTGCATCAGTCAGATACCTACATTTCTGAAAGGCTGGCGTTAATTGGTGATGCGGCGCATGGCATGCACCCGATTGCCGGGCAGGGATTGAATTTGGGATTGCGGGATGTTGCCGCCCTTGCCGAGGTGGTTGTCGATACGGCCCGTTTGGGTCAGGATATCGGTAGCCAGAATATGCTCAATCACTATCAGCGTTGGCGGCGCTTTGACAGTCTGGCCCTTTTGGCCATTACCGATGGATTGAACAAGCTGTTTGTGACCGATGTGCCCCCGGTCCGATTTGCAAGGGATCTGGGTCTCGCGGCGGTCAACAAAATGCCGCGCTTGAAAGGCTTTTTTATGGAACATGCCCGCGGGACAGTGGGTGAACTCCCAAGGTTGCTGGAGGGAAAACCGCTTTGACCTTTAAGGATCCCGACTGAGATCGTTTTTCGCAAGGTTGTTCAGATAGGCTTCCCACACCTCTTCCTGTGTGAGACCTAGTTTGTAAAGATAGCTCCAGGAAAAGAGGCCTGTGTCGTGAAGGTCATCAAATTTTAGCCGCACGGCATAATTGCCCACTGGCTCTAAAGACATGATCCCGACATGTCGTCGTCCGGCGATAATCTGTTTTTGCGACGGATTATGGCCCTGAACTTCAGCAGATGGACTTTCCACCCTTAACAATTCGGCTGGAAATTGAAAATTATGACCATCGGCAAAACTGATGGTCAGGATTTTTTCTTCTTTTTTTAAACGGACTTCGGTCGGTTTTGGACGGCCGGCCTGATCATACAGATCTGCTGTCATCCTATTTCTCATCCAATGTACGGGCTTCTTCGACAAGCATGATCGGGATGCCGTTTCGAATAGGAAAGGCGAGGCCCGCTTTTTTGCTGATCAGCTCTGCCTTGTCGCGATCAAATTCCAGCGTCGTTTTGGTGACAGGGCAGACAAGGATTTCCAGAAGTTTGGGATCAACAGCCGACTGATCAGGGGCAGTATCAATTGAATTGGTCACGGTTTTTTCCTATTGCACGGTTCTGTTCGGGCTGCTTTGCTGCATCATCATTGTCAAAAGGCTGATCAGAAGTTCAGCTCTGGCAATAACATTTTCAGCTTCCAGCAAGGCTTGTTTTTCTGCGGGAGAAAATGGGCAAATCATGGACAGGGAATTGACAAGATTGTCATCTGCCAGGTTGTTCAGCGCTTCCCAGTCTTCTTCCTCATTTTCGAATTCCAGAAAATGCTTCAGCACACTTTGCAGGGCTTCGCGGTCAACAGATCGTTCGGTCGCCGAAATAAGGTCATGTTGAAACGGGCTGTAATCTGCCTGTACTTGCCGATATTTGGTGAGGCGGTCCAGTTCGTCTTCCATTCTGAACCGGCAGATGCCTTCTACGGTGATGTGAATTGTTCCATTTTGCTGTTCAGAAAATTCACAGATTTTACCCGCGCAGCCGATGGTATAGAGGTCTGGTTCATGAGAGACATCCTCCGGATCTTTTGGCTGTATGATGCCAATAACACGGTGGGTTTCCATGGCATCACGCACCATATCCAGATACCGCGGTTCAAAAATATTAAGCGGTAATTGGCCCGTTGTCAGCAAAAGGGCACCTGTCAGCGGAAAAACCGGCAGAATTGTCGGTAATTCGTCCAGACCTGATGTGGTGCCCTGATCGCTCATGAGAATAACAGGGACGAAAGGCCACGACGGAGGTCTTTGGTGGTGTCGTGCATGGGGCCCAGAACTTCAAAAAGATTAAGTAATTCCTGGCGGGCAATGGCATCGTTCCATTCTTTGTCGCGACGGATGATTTCCAGAAGCTGCTGTCCGCCCTCTTCATAAGCCTGTGCGCCGATTTGCGCGCGTGCCAGTTCAAGCCGGGCATCCAGATTGTCCGGATCTGTTGAAACCTTATCCAGCAAAGCCGCAAGATCCCCTGTATTTGCCGTATTTTCAGCCAGCTTCAGGCTGGCCAGTGCCTTTGAAACGGCAGGATTGGTTTTGTCTTCATCTGACAGTGTTTCTAGCAGGTTCTGGGCGGCTTCCGTTTCGCCCATCATGATATAGATCCGGGACAAATGGGCCTTCGCATCGACATTGTCGGGCTCGATTTCAAGAATCTGGGCGAAGGCGGCAAGCGCAACTTCTATATTATCAGCTTCCAATGCCTCAAGACCGGTTTCCATCGCTTCGTCAACAGGGGAAGGGCCAATGGCTTCGCCAGCATTTTTCTCGATAAACTTTTTGATTTCGCTTTCCGGAACCGCACCCATGAACCCGTCAACAGGCTGCCCGTTTTTGAACGCAAAAACAGCCGGAATGGATTGAACGCGCAAGGCTTGGGCAATTTGCGGGTTTTTATCGATATCGATTTTCACAAGCGAAACAGCGCCGCCAGCGGACTGGACGATTTTTTCAAGAACAGGACCAAGCTGTTTGCAGGGGCCACACCAAGGGGCCCACAAATCTACAAGTACCAAGCGGTCTTTACTGGCTTCCACAACATCTGTGTTGAAGCTTTGCGTGTCCCCGTCGGTGACCCAATTTCCTGCATTGCCTGCAGCACTGTCTATTAAGGTTTCCATACCGTCACTATACCAATTCTGTTCGTTCTTTCCAATTTCCGCCGAGTATATCCTGTCTGCCTGCCTCGTCCAGCCTTTAAGAAGGGATATCTGCGGATGGATCTATTATCCTGTAATCCTGCCCACATGACTCTATGAACTGTAAAAGGTCCTTAGAAGAAATTTGCGTTGTTTTGTCATTAATCAAGGGGTGAAAGTTCAAATAGTCTTCTTTCATCATGGCTTCATCCAACAAAACGAACACCTTTTTGTCCATATCATTGATCAAGGAGAAGGGTGTAACAGAGCCCGGTTCAACGCCGAGCGTGTCAATCAGAAGGTCAGCTTTTCCAAAACTCAGGTTTTTTGCACCGATCTTTTTGCGCAAAGATTTAAGATCAACCGGGGTTTCTTCCAGACAGACCAGAAGATAAAGATCTCCTGTTTTATCCTTGAGGAACAGATTTTTGCTGTGCCCGCCTTCCAGCTCCCGCGAGACGGCCTGTGCTTCCTCGACCGTGAAGACCGGTTCGTGCTGATGGGTTTTGAATTTGATTCCCAGTTTTTCGAGATAAGAAAAGAGTTCGTCAGGAGTCGCCGCCATAAATCCGTATTCCTCTGCTTGATTATTAGCCGATAAGATAGCCGAATGCGTTGATCCCTGCCACGTGGAAAAATAAAATGAACTTTTTTTAAAAACACGCTTGCATTCGCATTCAAGATAACTATTATCCCGCCTCGCAGCGCAAGTTGCACCGGATGCGGGCGTAGCTCAGGGGTAGAGCATAACCTTGCCAAGGTTAGGGTCGTGAGTTCGAATCTCATCGCCCGCTCCAAATATCAAAAGGCCCGGCCATTTCGATGGCTGGGCCTTTTTGATTCTAGCCTTTTTTCCGGCTTTACCCGCGGGCAGACCTGCTGAACTGAAGTCTTGCCATCAAAACGCGGACGCCTCTTTTTGATTATGCCGCTTTCTGGGGTGCGAACCCTCTTTTTATATATTCGGCCAGATGCCGGGCAAGGTCTTGTTGTTTGCCATTTGAAACGGCCAGCGTGACGAAAAATTCCGGTAGCGCCGGAAAACGGTCGCCGCCTTGAAAATGGTTCAGGCTGTCGGGCACCAACTGTTTTAAATAAACGCCGACTGCCAGATCCATTCGGATCATCGCCTGAACCGCATCAATATTGTTGCTTTCATATACCCGTTTCCAAGGTCGCCCCGCCCGGTCAAGGGCATCTGTTGTCGGTTTGCGGAATACACAATCTGTACTCGCAATCGATAAAGGTAATGGCGTGGTTTCAAGAAGCCGGCTGCCTTTTGCTGAAATCCAGACCAGTTGATCAGAATAGAGGGTTTCACCGGAAATGTCGGCCTGCACCTCTTCCATGAGCGTCAAGTCCAGAACACCGTCGTTAAACTGGCGTTTGAGCTCAAGGGTGGGGGCACAGACCAAATTGATATCGATATCGGGAAACGCCTCGGCGAAATGCCTCAATATGAGAGGCAACTGTCCATTGACCAAATCCAGCGGGATGCCCAATGACAACCGGCCCGCAAATTCCGGTTCTGTCATTTCCTGCCAAATCTGATCGTTCAGATTAAGCAGTGTTTGCGACCGGGAAAAGAGTTTTTCACCCTCCTGAGTGAGGGTCATGCCGGTTTTTGAGCGGAAAAGTAACCTGCATCCCAATTGTTCCTCAAGCTTGCGGACCTGTTGACTGACGGCCCCTTGTGTCAAGTTCAGTAAACCGCTGGTTTTTGTCATGCTGCCGGATGTCGCAACGGTTCTGAAGGTTCGGAGGAGCTGTAGATCAATCGTGCGCATAATTTGTCATTAGGTTTGTTAATGTTAAGTATTATATATATTAGCTTTGTTTATGATGATGTATTTTATACGCTTTGGCAATTCAAAAATAAGGAGAGATTTGTTGTGAAAAGCGTGAATTTAATGGAAAAATTTGGTCAGGTTAGCGGTTATTGGCGCCCGCATCTAGTCGCGGAAGCGAACGGTCAGCATGTCCGGTTGGCAAAGCTAAAAAACGAATTTGTCTGGCATTCTCATGAGCAGGAAGATGAATTGTTTATTGTCATCAAGGGCACACTGACGGTTCATTTCCGGGATCGGGACGAGATCGTCAAAGAAGGGGAACTTCTGGTCATTCCTAAAGGGGTTGAGCATATGCCCGAGGCACAGGATGAAGTGCTGCTTGTGAATATTACGAAAGCGGAAACCACGCATACCGGTAACACGCAATCGGATATGACGGTAAAGATTGACGAGATGCCGCGCCTTTAATCATACACTCAATATGCGACTGGACGGATAAGGGGCAAGCGCGTCTTATCCGCTGTCGCTTAAAGGATTTTCACTGATCGTTGATAAGATCTTGACCTTCCCCCTGCTGGAAGGACTAACGTTGCTTCATTGATTTTGGAGGATTCTGTGAAAAAGGTTATTGTTGTTGGAGTGCTAGGGGCGATTGTCGCCGCTTTGGCGGCCTATTATTTCTATTCGGACGAAAAAATGCCTGCCGCTAGCGGCGGAAGGGGCCCCGCGATTGTAGAAGTCACGCTTCCCGATCACTTTACCCCGGGCGCGATGGCGGGCAAAACGCTGTACGATAAAAACTGTGTGAGCTGCCATGGGACAAATGCGGCGGGACAGGATGATGTTGCGCCCCCTCTCATTCACAAGATTTATGAGCCTGGTCATCATGGCGATGGTGCTTTTTTTCGAGCGGTTGCCCAAGGGGTCCGGGCCCATCATTGGTCATTTGGCAACATGCCGGCGATAGAGGGGCTTAACCAAACAGAAGTTGCCCTGATCATCCAGTATGTTCGAGAAATCCAACAGGCATCAGGGATCCGCTAGGGACTGATTTCCGGATCGGGGTTTGAAAGCAGCGAACAGCGGCGGTCTATTTCAGCGCGAGATCTGAAACTACCGTTTGCAAGGCATCAAAAACCACCGGGTCAATTGACGTGCCGCATTCGCCGCGCATGATTTCCAGTGTTTTTTCCACCGGAACGGCACCGCGATAGGGGCGCGCGGCAGTAATGGCGTCAAAAATATCCGCGGCCGTTATGATCCGGGTATCCATATGGATTTCCTCGGCACACAGACCGTAAGGATAGCCCGTTCCGTCCAGTTTTTCATGATGGGCGCCTGCCATTTTTGCCATCGTTGTGAAGGGAGACAGATGAGAGAGAATCTCTTCTGTAAACTTGGAGTGCTTTCTGATCTCTGCCCATTCGTGGTCGTCCAGTTTTCCCGGTTTGTCCAGAATGTCATTGCTGACCCCCAGTTTGCCAATATCGTGTAATAATGCGGCACGGCGCAAGTATGACAGGTGGTTTTTTTCATAGCCGAAATGCTTTGCAATGGATTCGGTGTACAGGGCAACGCGGCTGCTATGGTCAAAAGTGAAGGAGCTTTTCGTATCGACAATCATACCAAAGGCGGCTGTGATATCGTCCAGCCGCTCTTCACTGACCCGCATGGCCATTGATGCAGGCTCCAGCTTCATGATCTGCTGTTGCAGGTCGTCACTATTCAGGTGTTGCCAGAACTCATCATCGTTCGCAATGTCGTCAAACAGGGCAACCAGGTTCGGATCAAACCACGAGCCGCTTCTGCGGGTAACCTGCTCAAGGCTGGCATCCTGACCACTTGAGATAAAAAAGACATCCGCAACCTGGGCAAGAAGGGCAATCTGAGAATTAACGGGGATCTCATGCCCGGATTTCCTATAAGGTTTTCCCTCGCCGTTCCAATGTTCGTCCAGATAACGGATGCCGTCGGCAATTGCTTCGTTAAATCCCAGACGAATAGCGATGTCTGCACCCCGCTCGCAGCGGGTTTCAATCAGCTCAACCGCATAATTGCTTCCATTTTTACCAACATCAATCAGGCGTTTTAAACGGGAAAGAAAGCTTTCCCCCACACCTACATGGTTGATGATAAATTTGCTGACTTCCCTGAAATCGGTGTTATCGACAAGCTTAAATTCATGTTTGAAGTCCCGCTCGTCACAGCCATATAGTTCATACAGGCGGGCTGCATTACTGCTACACCCAGCATCTTTTAATAATAATGTGTAATAAAGATCCCATTGCTGCTGCTGGTCGAGGCCCAGTTTTTTACCCAAATGCATACCAATGTAACAACACCGAATACTATGTCCGGCGGGTTGACCTTCTGTCATATCAAGCGCGTAACTTAAGGCACCGATAACCTCTGAAAGGAACAGCTTGCCATCGATTGAGGGCATTTTTTCGCTGGCGCTGGCGTTTATTGACGTGACTACATTCATTTACTATACCCTCGAAGCAGCGGTGCCTGATTTTAGAGAATGCCACTGAAAAACCGGCAGATCTGCAAGCGTTACCCTACAATTTTGAGCATTTTCACAAACTGATCCTAATATTCGCTTAACGGAAATCGAATATTTGGACCGGGCCCTAATCTGTCCGGCAGTCTTCCTTGTTTTCACGTGACTGGACAATCAATGACTTTTTTCCTGTTACTGGTTTCAGGCCTTTTCCTGGCAATCTGGGCGGTGAATATCGCGGGCGCATTTTTTCTGGCGCTGCCGGTATTGGAATTTCTGTTACCGCTGGTCGGTTATGCCCAGTTGATGGCGCTTTTCAAGGTTGGATCCCTAGGCTGGGGAATCAGTGGTGGTTATGCGACCCGCAAACAGGTGAACTGGCAGCAAATCAGGCATGTTGCTCCCGCCCTGTTAACAGGAAGTATTGCAGGGGTTTTCCTGATCAATCAGATCACACGGGATGTTATTCCTTTTGTTGTTGTTGGCGCGATCTTCTTTATTGAGTTGATTATTCCCGCTGTCAGTCGTTTTGATCTGCCAAAAAACCGAACCCTTTTGATAGTGGCGGCGTTTTTGATTGGCATTTACGGAAGCAGTATCAGCGCGGGTTTCGGGTTGCTGACCCTGGCGTTATTCCGTCTTGCTTATCCGGGCGGCGATTCAATTGCGCAGGCCAGCATACAGGCAAGGGTGTGTGAATTTTTGTGTGTTATCGTTACTGTTTTTGTTCATTTGTTATATGGAAACATCTTGTACTTTTATGCCGTTGCCCTGTTTTCCGGTACGCTAATTGGCGGCCTTATTGGGGGTAAACTGCTTGTTCGATTGACATCTGTTCCGGCAAAAACACAGCGTTTCTTTCTCTATGGCGTCTACGGGTTTGCCCTCGTTACGACATTTCAGCAGCCTCTTTCAAAAATCCTGGCCGGTTTCCTGAATTTATAAAAATTACTTTATTTTCAGTGGCATAAATACGTAATTACCGACGTTATTACTAAAAATATTCGATAATTTTCTGCGAATTCTGGGTAAACACGCGACGGGTTAGTCTGATACTTCCCGATGGATTACCTGCCACGGACGGCCTGTAAATCATCCAGATAATAGCGCTTGCCATTGCATGAATTCTGGAAGTCCGCCGATAAACTGTTAAATTCGGAAACATCATTATCATAGGCTTTTTGCAACGTGGTATAATCCTCCAGCTTCTTATTATACTGTGCAACATAGTCATTGTTTTTTCGCACCATTTCATTGCGCGTTTCAAAATTTTCCTTATCGTCAATTTTCGTGTTGGGGTTTTCACGGAAATAGGTTTCGATGCGTTTTATTTCCGTATCCAACGCGGCGAGTTCTTCGCGGTACGTTTCGAAAATTGCATTTCGTTTTTCGATATAGCCGGACAGCATTGCCATATTCTCTTCGACAGAAATGCAATTCTTCAATTGATCCATGGTCAGGAAGTAAGACGGATAGGTTTTTCCTTCATCCGGCACCGGAATAGCAGCTTTTGCGTTAAAGGTGCTGTCTTGTGTTTGTGCGGTTGCAAGGCCAGGAAAACACATTACAGAGCCGGCCAGCATCAAAATACGGGAGAATTTGTTCATGGAGCCTGTCCTTTTTTATGAAAAACCAATGGTAGAGAAGTTGCATCTGATTGCAAATCCGGAATTACAATGAGCCACAAAAAAGGCGACCCCATGGCCGCCTTTCGATTTTTTGAATTCTGCGTCTGTTTAGGCCGCTCTTTGTTTCCGTCGCCATCCGAGGAAGCCAAGGACGGCCATGCCAGCCCCATATAATGGCAATGCTGCCGGAAGAGGGACTGCAGATACAACAACATTAATGCCGGCGGTCGATAGAAGTTCTCCGTTCGCGCTCAGCACATCCATTTGAATGCGATACAGACCAGCGATCAGCGGATCAATGACCGTGAACCACTGATACTGCCAGGAATTCTGAACCACATTATTGTTGGCAATCAGATTTGCATAGCCTGGTGCGTCACCACTGGCAACCTCGACCCCTTGACCGTTTAGGGTTGAGTTATCGCCAAATGAATGGTCCATTCCCAGTAAAGCCACGGGGCCCATAATGGGATCAAAGCTTGTAAAGGACTGACCCGCAGAGGGATCATGATCCAGCCGGAGTTGATAGGTGAAGTCCTGAACTTTCGCTCCGCTGGTGCCCGCGACATCAGTGTTTATTGACCATTCAAAACTCCATAATGGCCGTCCTGATCCCGGTGCGGATTCGCCCGCATTGAAATTATAGGTATCGACACCGTCATAGTTAAAGATGTTGGCCGGTACTGGAAAACGCTGTTTTGCACGCAGGCCTACTTCGATATTATTGGTCGTACCAACTGTAAAACCCCCGTTGGCATTGCCTGAGCCGAAGATAACATCCGGATTAACATTTGCGGCAGATGCCGCCCCCGATATTAAAAATGCTGCCGTGACGCCGAGCAAAGCGTTCAAAATTGTTTTTTTCATTTATTCCCCCTTATGGTTGCAGATACGCCCCTGAAGTTATACGAGCCCGTATGAATTGTTAATAAATTATTAATCATGAATATGACACCAATGCAAACCAAAAAAGACCTAGTTCTGAAGTCCTACCTCTTGTGAAATTTATTGATCTTCATCAGGGGCGATAGCATGATGAGAAACCAATTTTCCGGGAGAGTAATCGATGGTCTGGATTGATGTTGTTTCGTATGAAAATGCCAAGGGGCGGCTGAAAAAGCTGTATGATCGGGTAAAGGGGCCCGACAATAATGTCGACAATATTATGATGGTTCATTCCCTTCGGCCCCACACGATGGAGGGCCATATGGCCCTGTATAAATATGTGCTGCATCATACAAACAATACGGTTCCGAAATGGTTTTTGGAGACTTTGGGCGTTTGGGTAAGCTCATTGAATAATTGTACTTATTGTGTTGAACATCATTATGCAGGATTGGCACGATTGTTAAACAACCCGGAAAAATCGGAAGCGATCCGGTCTGCCATTGAAGCGCGGGATCTTGAAAAAGCCCCCTTATCGGAAAAAGAGAAGCTAGCCATGCACTATGCGCGGATCCTGACGGATGAGCCGTCATCGCTGGCACAATCTCATATTGAAACGCTTAAACAAGCGGGATATTCAGACGGAGAAATTCTGGAAATCAATCAGGTGACAGCCTATTTTTCTTACGCCAATCGAACCGTCTTGGGGCTTGGTTGTTCGACCGATGGCGACATTCTGGGCTTGTCTCCAAATAACAATCAAGACCCCGAAGACTGGTCTCATACCTAGAAAAGAGCGCAATTTTGACAGATAATCTGGCGGCGATTCGCATCTTTATAGAAATCGTGAAGCGGGGTAGTTTCTCGGATGCCGCGCGTCATATGAACATGGCGGCCTCGTCTGTGACCCGCCAGATCAATGCCCTTGAGGAAGCCTTGAATGCCCGATTGCTGAACAGAACCACCCGCCAGGTCAGTCTGACGGAAGCCGGACAGATTTATTATACCCGTGCTGTCAATGCGGTTGCAGAAATTGATGATATGGGCCGGGCCATTTCCGAATTGGATGCTCAACCGCGCGGTGCATTAAAGGTGACGGCGCCGCTTACATTTGGCCGGGGCTATATTGTTCCCAGGCTAGAGACATTTTTCGAGCAATATCCCGATATCTCGCTGGAATTGATATTGAGCGATCAGGTGCTGGATCTGGTTCAGGATGGGTTTGATGCCGCCGTACGAATGGCCATCCGGTTGCCCGATTCCACCTTTCATGCGCGAAAACTGCACCGGGTGACCCGTGTGATTTGTGCCAGTCCGAGTTATCTTGAAAAGCATGGAACACCAGAGACACCAGATGATCTGAAGAACCATCAATGTCTTGCCATCAATTTTAAAACAGCCAACGAGTTATGGCGATCAGTGGCATCAAGCTGGCAATTTGATACCGCAGTCGGGCCTGTTGATATTCCGGTTTCCAGTAAATTTCAGACGAATAGTGGGGAGACAGTGCTGGAGGCGGGGATATGTGGTCTGGGTATTGTGGTGTTACCCCTCTGGCAGGTTTTCGAGCATATTAAAGCGGGTAGGCTTGTTCGTCTGTTTGATTCAGAAGGTCTTAAATTTAATTCGTTGGAATATAATACCTTTCTGGTTTACCCATCGAGCCGCTATCTCCCCCCGAAAGTTCGGGCTTTCTCTGATTATCTCGCACAGTGCCTCAAGCATGACTTTGGCGAATGATTATTATTGCAAAAAACGCAATAGTGTTGATCAAGATTGTAAATTAATATTGATTGTGTAAATAGTTATATGTTGTTCATAACCTCAAGAATGGAGAATGTTATGGACAGAAACTCATATCCAGCGCGGCCGTCCGCGTCTTTTTTTCCGGAACGTAAACTAATTGGATGGCGTGAAGACGGCGAGAAACCTGCGGTGAAAAAAGCGCCCGAGACGGCGTCTTCGTCCATTATTCGCAGATTTACCCGGATATTTACGCCAAAAGCACCGGTTTTGAGCAAACAGGAATGTGCGACAGGGCGTTGTTAGAACGCGGCAGGCAGTCATCAGCATGGAATGAGGAGAGGGTGTAACCCTCTCCCGATGGATTTAGAAACGGTAACCGAACCCGATACCAACGATCCATGGATCAATGTCAACATCACGGGCGTTGATGCTACCGTTATTCACAGTCACGCTGGTTTCCAAAAAGAGTTTTTTGACGTCAAAATTGAACGACCAGCGATCATCGATTTTATAGTCAAACCCTGCTTGTAACGCGTACCCGAAATTATCTTCGTAGTCGACACTGGTCACCGCCGGGTCGTTTCCTTTATCTTCGTTCAGGAAAAAGGTGTAATTCAAGCCCGCTCCAATATAAGGGCTAAATGCTTTTTTTGGCATAAAGTGATATTGCACAGTCAGGGTCGGTGGTAACAGCCAGACATCGCCAAGATCCACATTTCGGCCAAGCGACGTGTTTGACACACTGACATCATGGGGCGTTGTCGCAAGAATAAGTTCCGCCGCAATATTTTCGGTAAAGAAGTAAGTAAAATCGATTTCCGGTACAACTGAATTATCAATGCTTGCGCTTCCGCCAATTGCATCTGTTGTGCCGCCTTCATCAGGAACAACAGCCAGTCCCCTAACGCGAACCAGGATATCACCCGCATCTTTGGCAAGCACCGGTGTGGCACCCCCCAGCGTGGCCAAGGCAAGCAGGGCGGACAGTGAAAAAGCGGTCATTTTCTTCATGAGTAGCTCCAATTAACAAATATGACCGGTTCATACCGTGGGGGAGCTCTCTATAGATTGATTGAGATCAAACGAGATGCAAATTGCGGGAGGCTTTCTGTGCGAGGGATCACGAACCCAACATGAATTCCTTTGTGTCCAGAATCTGGCCATTTGCAAGGAGGGAGATCCTGTGAAGTCCGGGATGGTGCTTGCGGGTTGTGTAGTCAACAAACCGGTATGATTTGGTAACCTGTATTTCAGCCGTTTCAGGCCGTCCTTCGCTCAATCGAAAAACCTTCCGGCTATGCTTTCCTGTGGCTTTCATAAAATCAATTGCATAATCAAGACGAAGGTTTTCCGGTATCGGACTGTCCAGCGTAGCGTGAACATTGAAAGTTAAAGACTGGCCCCGCTCGATACGATCCGACGACAGAACTAATGAAACTGCCTTGACCTTAACCGGTCCTGCTCCAAAAAGAGCAAGCGCTCGCCGGTCTCCCTGCTTGAGCAGATTTCTCAAACCCTGTTTGAGAATCCAGTTTGTATGAGGATGCTGGTCGATCCATTTTTCAGCAAAATTCAAAACCTGATCGGGGTTATCTTTTGCGATGTCGTTCAAGTTGTTCGCGACACTTTTGCGGACAAATAAACTGCCGTCCTGCAGCAGGGCTTCCAAAATCGGGAAAATCAGGGATGGGTCTTCTTTAAAGGAAGGCAAGGCCGTTGCCCAAGGCAGTCGCGGGCGACACCCCTCACTCGCGAACCGTCTTACATTGGCATTCTCATCCGTGGTCAGGGATAACATCCAGTTCATTACAGTGGGGGTGTCTTTTATAATGAACGGTCGGATGGCAAATTCCGAAGAGGTGCCCAAGGCTGTAAGTGCCTTCAAGGCATCCAGTGAGATGTCCGGCCGGGACAACCCAGTCCGGCACAAATAATCAGGTACAAACATACAGAGCATGTCGGAATATTGAAAATCTGGCAGGCTTATTTTGGGGAGCAATTTTTTTAAAAGGGCTGCATTCGTTTCAAGCGGACCCGGAAGAAAGTGAACAAGCGCGTCCGTCAACCTGTTCATCCGTTGTTTTAAGGTAAAATCGTTCCAGTCGGCTTGATAAACAAAGTTCAGGAATTCTTCGGTTGAAAGCGGGGTTTCGTCAGCAAGAGCCCCCGCAATATGGGCTACAAATTCATCGGTGTAACAAAGTCGAAGTTCTGCGGCCATCTTCCGTATATCCTTTAGATGCGTGGCAATTCTGTTTCGACAAGTTTGGCCCAAAGGCTGGCACCCAGACCCAGAATACCGTCATTGAAGTCGTATTGTGGATGATGGACGGCAAACTGATGATCCTTATCCTGAGAGCCCAAAAAGATGTAGGCGCCCGGGCAGGCTTCCAGCATAAAGGAGAAATCTTCACTTCCCATACGCACCGGGGCCTGAGTGTTTACATTCTCCGGACCGACCAATTCACTGGCAATGCGGGTAATAATATCGGTTTGTGCGTCATGATTGACGGTGCAGGGAAAGATGCGTTTATAGTCCAAATCAATCTCAACACCGAAGGTCGCGGCCACCCCGTCGCAGATTTCGGCCATTCGTTTTTCCACATAATCCCGCATTTCAGGCGTGGTTGTTCGAATGGAGGCCGTCAGTTCTGCATCATGCGGGATTACATTCTGGGCAGTGCCGGCATGAAACTCAGTGATGCTGATAACCACATTGTCGATCGGGCTTACATTACGGGAGACAATGGTTTGAACGGCGTTATAAAGTTGAACTCCGACCTTTATGGGATCGATTGAGCGTTGTGGATGAGCGGCGTGGCCGCCTTTCGCTTTAATATGGATCCGGGCCACATCGGCTGACGCCATCAATGATCCCTTTTTAATATGAAAGGTTCCAAAAGGCCCGTCGGGCATGTTATGCAGCCCGTAAACAGCATCGCAGGGGAAGCGTTCAAATAATCCATCTTTTACCATGGCGTCTCCGCCTCCCAGTCCTTCTTCGGCGGGCTGAAAGATAAAATTCACGGTCCCGTCAAAATTTCTGGTTTCACAAAGGTATTTTGCCGCGCCCAGCAAAATTGCTGTATGCCCATCATGTCCGCAGGCATGCATTTTACCATCATGAACTGACTGATGCGGCACACCTGTTAGTTCCTGCATGGGCAAGGCGTCCATATCAGCACGAATTCCTATCGTTTTTGTGCTGTTTCCCTGACCTTTCAAAACACCGACGACACCGGTTTGGCCAATCCCTTCATGTACCTCCATTCCCCAGTCGCGCAGTTTTTCAGCGACAATCTGTGCTGTGCGAATTTCTTCAAAACCCAATTCAGGATGTTTATGAATGTCTCGGCGCCAGGTTTGCATGTCGTTCTGAAGGTCAGCGATACGATTATAAACGGGCATAGTGATGTGGACTCCAACTGATTTTTTTGAGGATTGAAACCGGATTTTGTTTCAACTGTTTTTATCAAAACAGTTAACCGGAAAACGAGTTTGATATCTAGTGAATTTTTGATCGTACATTAGATGAAATTTATGTACGCTTTGCTTTCATGTTGATAATGATTTGAATCAATGCTGAACTTAATGGGTTCGATCATTCTGTCCCAAATGCTAGTGAGGTATAGGATATGCAATTAACAGACGTACAAGAAAATGACCGGCCAAAACGGTTTGAGTTCCTGTTGTTTCTCTTCCTGACTTTTATCTTGATACCGGCGCTGACAATCGGAATAGTCGGTGCTTATGGTTTTGCTATCTGGATTTTTCAGATCCTGTATACAGGGCCTCCTGCGGGATAAATCATGGAAAACCGGCAATCCATAGCCTCTGTCAGTCGGCGTGCCTTTTTAACGGGGGGTGCTAAAGCATCGCAGCGGGCGAAGCAGCGCGAGGTGAGGGCGTATTTACCCTGGAGTACACCAGAGAGAATATTGGCTGCCTGCGATCAATGCGAGAGGTGTCTGTCCGCGTGTCCCGAAGGGATAATTCAAAAAACTGCGCAAGGCTATCCAACCGTAAATTTTGAAAAGGGTGAATGTACATTTTGTGAAAGCTGTAAGGAAGCGTGCCCGCAGCCGGTTTTTTATACTGACCCAGAGGAGATCGGGGAGCGGCCACTCGTTTGGACCCTCAAGGCTGAGATCAGCGATGCCTGCCTCGCCAAAAATGACATTCAATGCCAAAGTTGCCAGGACCATTGCGATCCACGGGCGATCCGATTTCAATATCAGCGCAATGCGATCGCCGAACCCGTTATTCAGATTGCCGATTGCACAGGGTGCGGCGCTTGCGTCTCGGTGTGTCCGGCCAATTGCATTTCCATCGAGGAGCCTGTTCAGGATCCGGCCGATTTAAGGACATAAACATGGAAGAAGAAATTTTTGTATCAAGCCTCGTGGCCCAAGTGAACGCCGAGAAACTTTCTGAAATACGAACGGCAATCGAGGCCATGCCTTACGCGGAAGTCCCTTTATTCGAAGAGAGCGGGAAACTGGTCATCTTGCTGGATGCACCCTCGTTAAGGGACCTGGTCGCCATTACAGATCAAATTCAGGATCTGCCCGATGTGTATTCGGTATTTCCTGTGTACCAGCATGACGAAAAGTCAGCTCATTCTGACAATAGTGAAGAAAAATTAGAGACCAATATTCAAATACCGGTCGTGGAGGGACGGATATGAAATTATCCAGACGTGATTATATTAAAGCAAATGCTGTCGCTGTTGCCGCAGGTGTTGCAGGAATTTCTACTGAAGGCGCTGCCGCCAACCTGGTTACGGACCGGGAAAAAACAGACCTGAAATGGTCAAAGGCCGCCTGTCGTTTTTGTGGGACCGGCTGTAGTGTCATGGTTGGCACAAAAGAAGGCAAAGTCGTTGCAACACATGGTGATGTGAAGGCCGAGGTGAACCGGGGTCTGAACTGTGTAAAAGGCTATTTCCTGTCCAAAATTATGTATGGCAAGGATCGGCTGAATACACCGCTTTTGCGCATGACGGATGGGAAATACGATAAGAACGGCGAGTTTACGCCGGTTTCCTGGGATACCGCACTGGATATTATGGCCGAAAAATTTAAGGCAGCCATTAAAGAAAATGGTCCAACCTCAATTGGTATGTTTGGCTCTGGCCAATGGACTATTTGGGAAGGTTATGCGGCTTCTAAACTCATGAAGGCGGGATTTGGATCAAACAATATTGAACCAAATGCACGTCATTGCATGGCGTCCGCCGTGGGTGGCTTTATGCGGACCTTTGGTATTGATGAGCCAATGGGCTGCTATGACGATATCGAAGCAACAGATGCTTTTGTCCTTTGGGGCTCCAACATGGCAGAGATGCATCCGATCCTCTGGACACGGGTTACGGATCGCCGCTTGAGCGCGCCAAAAACCAAGGTCGCGGTTTTATCAACATTTGAGCATCGCTGCTTTGACCTGGCCGATATTCCGATGGTGTTTGAGCCACAGACTGATCTGGCCATTCTCAATTTTATTGCCAATTACATTATTCAAAACGATAAAGTGAATTGGGATTTTGTGAACAAGCATGTCAATTTCCGAAAAGGAAATGATGATATCGGATACGGTCTGCGTCCAGAGCATCCGCTTGAGAAAAAAGCGAAGAATGCGAATAAGGCCGGTGGTTCTACAGAAATGAACTTTGAAGAATTCAAAGCGTTTGTGGCCGATTATGATGTTGAGAAAGTGTCCAAACTATCTGGTGTTTCCGAGGAAAAACTGATCGAGCTTGCAGAATTATATGCGGACCCCGATCGTAAGGTTGTTTCTTTCTGGACCATGGGTTTCAATCAGCATACCCGCGGTGTTTGGGCCAACAACCTGATCTACAATATCCATTTGCTGGTTGGTAAAATTTCAACACCCGGTAATTCACCTTTTTCATTGACCGGACAGCCTTCTGCTTGCGGAACAGCCCGTGAAGTGGGAACCTTCTCTCATCGTTTGCCGGCTGACCTGGTGGTGAAAAATCCGAAACACCGGGCGATTGCTGAAAAAATCTGGAAGATCCCGGCCGGCATCATTCCGCCGAAACCCGGGTTCCATGCGGCCCTTCAAAATCGTAAATTGAAGGATGGCAAAATCAATGCCTATTGGGTGCAGTGTAATAATAATATGCAGGCAGCAGCCAACCTGAACGAGGAAACGTTCCCTGGCTATCGTAATCCAAAAGCGTTCATTGTCGTGTCAGATCCGTATCCGACCGTGACAGCGGGCGCCGCCGACCTGATCTTGCCCACTGCAATGTGGGTTGAGAAAGAAGGCGCTTACGGTAATGCGGAGCGGCGTACCCAGTTCTGGCATCAGCTGGTTTCTGCACCCGAAGGTGCTAAATCAGACCTTTGGCAACTTGTTGAATTTTCCAAACGCTTTACGACAGACGAAGTCTGGCCGAAAGAAGTTCTGGATGCGAATCCGGACTATAAAGGGAAAAGTCTGTATGACGTTCTGTATCGGAACGGCAATGTTGAAAAATACCCTTTGACCGAAACCCATCCAGAATATGACAATGACGAATCCAATCATTTTGGATTTTACATTCAAAAAGGCCTGTTCGAAGAATATGCGGAATTTGGTCGCGGTCACGGCCATGATCTTGCTCCGTTTGAAGCCTATCACGAAGCACGCGGTCTGAGGTGGCCTGTGGTGGATGGTAAGGAAACCAAATGGCGTTATCGTGAAGGGTCTGATCCATACGTGAAAAAAGGTGCCGGGTTCGAGTTTTACGGTAAACCGGATGGCCGGGCGATCATTTTTGCCCTGCCGTATGAGCCCCCTGCAGAAAGCCCGGACGAAGAATTTGATCTTTGGCTGTCAACGGGCCGTGTTCTGGAGCACTGGCATTCTGGTTCCATGACCCAGCGGGTTCCTGAACTGTATAAAGCCTTTCCGGACGCCGTTGTTTTCATGCATCCAAAAGATGCGGAAAAACGCAAATTGCGGCGTGGACAGGAAATCAAGGTTGTATCCCGCAGGGGCGAGATCATCAGCCGGGTCGAAACCCGCGGCCGTAACAAGCCGCCTGAAGGGCTGATTTATGTGCCTTGGTTTGATGCAAGTCAGTTGATTAACAAAGTAACGCTGGACGCCACTGATCCGATTTCAAAACAAACGGATTATAAAAAATGTGCTGTTAAAGTCGTTCCAACGGGGAGGGCATGATCATGAAAAGCTTAATGAAATTCGGGTTGGTCCTGGCAGGTCTGGCAATCATATCTGTTCCGGTTCTGGCGGAGGATATGGTGACCCTGCGTAAAGGGATCGCGATTGAAAAAGAAGCGGGCGCCCCCGTTATGCCAAAGGTGGAAAACAAGGATGTGAAACGGGTTCGGAACTACCCGGAACAGCCTCCCACCATTCCTCACCATGTGCGGGATTATGAAGTGACCAAGAACGCCAACAAGTGTCTTTCCTGTCATGCGCGTACCAGGACAGGCGAGTCACAGGCGCCAATGGTCAGTGTGACACACTTCATGGATCGGGATAATCAGGTTCTGGCCACTGTTTCCCCGCGCCGTTATTTCTGCAACCAGTGCCATGTGGTGCAGGAAGATGTGAAGCCTTTGATCGAGAACACGTTTACGGATGTTGAAGATGTTTTGAAAACCGGAAAGGATAAACAATGACCGGTTTGATAAAGAAAGGCTGGAAACTGATCCGGGATGTCTGGATCAGTGCCAGTCGGCCAGCGAAGCACTTGTCCATCGGCTTTCTTGCCCTTGGTGGCTTTATTGCAGGCGTTCTTTTCTGGGGTGGGTTTAACACAGCGCTGGAATTGACCAACACCGAGACATTCTGTGTCAGTTGCCATGAAATGGAAAACAATGTTTTTGCAGAGTTGAAAACGACCATCCATTACACCAACCGTTCAGGCGTGCGGGCGACCTGTCCTGATTGTCATGTTCCGCATAACTGGACGGATAAAATTGCCCGCAAGATGCAGGCCTCTAAAGAGGTTTGGGGCAAGTTGTTTGGTACGATCAATACGCGCGAAAAATTCCTTGATAACCGGCGACGGCTTGCGGGTCATGAATGGGAGCGGCTAAAAGCAAATAATTCGCTGGAATGCCGAAACTGCCATAGCCCGGAAGGAATGGATATTACGGCGCAAAGCAAACGCGCGGCAGAGGCGCATCAGACGTTTCTGTTCACCGGAGAGAAGACCTGTATCGATTGTCATAAAGGCATCGCCCATGAACTTCCCGATATGACCGGTGTCAAAGGCTGGGAATAAATGACCTCATACAAATGCAGGAAAAGCGGCCTCAGAAATGGGGCCGCTTTTTTATTTCTTGCCCAACCATTGTATAGAACTTTCGAGTGTTTCCTCAAATTCAGGCATTAAGGATTGAACAGACGCCAAGTCGTGCGAATTGTCCTGAATATAGGCGGCCTGTTCTGCAAGGCGTAACGCATATAAAGCGCCCGCAGATCCCTTGATCGCATGAGATGCTTCTAGAATGATATGGTTCTGGGCCGCATCCGTGGCCTGCCGAAGGCGTTGGAAATCTTCACGAAACGATACCGGGGCAACGTCCAGCATGGGCCGGATGGCCTCTTCGCCCAAGATAGATTTCAGTTCATCAAATTGTGCGTCGTCACCGATCGGCATTGCCCTGCCAACAAAAGGTGTAACAGTACCATCGCCGTTTGAGAGCGCCTCAATTGTTTCAGACTGATTTGCCGGGACCAGTTCTACCGGTGTCTTGGTATCCGGGAAATATTGACCCAGCATACGTTGTATCTGTTCTTCGGTGAACGGCTTGGTCAGGACGTCAACCATTCCGGCGTTGGCGAAGCGTTCCTTGTTTTCTTTAAATGCATCGGCCGTCAGACCAATGATCGGGATTGATTTGCCCCGAGGATCTGATTTTATTTCCTGAGTGGCAGCGACGCCATCCAGTTCGGGCATGTGGATGTCCATGAAGATTAATTCAGGCGAAATTTCAAGGGCCTTTTCGACCGCAACACGACCATTTTCAGCAACCGTGACCGAGCAGCCGAGCTTTTCAAGGAAGGATTTGGCGATCGTCACATTGATCAAGTTATCTTCCGCCAAAAGAACAGATATGCCGGTGCGATGCGCAATAAAAACTTCGGGGTCCTGAGAGGTGGTGGCGGCATTTTCTGCGAAGATGAGGGGCAGGGTAACGGTAAATTCTGTTCCTACATTTTGCTCGCTTTTTACGGAGATCTTACCCTGCATCAATTCAATCAGTTTATTCACGATTGAAAGCCCCAGACCAGTGCCCCCAAATTTACGGGTGATGGTGTTATCTTCCTGAGTGAAGGGATCGAATATATCATCCAGTCGATCAGCGGAAATTCCATTTCCTGTGTCGGTCACCCTTAGGATAATCTGGCTACCTTCTTTGCTTTCCTTTGTTTCAACGTCAATATCAACATGGCCTGTCTGTGTGAATTTAATGGCATTACTGACAAGGTTTGCAATAATTTGACGCAGCCGTACCGGATCACCCAGAATATCGCCTTCCAGTTCGGGAAGTGTTCCAACATTAAGGCCGAGGCTCTTTGATCGGGCCAATTCCTTAAAGGGTGTGAGGGTTGTTGTCAGAAGTTCCTGAAGGTTAAAGGGAGTTTCTTCGAGTTCGACCGCGCCCGCTTCAATTTTGCTCATATCCAGAACATCGTTCAAAATGGCAAGAAGGATATTACAGGAATTGGTAACCGCTTTTAAGTGGCTTTTCTGTGTTTGATCCAGATCGGTTGATGCCAGCAATTCCGCCATCCCCATAATGCCGTTGAGCGGGGTTCTGATTTCATGGCTCATGGTGGACAGGAACAAAGACTTCGCTTCATTGGACCGTTCTGCATCAATCCGGGCTTTCACCAGATTAAGCCGGTCCATGCGGTGGTCAGTGACATCGTTGATTACGCAGATAAAGCCGGAAAATACACCATGCATATCGGTCATCTGGTTGCCGGCGACCTCGCCCCACATTTCTTCACCAGACTTTTTGAAATAAAGAAGCTCTTCTTTAAAGGATTGTCGGTTGGCTAGGGCCTCGCTGATGCGCTTTGACGCGTCTTGATTAATGTCTTTATGATACAGAATGTCTCGAGGGCGGCGATTTAAAAATTCATCGCGGCTAAAGCCGGTCAAGGTTGTCAGGGCATCGTTGACCCATTCGGTCAAGCCTTCGGTATTCAAAATGATGACACCGTGCAGGGATTGGCTGGCAACCGTTGAAAGCCGCGACAGCTCAGCCGTTCTTTTTTCCACCCTTAGCTCAAGGGTTTCTTTCATTTCGGTCAGTTGATGAACAGTCTTTCTTACATCATCACTGCTTGTTTGCAAGGCTGTTGCGAGCTCGTCATATTCACGGATCGGGCTTCTTGGAAATATACGATTTTCCCTGGTGACACCCATGGTTTTACCCACATCGCGGCTTGCTGTTGCCAATCGCTGTATTGGGTTAATAAGCAACTCACTGAGGAAATAACAAACGCATAGGGCTGCAAGTAACAGAAGTGCCAGTGCAATCAGGGTTTGGGTGCGAAGAGTATCAAGGATTTGGATGATCGGTTTTGCCGTATGCGTAACCAGGACTTCTGATATTCCCAGATCGGCCGCGACAGGAATATTCATGAAATACTCGGCATTTTCCCAGCGTTGCAGGGAAGGCATATCGCCGGAAGGCTTCCATACCATCAGTGGTCCGTTCACCTGCGCAAAATCACCAATACCGCCATATTGCTTGACCCAGCCAATCTGGACCCGTCGTGAGGGCTCTTCGTAGGTTATGGAGATACCCAATCCATCAAGTTGAAAACGGTTTCGCGCATACTCCTCCGCTTTGTAAATTGCTTCAACCTCGCTTTTATCGATATAGGATCGAACAATCGCAATCTCTTCAACAACAGCGTTTGCATAGGTTTTCATTGTTTTTATAAGATTTTCTTCCTGTAGGTCTTGAACCCGATAATTGTTAAAAATGATCGGGACGCCGCCAGCCAGAATTGTGGTGAGCATCAAAATACTTGCCACAAGCTGCTTTGCAGAAATTTTTTGCTGTGTCTTACCTTCCCTTTGTCTCCAGGCCAGAAATAGATCGACGAGAAGAGGCCCGATCAAAGCATTGAAAACGCCATTGATCATTTGTTTCAGGGCAATCAGGAAGACAGAGGAATCTCCTAAGCCCATGATGGTTGAATAAAACAGGATAACCAAAGGGACGCCTAACAGGATCCAGTACAGAAAATCTGAATATACATAGACTTTGATTTTGTGCCTGAGTAACCCAACAAACAGGATTTCTATTGTAAAAATGATAGCGGCATAAGGATGACCCCAGATGATCCAGGTATAACTTCCGGCAGCGGCGGCAACGGCAAGGGCCGGTCCCAATCCAAGTGTTGCTAGGGCCACAAACGCAAAAACGCTGCCAAAAATGATGCTAACAGAGAAAAAGAGGTCAACATTGAAGTAATTACCAGCAACACCTAATGCACCGAGTAACATGGTGTAAAAAAATATCCGCCAGAAATGTGGCAAGGGTTGCGGGAAAGGCATTATTAAAGCTCCACCAAAGCGGCATATATCCGGGTCGCGACATATTTCTCCTTCTATAATATTAGCCAGATCTTCTTAAAATTGAGTTACCGTCAGGTTGTGGATTGGGTGGCGCGAGGTGTAGGTAGCCCGGTCCGCCGTGGATCAGTCGAAAAGCACCAAACGTTTGTTTTGTAACTTATTGTTTTTATGTTGAAATTTTGCCTTGCGATAAAGCTGTAGCGGGAATAAACAGGCTATAAGGCCAGTTTTAAATGCAGATCATCGTCGATACATCTTTATCGACATCCGTTTCAAAGAGTTTAATTCGTCTCATTTCACCAAAAAGTGACCTGAATATTGGATGATTAAGGATCATTTCTACACAAGACTAAGACAAAATGAACTCTGACAAGAATACGTTAACACTCGTATTACATAATATTTAAATAAATTACATTGTAATTGCTTTATCACTTCACAGATGGGGACCGAGACCATGGCAATGACAGCACAGGAAGAGAAAACAGAAAAGATCTCTGACATCCTGGCTATGATTGATAAACGCCTGGAGGCCAAGCAAGCAGGCGATATCAAACTTTTTGTTGAAAAGCTTTATGAGCGATTATCCCCGGAAGATGTTTTGGGAATTCTGCCTGAAAACCTTTATGGATCGGCATTGTCGGTTTATAAATTCGCCGCACAGCGCAAGGCAAAGACTTCTAAGATCAGGGCCTTCAGTCCGACATTGGAAGAGCATGGCTGGAAAACCTCCCACACGGTTATCGAGATTATTAATGATGATATGCCGTTTCTTGTGGACAGTGTTACCGCTTGTTTGAACCAACGGGGGATCAATGTTCATCTGGTGATCCATCCGGTATTGTATGTAGAGAGGGATGAAGAGGGACAACAGGTCTGTTTCCATGCCGATCCTAAAAAAGGCGTGGCAGAGTCCTTCATGCATCTGGAAGTGGATGAACAAAGTGATGCGGCAATCCTGACGGAAATTGAAGATGAATTGACGTTGGTTCTCGAAGATGTCCGGGCTGCGGTAGAGGATTGGAAACCAATCCTCAAACAAGTCGACAATATTGTCGAAAAACTCAAGAAATCCCCCCCAAAACTTGAAGAAGCAGAAGTCGATGAAGGCAGGGCTCTTCTGGAGTGGATGGCAAACAATCATTTCACCTTTCTGGGGTTTCGAGAATACGACTTCAAGATCAAAGGCAAGTCAAAAACGGAAAACTGGCAGGTTGTTGATGGTTCCGGACTGGGAATCTTAAGAAGCCCGGATCGTCGTATCATGACCGGCAAAGCAGAGATGTCGCCAGAGGTTCGCGAGTTTCTGCATCGTCCTGAATTAATTATCGTTACAAAAGCAAATGCGCGGTCAACGGTCCACCGCGCGGTTCATCTGGATTATGTTGGCGTCAAGAAATTTGACTCCAAAGGGGATGTGGTTGGCGAATATCGCTTCACAGGATTATTTACATCTGCGGCATATAACAGGGTGCCACGGGATATTCCGTATCTGCGGCGCAAAGTAAGCCGCACACTGGAACGGGCGGGTCTTGCGAAAAGCAGTCATGATGAAAAAGCACTGGCCCATATTCTGGAAACCTATCCCCGGGATGAGTTGTTTCAGATTTCCAATGATGATCTTTTTGAGATTTCGTCGAAAATTCTGTCATTGCAGGAGCGTCCCCGGATTGGTGCATTTTTGAGACGGGACCGTTTTCAGCGGTTTGTGTCGGCCCTTGTTTATGTCCCAAAAGAAAAATTTAACACCGATTTGCGGCGCAAATTCGGGCGTATTCTTGCCGAAATGCATCATGGCGAAATAACAGCTCATTATTCGCAGGTGGGAGACGATGCGCTTGCGCGTATTCATTTCCTGATCGAAATGCAGGGGTCAAGCAAGCCTGAAGTGGACGAAAAAGATCTGCAAAAACGTCTGGTGCAGGCAGCCCGCGAATGGTCAGATGATCTTCAGGACGCCCTGTTGGAGCGTTGGGGAGAAGAAAAAGCACTACGCTTGAAAGCCCGGTATGGGGGTGCTTTTCCTGTTGGTTATAAAGCCCGGTTTAATGCCAATCTGGCGTTACATGATATCGAGAAACTGGAAGACATCTGCGGCACGGAAGAAGTTGGGCTTAATCTGTATCGCTGGGTCGAGGATCCGGACGAAAAGGTCAGGTTTAAAATATACAGCCCCGGCGATCCTCTTCCTCTTTCCGACTGTTTACCGATGATCGAAAATATGGGTCTGAAGGTATTGGCCGAAAATCCTTATCTGGTCAGTGGCGAAGATATGGAAAGCTCCGTGTGGATCCATGACTTTGAATTGGTCGAACGGGGCGGAACGGCGCTTGATCTTCAGCGGCTGAAGAAAAAGTTTGAAGAAACCTTCCTGCGCGTTTGGCAGGGTACATCAGAAAGCGATGGCTATAACCGGTTGGTCATGAAGGCGGGCTTCAGCTGGTCGAATGTGGCGGTTCTCAGGTCGTATGCGAAATATCTGCGGCAAGCGGGCGTGATGTTCTCCCAGAGTTATATGGCAAATACGCTGGCCGAAAATCCAGAGATTTCCAGAAAACTGATTGAATTGTTCAATGTTCGGTTTGATCCGGATTTTGATCAGGATCGCGACGTGGAAGCCAAGAAAATCAGCAAGGAGATTTTCACGGCTCTGGACGGTGTCTCCAGCCTGGACGATGACCGGATCATTCGGCGGTTTATCAATCTTATTCAATGCACGCTCCGGACAAATGTTTTCCAGGAGGGAGTTGGAGAGGCGGATAAATCCTATTTCTCCTTCAAATTGGATAGCCAGAAAGTAGAGGATCTTCCTCTTCCGCGTCCACATGTTGAAATCTATGTTTACAGCCCACGGGTTGAAGGTGTTCATCTGCGCGGTGGCACTGTTGCCCGTGGTGGGTTGCGCTGGTCAGATCGGCGCGAAGATTTCAGGACAGAGGTTCTGGGTCTGATGAAAGCCCAGATGGTGAAGAACACGGTTATTGTACCGGTTGGGTCAAAAGGGGGCTTTTATCCCAAGCGCCTGCCTGTAGGCGGAAGCCGGGAAGACATTCAGGCCGAGGGTATCGCCTGTTATCGGATGTTTATTTCTGGCCTTCTGGACCTGACAGATAATCTGGAAGGCGGCGATGTTATTCCGCCAAAAAGAGTTGTCCGCCATGACAGTGATGATCCGTATCTGGTTGTCGCGGCGGACAAAGGGACAGCTACTTTTTCTGATATCGCGAATGAGGTGGCAATTTCCTATGGTTTCTGGCTTGGCGATGCGTTCGCGTCTGGCGGGGCGGCTGGCTATGACCATAAGAAAATGGCGATTACGGCCCGGGGAGCCTGGGAATCCGTTAAGCGTCATTTCCGTGAATTGGGCAAAAACATTCAGGAAGAAGAGTTTACGGTCGCCGGTATTGGAGATATGTCCGGAGATGTGTTTGGAAATGGCATGTTATTGTCCCGCCATATCAAGTTGGTGGCCGCCTTTGATCACCGGAATATATTCATCGATCCTGCGCCAAACGCGGAAAAAAGCTTCAAGGAGCGGGAGCGGATTTTCAAGCTGCCGCGTTCCTCCTGGGAAGACTATGATAGCAAGTTGATTTCAAAAGGCGGCGGGATATTTGATCGCAAAGCGAAATCCGTCACTTTGACGCCGGAGATCAAAAACCTTCTGGGTCTGAAAGATAAAACCCTGACACCGAATGAACTGATTTCTGCAATTTTGAAGGCGCAGGTTGATCTGTTGTGGTTTGGTGGTATTGGGACCTATATCAAGTCATCGGACGAAAGCCATTCGGCCGCTGGAGATCGCGCGAATGATGCGATCCGGATTGATGGAAATCAGGTCCGCGCGAAGGTTATCGGAGAAGGCGGCAATCTGGGCGTTACGCAAAATGGCCGGATTGAATATTCTCTAAATGGCGGAAAACTGAACACTGATGCCATCGATAATTCAGCGGGTGTGGATTGCTCTGACCACGAAGTGAATATTAAAATCCTGCTGCGCGCCATTATGGATGATGGCGAGATGACGGAAAAACAGCGCGATCGATTGCTGGTTGAGATGACCGATGATGTGGCGGCTCACGTGTTGCGGGATAACTATTTGCAGACCCAGGCGCTGACAACCGCGGAACGTCAGAGCATCGCCAATTTTGCAGAACAGACCCGATTTATGAGGGAGCTCGAAAAGCAGGGACGCCTGAACCGGGCTGTTGAACATCTACCGGATGATGAAGCGTTAGAGAACCGTCAATCTGCCGGTCAAGGGCTGGCGCGACCGGAAATGTGTGTGTTGCTGGCCTATGCCAAAATGACGCTTTATACGGATATTTTGAAAACCAGCCTGCCCGATGATCCATTTTTTGAAAGCTGGCTGGTGGATTACTTCCCTCCAAAAATGCAGAAAAAATATAAGACTTTCATCGGGTCCCATCGCCTGAAACGCGAGATCGTGACGACAATCATCGTCAATAGTCTTATCAACCGTGCTGGCATTACATTCGTTATGCAAATGGTTGAGGAGCTGGGTGTTGGTGTCGACGATGTGGCACGGGCCTATGCCTTGATTATCGAGGTTTTCGATTTGCCGGCTTTGTGGGACGATATCGAGGCGCTGGATAATAAAGTGGATAGTGATATTCAGGGTCGCATGATTGACGCCACTCAACAGCTTCTAAGGCGTGCAACACTTTGGAGTCTGAGACATTTGCGTAATCCGATCGATATTACGTCGAACGTTGAGGAATTGGCCCCGGATATGGTGGACTTGAAAGGCAATCTCGAGGGTCTGTTAAGTGTTGATGGCAAAAAAGCCTATGACGACCGGGTACAATATCTGACGGAAATGAATGTTCCTAAAAATCTGGCGGAGCGGGTTGCCGGTCTTGCACCCCTTCGCTCTGCTTTGGATGTGGTTCAGGTTGGTAAAATGGCGGCAAGGCCCATTGAAGAAGTCGGTGAGGTTTATTTCGCCGTGGGGGCTGAGCTTAATCTGGACTGGTTGCGTTTTGCGGCAGAAACCATTGAAACTGAAAGTCATTGGGAGCGGTTGGCCGTAACGGCGATTATCGACGATCTCTACGGACAGCAGCGGGCTTTGGCCAACGCCGTGTTTGAGCAGGCAAATGGTCATAAAGGCCGTGAAGCAATGGCCCATTGGCAGAAAAATAACCACAATCCCATTCATCGTTCTCAGGACCTGATTGAAGAATTTAAAGGGAGTGGCGGCGTTGATATTGCAAAGCTTGCCTTCGCCAATCGCTTGTTCCGATCCATGATCAGTTAAAGCGGCTATTTTATAAGGATTTAGGCGCGGTACAGACCCTGTATCGCGCTTTTTCTTGAGAGATGATCGAATCTGAAAAAGACAGCGTTGCTCATGATCGTGTCCTTGCAGGATATGCACGCGAGGCCTCTTCTCTTACTGAGGCTTTCGAAGCAATTTCTTGCGAAACACTCTATGCACCGGTCCGGTCCTATTTACCTGCTGATCGGGTAAATATGCTGGATATTGGTGCTGGGACGGGGCGCGATGCCGCGTGGTTCGCCGGTCAAGGGCACCGGGTGCTGGCGGTTGAACCGGTCAGTGAATTCAGGGTGGCAGGACTGGCCCGCCATTCCTCTCCGTCTATCCATTGGCTTGACGATACCTTGCCTGCACTTTCAAATGTTCTGGCGCGTGACGAATGTTTTGACTTTATTCTTTTAAATGCCGTCTGGCATCATCTGGAACAAACGTCTCGACAAACAGCACTCGGCACGCTCGCACGGTTGTTGAAAAAAGGCGGTTTCATTGTCTTTTCCCTACGGCACGGTCCTGGATCAGCGAGCAGGCCCGCATTTAAGGTGTCCCCATCCGAACTGGCCGCCTCCGCTGCATTTTTTGGGATTAAAAAACTGTTTCAAACCAAGGCCGGGTCTCTTCAATCAGGCAATCGCGCGGTTGGTGTTACCTGGACCTGGATGGTTTTTCAGAAGGTCTAAGGCTGAGGGATCGCCTGCATCGGATTTAGGGTGCATAAAGTAGTTCTTCTTCGGGTTTTTTACGCTAGACTAAGAAAAACCGGGGGAGGGGATTTATGTCTGGAGTAACAGAAGCGTCGCGGCTGGGAAAGTTTTCCTGGGCGTTGTTTGATTGGGCTAATCAGCCTTATTTTACCGTTGTCACGACATTTATTTTCGCTCCTTATTTCACCTCTTTTGTTGTTGGTGATCCGGTGCAGGGTCAGGCCTACTGGGCCTATACACAAGCAGTGGCCGGTATTACGATTGCTCTTTTAAGTCCTGTCTTTGGCTCCATTGCGGACGCGGGCGGCCCCCGAAAACCCTGGATTACAGTGTTTGTCGCCCTGTGTGCCATTGGCAGTTTTGCATTGTGGTGGGCAACCCCGAATATGCAGAGTGGATTGATCTGGATATTGGTGGCGATCGTCATGGGATCGATCGGGATCGAATTCAGTCTTGTTTTTAACAATGCGATGTTGCCAACGCTGACCAGTCACAAGAAAATGGGGACGCTCAGTGGGTTTGGTTGGGGCCTTGGTTATCTGGGTGGTCTGATTGCCCTGTTTATTGTTCTGTTGGGCTTTTCCCTGCCGGACACCCCTGCATTTGGACTGGATAAAGTTGCCCATGAACATGACCGGATGACGGGTCCGCTTTCTGCCATATGGTTTGTTGTTTTCATTTTGCCGATGATGCTGTTTACACCGGACGTAAAATCCCGGGGGATAAGAAAAACAGAAGCCATTGCCGTAGGTTTTTCAAATCTTTTGGATACTCTAAAGTCGCTCCGCAATTACCGGAACATCATCTTTTTCTTGATCGCAAGAATGTTTTACAATGATGGCATATTGGCGTTAATCAGTTTTTCCGGAATTTATGCAGCAGGGCTATTTGGTTGGGGCACCACGTCACTGGGTGTGTTCGGGATCCTGATTAATGTTTTCGCCATTGCAGGCTCCTTTGTCGGGGGCTGGCTGGATGACAAGCTGGGTTCCAAGCCAACCATTGTAATTTCCGTTCTGGGCCTCGCGTTTGCATCGGTCGGAGTTCTTTCTATCAGTGACGGAGAGGTTCTGTTCGGCTTGCCTGCGGCTATGCCAACAGAAGACAGCGGTCTTTTTGAAAGCCCTGCCGAATTGGTCTTCATGGGATTCGGGTTCATTATGGGGTTCTTTTTTGGCCCGGCACAAGCCGCCAGCCGTACCCTGGTTGCCCGGCTGTCACCGCCGGAGAAAATTGGCGAATTCTTTGGATTGTTCGCATTGTCAGGAAAGGCAACGGCCTTTGTCGCCCCGCTTATGATCGGTGTTGTAACCGATCTTTCCGGTCAGCAGCGGCCTGCAATGATTGTGATCTTTGTTTTGTTAATGGTCGGCGCAGCCCTGATGAGCTTTGTTCGCGAACCAGAGCGCTAGATCAAGAGGCCAGGCCTCAGGGTTTCTGAGGCCTGACACATGTTTTTTATTGATCAGGCGAGCGTAACAGCAGTTCCGGTCGCAACAACCATCAACATGCTATCCCCCATAACTTCTGTATCCAGACTAATACCAACGACGGCATTGGCGCCCAGCTCTTCGGCTTCTTCCACCAAGGCTTCCATTGCCAAAGCGCGGGCCTTTTTAAGTTCCTTTTGGTAAGCGCCGGAGCGCCCACCAATGACATCTGTAACCCGGGCGAAGAAATCACGGATAAAGTTTGCGCCCATTACAGCTTCACCCGCAACGATCCCGTGATAGGCCGCAATCGATTTTCCGTCAACGGATCCGGTGGTAGTCGTAATCATTCTGATCTCCCAAAAAATTAGTGACGGAAATGTCGCATACCCGTGAACGCCATGGCAAGTCCGGCTTCGTCCGCGGCCGCGATCACTTCATCGTCCCGCATAGAGCCGCCCGGCTGGATAACCGCGGTTGCCCCTGCTTCTGCAGCAGCGAGCAAGCCATCTGCGAACGGGAAAAACGCGTCCGAAGCAACAACCGACCCGTTGGCCCGGGCTTCAGTCTCACCAACATTTTGTGCCGCTTCCAAAGACTTTGACGCTGCAATTTTGGAACTGTCGACACGGCTCATCTGGCCCGCACCAATGCCAACCGTTGCGCCATCACGGACATAGACAATCGCGTTTGATTTGACATGTTTAGCAACGGTAAAGGCAAATTTCAGATCAGCAAGTTCCTGCTCAGTAGGGGCCCGTTTTGTAACAACCTTGAGCTCAGGGGTTGCCGTGAGGGCGTTGTCCCGGCCCTGAATGAGATATCCACCAGCCAATGATTTGACCAGGCGACCACCGATGTTTGGATCCGGTAGCCCCCCTGTAAGCAGAAGGCGCAGGTTTTTCTTGGCTGCGATGATGGCTTTGGCTTCGTCCGTTGCGTCCGGGGCGATGATGACTTCGGTAAAAATCTTGACGATTTCCTGGGCGGTTTCCTCGTCCAACAGCTGATTGACAGCGATAATACCGCCGAACGCGGACGTTGTGTCACAGGCAAATGCTGTTTTGTAGGCGTCGGACAACGTGGAGCCGGTTGCCACACCACAAGGATTGGCATGTTTGATGATGGCACAGGCTGGCCCTGAAACCACCGGATCAAATTCAGCAACCAGTTCAAAGGCCGCATCGGTATCGTTATAGTTATTGTAGGAGAGTTCTTTTCCCTGAACCTGTGTTGCCGTTGCAATGCCGATCCGGTTTTCTGAATTCGCATAAAAGGCGGCGGACTGATGCGGGTTTTCACCATAGCGCAGGCTTTGTTGGCGGGTACCTGCTAACACCAGACGGTCCGGGAAGTCTTCGCCCAGCTGTTCGGCGTACCAGCTGGAGATCGCTGCATCATAGGCACCGGTACGGGCATACGCTTTGGCCGCCAGTTTTTTGCGCGTCTGATTGCTTGTTTTTCCGTCATTGGCTTTGAGTTCGGCAATAACATGATCATAGTCGCTGGCTTCAACAATGACGTTCACAAAGCCATAATTTTTGGCGGCTGACCGGATCATGGCGGGCCCACCGATATCAATATTTTCGATACAGGTATGAAAATCCGCGCCTTTTGCGACAGTTTCTTCAAACGGATACAGATTGACAACGACCAGATCAATAGGGCCGATATCGTGTGTGTTCATGGCTTTTAAATGGTCATCGTTATCCCGAAGTGCCAGAATACCGCCATGGATCATTGGATGTAGTGTTTTTACCCGACCGTCCATCATTTCCGGGAATTTTGTGTGTTCTGCCACTTCTTTTACCGGGATCCCGGCATCCGCCAGCATTTTCGCGCTGCCGCCGGTTGAGAGGATTTCGATATTGAGTTCGGCAAGGGCCTGACCAAATTCAACAAGGCCTGTTTTATCAGAAACGGATATAAGAGCGCGGCTGACGCGCTGATAGTCGGAAGCAGACATCGACATGTTTTCCTGTTTACCAGAGAGGACGGAAGTTCGGACACTGGTCCGATGCGGGCGCTATAGCATGAGATGAGGCTTTTCGGAACCTCGCAATGAAAAAAAAACGTAAACGGTTCCCTAAAACAACGTTTGGCACCCAAAGGAGAGGAAAGACAGGGCGTATATGTTTTGAATGAGCCCAGATCACAGAGAACCGGTCCAATGATTGACAAACCGACTCGATTGCGTCTACCTAATTCCAACTTCAGTTTTCAGGAATAGCTCATGTCTGTAATACGCCCTACCGCCCTTTCTGACGGATCGATTGTCGGCAGTCATACTGTTATTTCTGTTGTAGGGTTGGGATATGTTGGCCTGCCGCTTGCGGTGGCGTTGGCCAAACAGTTCAAGGTCGTGGGTTTTGACATCAGTGAGGGCCGCATTGAAGAATTGCGCGGCGGGTATGACAGGACGTTTGAAATAGAAACGCCTGTGCTTCGGGCCAGCAGCATGTCTTTTACGACCGACATCTGTGAGACACAGGACGCGGATATCCATATCATCACAGTGCCGACACCCGTGGATAGTGACGACAAGCCGGATCTGGAACCTTTAAGACAGGCCTGCCGCGCGGTGGGACCCATCCTCAAAAAAGGGGCGATAGTTGTCGTTGAAAGTACTGTCTATCCAGGCGTTACCGAAGAAGTCTGCGGGCCAATTCTGGCCGAACAATCGGGCCTGACCTGCGGACAGGATTTTTTCCTGGGGTATTCACCAGAACGGATCAACCCTGGTGACAAAGTTCATACAGTAGACAAGATTATCAAGGTTATCGCAGGCCAGAATGATACCGTTTCAGATATTTTGGAACAGGTATATGGGGCGGCAACCACGGGTGGCACGTTTCGGGCCCGGAACATTAAAACGGCAGAGGCGGCTAAGGTGATTGAAAATGCCCAGCGGGATATCAATATTGCCTTCGTCAATGAAGCGACCATGATCTTTCAAAAGCTTGGTATTTCGGCGTATGATGTGTTGGAAACTGCTGGTACAAAATGGAATTTTCTGAATTTTACACCCGGTCTGGTTGGCGGGCACTGTATTGGAATTGATCCCTTTTACTTTGCCCATCGGGCGGCGGAGGTCGGCGCAGATCCGGATCTGATTTTAACGGGGAGACGGATAAACGAATCCATGGGGCGTTTTATTGCCGGAAGTGTGGATAAACTGCTGGCAAAAAATAGTAAGATTTTAATCTTGGGACTCACGTTTAAGGAAAACGTGCCTGATTTACGAAATACCAAAATCACTGACATCGTGACAGGGCTGCAAGAGAGTGGCCACAGGGTTGATGTTCATGATCCGCTTGCCGACAAGGCCGACGCACAGCAGTTTTTTAATATCGATCTGATTGAAAACCTGAATAGCCTGCAAGGCTATGATGCTGTTGTCGGTGCTGTTGCCCATTCCGTCTATCAGGACCTCTCACCCGTCGCAATCGAAGGACTGATTAATCCTGGTGGACTTGTGGCGGATATCAAGGGAATGTGGCGGGACCGGGAGTTTTCAGAGCAAACGGTCCGCTGGCAGCTTTAATCGGTCGCCGCCGCCGTCGCTTCGGCTTCGCTGGCGGGGGCTGTGTCGGTTTCGGCCTCGCTTTCGCCCAGAAGGGCAAACGCCCATTTGAGCGCCAGTGTTTCCTGGCCATGAATTTTCCCGTTTAGCACGATTTGCTGGCTTTTACGCAGCTCTCCCGCCTGCCCGCAGTAAACGCTTTCTTCCAAGGACATTTCGGAAAGACTGGATAGAAATTGCCAGCCCGACCCATTTTGGGTTCTGATCAACAGTTTGTTTCCGTTCATGTTTTTGGAAACACTTAAATCAGGATGTAGATGAAAACGCAATTCAAATTCGGTAATTCTATCGGCCGGTCCTTCAAAGGAAACAGTATCTTCGCCGCGAAGGCTGATCCCACTGGATTCTAAAAAGAGTTTCCGGGAATGACGCACTTTTGCGGCCTGAAGGAAACCGGGATTGTCAAAATCAAGCCAAAGGCTGCCCCCTTCTTCATGGGTTGATATGTTCAGCTCGGCCAGCTGTTCCGCGTCATCTGGCGCCGGGAATTGGGCGTTCAGGTCTCGAATACTCAGGGTGGAATGGGCGGCTGTCGACATTAGGGCCTTTCCCCATGCTGACTTTGAATCCGGGTGAGAGCCACAATTGACGATGAGTTTTTCCTGTCCGAAACTGAACTCAAAACTACCGATGCCTGCATGGTAGGGTATATTTTTGGGTCGTCCGCCCTCGCCCGTTTCCAATATTAACAAAGAGCGGCCAGCTTTAAGCCGTTCAAAGCCACCCAGCGGACATCTGTGGGGGGGACGTCCGGCAGCATCGGAAATGGCCAATAAATGATCACAATCCCCTTTTTCCGGTAAGGTTGCGCCATTAAACAGAGCAAGGGATCCATCACCATGTTGAAAAAATCGGACAACCGGTGCCAATCGGTCAATTGCGCCCATCAAGCCTTGTGGAACCTCTTGTTGCAGGTTCATGAAATCATGTTTAAGGGCCACCAGATCAGCTAGCAGATCAAGATGTTTACTGGGATTACGAGAGAGATGACAGCCATCGGCAAGGATCACCAGATCGATATCTTCCAGCAGGTGGCGAAGAGAGGATTTTTGTTGATCTTTGGTATCGGGGAAAACACAGGCGCATAAATAGAGGGCAAGGTCGACTTCCACCATATCCGTCTTGTCGCGCGTCAACCGACGCAAACGCGCCAAATGTTTAAACTGTTCGCGTAGGGTTTTCAGGAACTGATAGTTAAAATCCCCGTCATTGGATGTCATCAGGAAGGTCGCCTGGCGGATCCAGTTAATCAGACGCCTGGGCAACACGTCCTTATCCCAGACGTAAGGTGTATACTGGCCAAAATTCTTAACCCAGGAAATCAGTAATGTACGGGCGTGTCGTTTTGCAGCATCGGTATCGTTGGCGGCAAAATCACGGATCCATGAAAAGCGGTGCAGCTCCTGATGCCAATGCAGGGGCATATTGGGGGCGAACCAGGGCTCTGCATTGCTGACATGTGCGCCAAATCCGGCAAATTCGAAATGGCCCTGAAAAAGGCTGTCGGCTTTTTCGCCGCGCCCGGGCAGGACGTCAACATGGGTCGAGCGCAACTTCCGAGGTGTGCGGCTTCGCAAACTGGCTTGATACAAGGGGGCTGAAAATAAGCGATCCGAAAGGGAGCGCCGTGACGGCAGGGGGAGGGTCTTTGCGTTAAAACCTGCCGCCATATTATTCATGATTTTCCGCGGATGGCTTGAATATTAGCGGCATATTGTTCTGGGGAGCCTTTGAACGCGGCACTTCCCGCGACCAATAGATCTGCGCCGGCGTCGATCACCAACGGGGCCGTTTCAGCATTGATACCGCCATCAACTTCCAGATCGATATCGCGACCGCTTTCATCAATCATCGCGCGCAATGTACGAATTTTATCTAACTGTGAGGGGATAAATTTTTGACCGCCAAATCCGGGATTAACACTCATCACCAGCACAAGATCAATTTCTTCCAGAACATGTTCCAGTGTGGCGGCGGGTGTTGCAGGGTTCAAAGATACTCCAACCTTTATACCCGCGGCTTTGACAAGTTGGATGCTGCGATGAAGATGGGCCCCTGCTTCCTGGTGAAGCGTAATGATATCGGCTCCGGCTTCAACAAATTCCGGGATATATGGGTCCACCGGTGAAATCATCAGATGACAATCGAAAGGCTTGTTTGAATATCCACGCACCGCCTTTGTGATGGCAGGCCCAAAACTGATATTCGGAACAAAGTGACCATCCATGATATCAATATGGATATAGTCGGCACCAGCGGCATCAATGGCAGCAACTTCCGCGCCGAGTGTGGCGAAATCAGCAGCCAGAATGGACGGGGCAATTCTTACGTTTTTTTGCATGATCTACATATACCTTGTTCGTAAATCCCACTCAAGTAAGGGACCTTAATCTTTTTTCATTCGGCAGGCGTAAAATCCGTCCATGCCGGTTAACAGGGTCTGTCCAGTTCCGCCCAAATGACAGGGAAGACACCGAATGTCACCTTCTTTCGTTAACAGTTCCGCCAGACCACCAACTTCGCTTTCCTCCACCGGTTGCCGTTTCATCTCGGGGTGTCGTTCCAGAAAAGAGGCAATCTGATATTCTCCCTCTTCCGGTTGCAGCGAGCAGGTACTGTAAATCAGCGTGCCACCAGACTTTAACAGCGGGATTGTGGCATCGAGAAGGCGGAGTTGCAGATCAGCGAGTTTTTTAACGTCTTCTTCCTTTTTCAGCCAGGCCACATCCGGATGGCGCCGGATTGTGCCGGTACTGGAGCAGGGAGCGTCCAGCAAAATTCCATCGAACGGATCATCAGGCGCATAAGAAGTGCCGTCTGCCACCGCAACGGTTACAGACAGGTTCAATCGGTCCATATTCTCTTGCAAGCGTTTTAACCGGGCCTTGGATCGGTCAAGTGCGACAACATCGGCGCCCATAGAGGCAAGCTGCGCCGTCTTACCCCCTGGTGCGGCACACAGGTCAAGAATGCGCTTCCCGGCGAGAGTAGGAAAGAGCTGAGCAGGAATGGCCGCTGCGGCGTCCTGAACCCACCATTGACCCTCGTCAAATCCGGCAAGGTCTGGGACAGAACCACCCGCTTTACGGCGAAGTGAGCCTGTTGGCAGAAGGGTTGCCTCCAGCTTTTGGGCCCATTGGTCTGGTTCTGATTTCACGGTTATATCAAGGGGGGCTTCGATCAGCTGCGAAAGAATAATATCCCGCGCTTTTTCTTCCCCGTAAAAATCTTTCCAACTGTTCCAGATCCAAGCGGGCATATTGCTGCGGGGCAGGTCCATTTTAGCCAGAAGTTTTGCTCCTTGGCGATCGGCCCTTCGCAACAAGGCGTTGACCAGCCCGCGAAATTTACTGTTTGCGGGAACAAGTTCGACCGTGTCATGGACAGCGGCATGGGGCGGAATATTCAGATATAAAATCTGGGCGAGCCCAATGCGAATAATCTGGCGAATATTGTCCGCTTTTTGGGGAAGGGGCCGGTCCAGCATCTTGCCTGTAAGATAATCAATGATCCCTAAATGCCGCAACGTCGTAGAAGTAAGGGCGCGGGCAAGGGCTCTGTCTTTTGGCGCAAGATTATTTAGACCTTCTGGCAGGACATCTTCCAGTTGCCGGTTTTTACCAAGCACCTGAACCAGCATCCTGACAGCACGGGCGCGTGGGTTTGGGGTTTCATCACTCATAGTCCGGTATGTACGGGAATTATCCGTGCAGGTCTATAGGCGGCGGGCCCGGATTATGATAAAGACAGTTTAATCAAGATGTAAAGGGATAGAAATGGACCCGAAAAAGATAGACGCTCAGGATCAGGCAGCCGAATCGGTTGAAGAAAAGACCGAAGAAAAGACAAAGGCGGCCCATAAACTTGAACAGGCGGACGGCGAGATCGGCGGTCCTTCCGGATTGGAGCCAACCCGATACGGCGATTGGGAACGCAAGGGGATTGTCAGCGACTTTTAGCGTTATTTACCGCGTTCTGATAGCCAGATGCCGCCCAGTACAAGGGCAAGCGCGAACGCGTGATAGAGCTTGAAGGGCTCGCCCAGGAAAACGACGGCAAAAATAGACGCGAAAATTGGCACCAGATTGACGAAAACACCGGCGCGGCCCGGTCCAATGATGGCAACCCCATTGATAAAACAGATCTGGGCCAGAAAAGATGGCAGAACAGCAATGCTGGCAATCAGGATCCATCCGACCAGTGTTGGGGCCTGAAACTGTCCAAGCGCTATTTCCCCGGCAACCAGTGGCAGCGATGTCAGAAAGGCTGAAAAGGCCAGGACCGCAAAAAGCCCCATTGCCGAAACGTTAGGTTTGTTCCGCAGCGCAAGTGTATAGCTGGCATAGAGAAAACAGGCGATCAGCATCAACAGATCACCGTGATTGAACGCCAGCGAAAGCAGGCGGTCCAGATCACCCCCGGACGCGACTGTGACAACGCCGATAATGGTTGTCATCACGCCGATCGCCTGAAACAAGCCGACGGGTGTGCGGTGCAGAACAAAAGCGGAAATCAGAACAAAGACCGGTATAGCACCTTGTAAAATGCCAATATTGACGGCTGTTGTGGTGTGGGCCGCCAGATAAAAAAGCGCGTTGAAGCCGGTAAATCCGATAGCACCGATCAGCATAAGGAACGGCAATCTGGTTTTCAGGACAGGCCAGTCGCGCTTGACGTCCTGGCGGGCAAGAACGAACAAGAAAATCATGACAGCGGCCCAGCGCAAGGCAACCAGCGTGAGAGGTGAGACTTCCCCGACAGCAAGTCGACTGAAAATGGCGTTGCAGCCCCAGCACAGGGTTGTAATCGTTAGCAACAAGTAAGCTCGCTTGTTACTGTTTGGCGCGCTGTATGAGGTGGGAGAACCGTCCATCGACACTAAACTCATTCATAAGGTTGCGCGAAGAAATCCTTGCGCAGGGGTGTGGTTGACGCGAAGCATATCCGCTGGTCGATCGACATGCCAGCCAATATATCAGCAAAGGCGCGGAAAATTGGTAGTCCAGCTTTGGTATTTGTGCGTTCATGGCCCGCAATATGACGCCGGTTTAAAGGCCACCCATTGAACAGATCAGTGTCCACGCTGCCCCATCAATGGGGACAACAGACAGTCTGCTTTGACGGATTAAGGCAAGGTCCTGAAGGGCTTCGTTTGCTTTTATTTCCGACAGACTGACAGGCGCTGGAAAAGACTGTACAGCCTTAACATCGACCATTCCAAACCGGCCGGATGCATCAGTATGATCCGGGTAATATTCCTTTATGACCTCAACAATACCGACGATGCTTTTTTCCTTCACAGAATGATAGAAAAAGCACTGATCGCCCAGCTTCATGGCTTTCATATTGTTCGACGCCTGATAATTGCGCACCCCATCCCAATAGGTGCCGGTATCACCGGCTTCCAGCTGATCGCTCCAGGACCAGCTGCCGGGTTCTGTTTTGATCAGCCAGTATGCCATTCTCTAGATCCCTCCGCCTAAAGCATGCTTCCATGGTTGTACGTCAACCCGGGAAAACAGTCCGGCCGCTGCGTAAGGGTCTTGCGCAATCCAGGCTTTGGCGGTTTCCAAGGATGCCTCTTCAAAAATGATCAGGCTTCCATTGGGTGTTTCGCTATCTTCGGCAAGTGTTGGGCCAGCGACTTTTAAGGCATCCCCTTTGCCATTAAGAAAGGCAAGATGGTCCGGGCGGGTGTCCATACGAACGTTCAGATGGTCTTCTTTATCCACACAGTGGGCAATAAAGAGCATTATAAATCCTTTCGTCATCAAATTTTAAAATCCGGCCAGCTTTTCGTCTCGAAAAGGTCTGGCCAGCAGTTCTTGTGTTATATCTTTAACGGCGGCCCCTTCATTGAGGATACTATTCACTGCGGCGCAGATTGGCATCTCAATTTTATGTTTATCTGCCATTTTGCAAAGCGCCGCGGCAGTGTGAACGCCTTCGGTAACGGATTTTCGGGTGCCAAGGATACTTTCCAGAGAGTGACCCTGACCCAATGCTTCACCCAGCGAGAAGTTCCTTGATGCACTGGAAGAACAGGTTAAGACCAGATCGCCCAGTCCAGAAAGGCCCATCAAGGTTTCGGCTCGCCCTCCCAGTTTTTCGCCTAACCTTAAGACCTCTGCCATCCCACGGGTAATGAGGGCAGCTCTGGCATTTTCACCCAGTTGGGCGCCAGCGACGATGCCACAGGCAATGGCCAAGACATTCTTTATGGCACCGCCCATTTGCGCCCCGACAACGTCATCGGTGTAATAGGGACGAAAGGTTGGTTGGCCGATGGCCTTTGTCAGGCGCGGGGCCCAATCCTTGTATGAGGTCGCAAGGGTGGTTGCCGCGGGAAGGTTGTTTGCGACTTCCCGTGCGAAGTTTGGCCCCGATAAAATTGCGAAAGGTTGGCCCGGGGCGATTTCAGTCACCACCTCGCTCATCATTTGGCCCGTTGATTTTTCAATGCCTTTGGCACAGATCACAAGGGCCGTTTCCGGTTTTAGATGGGGCGCGAGAGTTTTTAAGCTGTCTCGAACATATTGGGCAGGGGTCACATTCAGCAGTATATCGGTGCGACAGAGTTCCGCGATATCAGTCACCGCCGTGACGTTCTGGGGAATTGATACGTCAGAAAGGTAAAGTTTGTTTTCCCGATTGGTGTTGATGGACGTCGCCTGTTCGGGGTGACGACATCCCAGTTTGATCTGTCTGTTGGAGCCAGCCATGGAAATGGCGAGTGCTGTTCCCCAGGCTCCGGCACCGATGACATTAATCTGATCCATTTTACGCCCATTTGTTTTCAGAGCCCCTGATTACCATGACCCGCATCAAAGCAGAAGGAGATATTCTGCGACGAGAACCTCAATACACTGTCAAATCTGAGCAAAATCATATAATTTGAATAATAATCAAAAAATTCAATAGTCACAAAATTCAAAATTTAAATGATAAAACAATAAGATGAAAAGAAAACCACTGGATATACATGGTCAGATAATCCAAGCGGCTCAGGCGCGTTTTTTGACCTATGGATATGGGAAAACAACGATGATCGAGCTGGGAGAGGATGTCGGACTATCACCGGCGCATCTGTATAACTTCTTTCCGGCCAAGCTTGATATTGCTGTCGCGATTGTCGTGGAAGAAAGCCGCAGGCAGGCCAAGGAACTCTCGCTGTATCTGGATCCTTCCAAGCGGGCGGCACAGATACTGCCACTATATTTTATGGAAGAACTTTCCCTGCATCATCAAGCACGAGAAGAGCATCCGGGCATGATGGATTTAAGGGCGCTGGTCAAAAAGAGAAAACCGTTGATCGCCCGCGAATGCACACAAATTTTTGCAGAAAATATGGGTCAGTATCTGAGGAGTCGGATGCAGAAAGGGGAAATTGCCGGGCGAGATCCCGATCGCATGGCAGAAATACTGCATAATGCGACTTTTCTGTTTCGTAATCTTGAGAGTGCCGGGGAGGCTTCACTGGATGGTTTGAGACGTCAACTGGATGATATCATGACCGCGTTGTTACGAGGGATAATTATTGGTCGGGAGTGACGCCGAAAAAACGCCCTCTGCCGGGACAGCAGAGGGCGAAGTCTGAGCTAGAGAGGATAAGCAAGCTTATTCTCGAGACCCACAATAGCGTCCCTTTTTGATATTGCAAATCATTATTAATAGCAAAACAAAGTTTTTTCACTCTGATTTATTTATAGAGTAGAAAATCCGTGTTATATCAACAGATTACGAGATACTAACGTTCGAATTTTTTTATGCCGTCATCGGTCCCGATCAGGACAATATCGGCATTATCGATAAAAAGACCATGCTCTACGACCCCTGGCATAAGGCTCAGGGTCTGGGCGAGTTCTTCCGGGTCGTCAATTCTTTCAAAAGCGCAATCAATGACCAGATTATTTTCATCCGTATAAAATGGCTGTCCGTCTTTTTGGCGTATTGAAGGGATACATCCCAATGCTTCCAGCTTGGGCAATAAAGCGTGGGCTGAAAAGGGAATAACCTCAACGGGGAGTTTGAATGCTCCTAAATGCTCGACCATTTTTTTTCTTTCAGCAATGACGATCATCTGGTCACTCAGGGACGCAACAATCTTTTCCCGCAAGTGGGCACCGCCCCCGCCTTTGATCAGGCGCATTTGTGGATCCACTTCATCGGTTCCGTCGATTGTTAAATCGATGACCTGAACGTCGTCGAACCCAACCACGTTAATCCCAAGCGCTTCTGCTTGCTGTTTGGTTGCTTCCGAGGTTGGAACAGCAATGATATCAAGCCCTTCTTTTACCCGTTCACCGACCAGATCAACCATTTTAGAGGCTGTGGACCCTGTCCCCAGGCCTACGACCATGCCGTCTTTGATATACTCAACAGCGGCAGCGGCAGCGGCGGCTTTTTGTTCGTCTTCGGTCATCGTCATTTCCTATTTGGTCTGTGTTTTTTTCAGGCCTTGTAGCCAGCAAAAGGCGCCGGTTCGGCATCAGGATCAAGCGGCCATCGGGCTTTAGCCGACATATCAAGCGTATCGGTTAATCCAAGTTGCAAGCGTTCTATTCCCGCCCAGGCAATCATCGCCCCATTATCCGTGCAAAGGGCGGGCGGCGGTACGACCAGATTAAAGTCATGTTCCTGAACGAGTGCATCAAGATTTTTGCGGAGGGCCATATTTGCGGCAACCCCGCCGGCAATGACAACATTCTGACAGTCCGGGTGATCGGATCGTACAATTTTAAGGGCTTGCCCTGTTCGGCTTAACAGAGATTCTATCGCAGCCTTTTGAAAACTGGCCGCCAAATCACATTTATCTTGTTCCGTGACATCATTTCCCAGTGATTCGAGGCATTGTCGAACCGCTGTCTTCAAACCCGAGAATGAAAAATCGCATCCGGGTTTACCCTTCATGGGGCGCGGCAGGGAAAATCGGTTTTCATCGCCTTTGGCGGCATATTTCTCGACAGCAGGACCGCCCGGGAAACCCAGTCCCATCAGTTTCGCCGTTTTATCAAACGCTTCGCCAACCGCATCATCAATTGTTGTCCCCAGCCTTCTGAATTGACCAACGCCTTCAACAACCAGAATTTGAGAATGCCCGCCAGATACCAGCAGCAATACATAGGGGAAAGCGATTTTATCGGTCATACGGACGGTAAGGGCATGCCCTTCAAGGTGATTAACCCCGATCAGCGGGGCACCTGTCACAGCGGAAATTGATTTTGCCGTCATCAAGCCCACTAAAACGCCGCCAATCAGACCAGGGCCTGCGGTGGCCGCGACCCCATCCAGGTCCGAAAATTCAAGACCCGCCTGTTTCATGGCCTGCGCAACCAGGCGATCCATTTGAGTCACGTGTGCGCGGGCCGCAATTTCAGGAACGACGCCGCCAAAAGGGGCATGTTCTTCTACCTGCGACAATACAACATTTGACAAAATCTCCCCTTCTGCCGTAACGACGGCAGCGGCAGTTTCATCGCAGCTACTTTCCAGACCGAGGACAATCATTTGTTTTCTGTTCAAAAGCGGTGCAAATTGGGTAAGGCTGTATCATTGAATAGGTAATCTCGCAATATGACGACCCAGAAAAAGTACAAAATTGGCACACGGGGCAGTCCCCTCGCTCTCGCACAAGCCCATGAAACACGGGAAAGGTTACTGACCGCCCATCCGGATCTTCTAAGTGAAGATGATCTTCAGATTGTGGTTATCAAGACGACAGGCGATCAGATTCAGGACCGTGCCTTGAGTGAAGCCGGCGGAAAAGGGCTGTTTGTAAAGGAAATTGAAGAAGCACTGATCCGGGGCGATATTGATCTGGCTGTTCATTCTATGAAAGATATGGAGACCAGTTTACCCAATGGACTGGTCATTGATTGTATTCTGCCACGAGAAGACCCGCGGGATGCTTTTATTTCAAAAGATGGTACCGCTCTTGCTGATATGCCCGCAGGTTCGGTGATCGGAACGTCTAGTTTACGAAGACAAGCGCAGATTCTTAATGTCCGGCCGGATTTAAAAGTCTGTCTTTTTCGTGGTAGTGTTGAAACAAGACTACGCAAACTGGAAGAGGGGCAGGCCGATGCAACCCTTTTGGCGTGCGCTGGCCTGAACCGGTTGGATAATGCACAAGTGATCACCCATCCACTGGAAAGTTCAGAGATGCTGCCGGCCGTTGCCCAAGGCGCGATCGGCATCGAACACCGCGCGGATGATGAAGAGATGGGACGGCTGCTTGCGGCGATTAATCATCCAGAAAGTTGTATTCGGGTTCAGTGTGAACGGGCTATGCTGGCCGAACTGGATGGTTCGTGCCGGACACCGATTGCGGGACACGCGGTTTTAAAAGAAAATCAGACGATCGAGTTGGAGGCGACGTTGTTCAGCCCGGATGGGGTGCAGCGTTTTGATGCCCGGGGGGAAGCATCCCTTGAAGACGCGGTTGCTCTTGGAACCCGGTTGGGCCGTGAACTGCGCGAAAAAGCGGGAGATGATTTTCCCGCCTTTCAAATACCTTGATACGGAATGGCGTGATATGAAACTGCTTATAACCCGGCCCAGAGAGGCGGGGGATCAACTGGAAGAAAAACTTGAGGCCCTTGGGTTTGAGGCAGTTCGTTCACCCTTGCTTACCATCAATTTCCTGAAGCCCAGGAAATTGTCGCTGCACGGCGTTCAGGCGTTACTGGTGACAAGTATCAACGGTGTGAAAGGGTTTACTCTTTTTTCGAAAAATCGGGACCTGCCTGTTTATGCGGTGGGCGAGCGAACAGCGACCGAAGCCAAAAAAGCAGGTTTCACACTTGTTTTTTCAGCTGATGGGGATGTCCACGGACTGGCGGCCTTGATCAAAAAGAAAGTGGATCCGGCCAAGGGACCGTTATTGCATGTTGGCGGCGCGCGTCTGGCAGGCGATTTGAAGGGAACGCTGGAAGAGGCCGGTTTCCAGTACCGGCGGGAAATCTTATATCAGGCAGACGAAATTCAGACTATTTCGCCTGAGGCTGTTTCCGCGCTGGAAGAAGGCAGCCTTGATGGTGTACTCTTATTTTCACCACAGACAGCAATTATATTTGCAAAAAATATTGAACAAGCGGGTTTGACAGCGCATCTAACAACTGTAACGGCGTGGTGTTTAAGTAAAAATGTAGCAGATCAATTATCCGTGTTACCGTTTAAGAATTGCCAGATTGCCGCACAACCCAGCGAAGCGGCGCTTATCGAGGCAATCGAGCGAGAAAAAAGAACGTCCTACAGGATGAGCGAGAGGGGCATATCTGAAATGGCAGATAAACAGGATGAGGAAAAGAGCGGAATGGCATCAGAATCTGAACAGGTTGAAATCAATGCTGATGACACCGTGGACGATAGCGATCTAAAAAAACCGTTGCCCAATTCCCTGAAAACCCCTGGAGACATGCCCACCAAAGAAGTGAAAAAATCTTCATTGGGGAGGATCCTGCTGCTTATCCTGTTTGCCTTCTTACTAGGCGTAGCAGCTTGGCCCATCCTGTATCCGAAAGCGAAACCTTATCTGCCCCAGATGGCACAGGACTTCGTGACCGGGTATTTCGGTGAAAGTGCTGCAAATGAAGCCTTGCAGAACCGGTTATCAGCACTGGAGGAGCGCCTGAATAGTCAGCCGGATGCCTCTGCTCAGAGAGAAAGCGTTACGCCGGATGCCCTGAACGCCGTTAAGGCGGACATTGCCGACCTGTCTGCAAAAATTGGGGACGCTGGACAGACGGTATCGGCAGTTGATCCAGAAATTCTGACCCAGATCCAGGGGGCCAATACGCGCCTGACCGACGTTGAAACATCCATTGAGGCGATAAAAGAGCAGCTTCTTGCCATTGAAGGTAAAATCCTGGTAGCGGATAAACAGCCATCGGCACCAGTCGACACAGTAATTGCACAGCCAGCACCAGAAATTCTTGCTGGAATGACGGTCTTGCAAAAGGCGGTTGACGATGTGAAATCCAACCTTGCAGCGTTGGAGCGGGACGTGAAAAGCGCCGATGAAGAAACTGAAGCCTCCAAAGCCCAACTGGCGGCTCTTTCGGCCGCACTGCAGGCCCAGCTGGATGCACAGGCTGCGCAAAACGGTAATGCGGATGAAGCGCTGATGTTGCTGGGTTTAGGGCAGCTTCAAACACAAAGCCGGGGGGATGCACCATTTGACGGGGCCGTCCGCCAGACCTTGAACGTTGCCCATGAAAGTATGCATGACGACTTGACGGCGCTGCTGCCTGTTGCGGCCAGAGGCGCAACGCCATTGCCTGTTTTAAAGGATGAGTTCAGGAAGTTGGCCAATGAAATTGTACAGGCAGAACGCTTGCCGGCCAGTGATACATGGTACGGAAAAACCCTTCATAATCTTGCCACTCTGGTTAAGTTCCGGCGCGTGGATGATCTGGAAGGGGAAAGCGTCGATGCCATTGTTGCAAAAGCCGAGAACGCGTTGAACGACAATAATCTGGGTCAGGCGATCGATGTCTTGAACGAGTTGTCCGGTGCCCCATCAGACGTCGCCGCCGGATGGTTGAGCCGGGCGGAGGAAAGACATCTGGTGGATCGAACTGTTGATATGCTGCTGGGCAAAGTAACGGCGACAGTTGTCGAAACTAAAGGGTAAGGGGATAAAAATGATACGGTCTCTTTATCTCTTTATCCTGTTGTCTTTGCTGGCCCTTGCCGGGGTTTGGGTTGCGGATAATCCGGGACAGGTTGCGCTGCGTTGGGATAATTACGTTATCGAAACAAGTGTGGTGGTTCTGGTTATTGCGACCCTTATTGTCGCGCTTGTACTGATGGTTTTATATCAGTTGTTTTTCTGGTTGAAATCAGGTCCCGGTCGTTTGGGTGGGATCTTTTCTGCACGCCGGCGCAGCAAAGGAATGGACGCGCTCAGTCATGGTATGGTTGCGATTGCTGCGGGCGATTCTGATGGTGCCAGAAAAGCCGCTGTTGCTGCCGAAAAGCATTTGCAGGGAGAGCCGCTGACATTGTTGCTGGCGGCGCAGGCTGCAGAACTTAATCAGGATGATCGGGCGGCCCGGATTTATTACAGCAAAATGACCGAAAATCCCGAAACCGAGTTTTTAGGATTACGGGGCCTCATTCAGCGGGCCAAGGCAGAAAATGATCTGGACCTTGCGCTTCTATATGTAGAAAAAGCGGATAAATTGAAGCCCGGAACAGAATGGGTTCTCAAAGACCTGCTGGGATTGTTTCTGAAATTGCATCGGTATGAAGATGCGGACAAAACCCTTACCCGTATGGCTCGGGGAAAAACCGCAAAAAGTGATCGGGTGAAACATATGCGCGCGGTCATTGCCTATCAGCGGGCCTTGCCGCTGGCTGAAAATGGGGAAAAAGAAAAAGCGCTGACACTGGCGCTTGATGCCCATGACCTTGACCCCGCTTTTGTCCCTGCGTCCGTAATGGCAATCAGCCTGTCTCAGCCCGGACGGAAATTGGATAAACTGATCAACGATGCGTGGCGGCACGCGCCACATCCGGATATTGCCAAGGCGGTAAAAAACCTTATTCCGGTTGAAAGCCCGGCGGACTGGCTTTTGCGGGCCAAGCGGCTGATTGCGCCGTTAAAGCCGGAGCACCCTGAAACCATGATGGTTATGGCACGCGCAGCATTGGACGCTCAGGAATGGGGTCAGGCGCGGGGCTATCTGAACAAAACAGCCGATATTGATCCGCGTGGGTCCGTCTATCGCTTGATGGCGGAGCTGGAAGAGCGGGCAAATGCCGATGCCATTGCTGCGCGAAAATGGATCCTTGAGAGCGTTGAAGCACCGCAGGATCCTCTTTGGGTATGCGAAAGTTGTGGGCGGCAGGAAAAATCCTGGACGGCAGATTGCCCATCCTGTGGCACATTTGATAGTTTGATATGGCGCAAGCCCGACCAAGGTGTGACCTCCGGTGATTTGCTGGAAGCAGAAATTGTCCAGGAGATCGAAGCCCCGAAACCGACCTGATTGTCAGAAATCCGCGATGATTTTCTTGCCCTGAAAATGGCTTGGGATTATTGTGCAATTCTTCCAGTGCCGCTGTAGCTCAGTTGGTAGAGCACCGCATTCGTAATGCGTAGGTCGGAGGTTCGAGTCCTCTCAGCGGCACCATAAAATCAATGGCTTAGCCAATTCACGAAATTTTTTTAGACACTTTTCAAGAGCGTTTTAGACACTTTTGTATTTGCTTTGTTCCAATTTTTGCATTGCTGTCTGAGCTTGACGCTTTTGATCAACAGTTCTGACATACCTTTCAACGGAGTCATTTGTGGTATGACCTGTGACGGCTCTGATCTCGTTGATTGTGCATCCTGCTTCTGCCAATCTTGTAGCGACGGTGACACGAAGGCCGTGAATAGTAAGTCCCTTACCAATTTTTCCTTGATTAATTAGCGATCGTTTTAATTTCTGAAATTGAGTTTGAAAGCCACTAGACGTGTAGGGTTTGCCATGTGTGTTGAGAACAATAAAAGCTGGTCCTCTATCCATACTATCTAGTATTGCTCTGAGCTCGGTGATCACAGGGACCCAAACAAAGTCTCCTGTTTTGGATTGTTGGCATTGTATTAAGCCATTCTGGTAATCACTCCATTTAAGACTGAGCACATCTCCACTTCGCAGAGCTGTATATGCACTCAACCCAATGCCAGCGGCGATTTCGGCCGTTGGAGCGTTTTTAAGAACCACTGTAATTTCTTCATTGGTCCACGGCCTATTGGCAGGAGCCTTGCGCTTGTCCCTGGGAATTCTGCGAATTTTTTCTACTGGGTTTTGTTTGCAAAGACCGTTACGAATACCGAAATTAAATGTAAGCGATAGAACGCCGAGCATTTTGTTCGTAAAGTCTCTTTTTCTCTCTTTTAGCGTATGGTTTTTGAGCTCTTCCACAGAAACAGGAGTTATTCTGTCTAGTGGGGCGGCCCTCATATTGCTCAGATAACTGAATATGTTTTGGTAGTCTGATTTGGTTCTTGGTGCCAAGCGATGAAAATCTTCGCTGCTACGATATTTTTCGATTAGCGCTCCCCATGTTCCAGGTATGGAACCAAATTTTTCTGGCTCACAGATGTGATTGAGTTCTTCTACTTTGAGCGCAAAGCGAAGAGTTCCGTATTTTTCTTTAATTCGAGTGCCAGATTTACGGTGGTAATAATATTTTTTGCCATTTGAACGGTATGACTTTACGCCATGGATTTTGATGTCCATGATCAGTGCTCCATATAGCTGCCAACCAAATCAATGGGACCGCGATTAGTCAATCCGGAAACGAATTGATCTAGTTCTTCCCTGTCATATAGGGCGCGGGAGCCAAAAGGCAGGCTTTCAACCGGAACATATTTCTCAAAAGTTGCGATCGAAACATCGAGATAAGCAGCTGCGGTGGATTTACTCATCATGCGCGGCCAATCCGGATATTCAGAAAGTGAGAGTTTCCTAACCATGGAACCTCCAATCAGGTTTTCTGTTTGGAGGGTTGGTTTTAAAAACTTTTAGTGCCGATCTGCACTTCAGAGGAGAAATGTGAAAAGTTGCTGACAAATTAGTATACATAAACAAACACGCAATAAATGGACTGATTACTTCCATATATGTAATTTGAAAAAAATTCCTCCTAGGTGATCGAATTTTCTACAATTAGTGAAAGCAAAAAAAAATCTCAAAAGCCTCAGCTGATCAAGTTGTTAAAGAGATCCAGTTTCACAGTTTCCAGAAATCTATGGGTGGCTGATGCTAGCCCAGTTTTTATTTCTAACATTTGTCGTGAATTTTTTATATTTGAGCTTTTTTAGAAACAAATCAGTTCAGCTGGCAAATTACGACGGGCAAGAAGTGGTTGTTAAGTGCATTGCAACAAAAGTCTGCAATGGGCGGAAAGCCGACGTTAGCGCATATGCGCAAAACTAAGCCACAGTCTCTGAAAGCGGGCATTCCCAGTGCTTTGTAAGCATTCAGAGAGACCGATATTCGGCTGGCGCTTTGGGTGAATATGATCTCTCAAATCGCCCTTGACCAAAAACTCTTACTAGGCGCCATTACTGACACATGGCGCATATGGCAGCGCAGGCTCTAACAGAAATTTCTCAAAAACCTGCTGCCCGGACGCCTCTACCAGTGACCGGGCAGCATGCGGCAATTCATTCAATGAGCGCGCAACATCATCAAGAGCAATCGGAGTGTCTGTCTCCGGCACGTCAATGCGTATAACATTGTCTTTACCAGTCAGCAGGAAGGCTTGCCCGAGCGCGTTTTTCGACTGGGCGCGCGATGCTGCCAGAAACGGCAACAGGATCGCCCAGTCCTTTTTGCCGCCCTTCTGTGCTGTCTCACTCAGCGAAAACGTGGCCTCACCAGTGCCAAGACTGAGGATGCGAATGTTCTCCCGTGGCACATCGTAACAGGCAAGTGCGTCAACAAGGGCATTCATGATTGGATTGTTGGCCCAAATACCGCCATCAATCATCACATATCCGCCGTCCTTCACAGCCGGAAAAATTGTCGGTGCCGCTGTCGTATGCAAGGCGATGTCGACCAACGTTTTGTGCTGGTCCAGTTTGTAGTCGGGATGATGCGGGGTCTTGTAGATCACTGGCTCGCCATAGAGCCCGTCGAAACTGGGTATCACGCAGCGATTACGGGCTTCGCCAAATAGAGTGGTGCCGAATTCTACCTTCAGTTCCTCTCTAAGTACTGCCTGATCATGTTTGGGTTTGAAGAACGAAGTAGCCCAGCGCAGCAATCTAGGAAGTCCCCGTTTTGAAGGGAAAATCTTCTCGCCACGCTTCGTATAGATCGACAGCGCCTGCTCTGCCGTCATGCCCTTCGCCAATGCCAGCGTGATGATGCCGCCGGTCGAAGTGCCTGCAATCATATCAAAATGATCACCGACCGATGCACCGCCCAAAAACCGTCTTTCCAATTCAGCCAGATAGGCCGCCGGAAACACGCCGCGAATGCCGCCGCCGTCGATGGATAGAATCCTAAATGGTTTTCCCGTCGGCCAGCTTTGCAAGACACGCCGCTGCTGGATTGTGCCATCCGATCTTCTTCTCACCATCTCATTCATACCTATTCGACCTCCAATTCCTCGTTGTGCCCCACCTCCTGATGGCGGCCGCCACCGGTCCATCTGCCTGTCATCAGCCAGAGCTCGTAACAGGCTAGCCAATCGAGCGCCCAAGGCACAATTGTCTCGCTGATCAGCATTGAGTGATCCCACTCGTCATTTGCAGGGTCGTACAGACAAAGCGTCGGATCATCCGCTGGTGGGTAGACATGCGGAAGTTGACCTTCTTCGTTGTCCGGCAGTCTTGTCAGTTCGGGAGACAGGACCCGCACCTGAGGCGGTTTCGGGACCAAATGCGAGATCTCAATTCTATAGGTTTGAAACTGCGGCCGCACTGTGCCGACCCACTTGATCCTACCTCGCCGTTGTCCACGGCGTTTCAGTCCCGGCCACATACGCGTCATGGATGCAATCTGCGCATTGTTTGTCAGGATCGGTCCGCGCATCAAATTTTCTTTCCAAAAAATGTGTGTGCGCGTCCTGATGCCACAGCCCCGGTTGCAGCTGCAGTAGCAGGTGCGGCAACAATGGCGGGTGTTGGCACGATTAACTTGCCTCTCGGTGCATAGTGCTGGGTGCTATCCTTCACGGAACTGCCGACCTGGTCAGCCATTCTGTCCGCCGCTTTGGTGACGACGCGCTCACCAAATTGTTCACGCAGCCAGACCATCATGTCGGTTGGTGCGACCCGTCCGGCCTTTATATTTTCAAGGCCTTTGACTAGGTCTTCCAGCTGCCGGGCATAGATACTTTGCTGAACGACGGTTTCCGGCCAGCGATCCGTGAAAATGTCCTGATCATGGCACGGATTGCAGACATCGATGGTGCGATTATAGAGCGATGCAATCTCGATCTCTGAGATGATAAACTTGGCCATTCGTATGACCATGTCGGACAGTGATGTGTTTGGCCGTGCCGTGGTGCCCGCATAGTAGGACAAAAGGACCGACGGTGGCATCCGTCCGTCGATGTCCGAGTATTTGATGTTGCGATATCGTTTGTGAAGCTGAAGCGCCAATGTCGCGGTGTTCTTGACCACAAAGGAAATCGGCTCGGGGACATCGTCAACTTCGGCATCTGCGCGGATCGACAATGGATCGTAGTCTTCCCAACGCTTGGCAAAACTGTCGACAACACGCTGTTCCAACGGTGTGCGTGCGCGATACCAAAGACCGAACGCCTTGGTATTCATCGGCACCATATGGTCCTTGGTCGATTCTGCCGGCCCCTTGGCGTGGCAGATGTGGCTCTGCCGGTCCGGAGTCAGCAATTCGCGGATCGACGGGGAGATATCCAGATGCATCCCGTCGCTGTAATAGAGCGTGACGCACCGACTCTGGCGTACGACTTTCAGCCCACGATAGCCCTTGAGGGCTGCTTCCAGTTCCTTGAGAATTTTGAGAGGCGACATGTGGCGGAAGCTGCCGCCAAGCTGCGCCACAATGTCGAGGTCGTACTCGTCATCGGTGCCTTTGGTCGATATCGTCGCGTCGATTGACATCGAGCCCTGAGGGTAGAAGTGCTCGACCTGATCCTTGAACAACTCGGATGTTTCTTCGAGATAATTACGGACAGCCTCATAGCGTTCCACGGCTTTCTGATATTGCGTCGGCGGCAGCTGCAGGCTGAATGCGATTTCAGCAAGAATCCGGTCTAGCGGATCGTCAAACGGGTCTATGCCCTGCGTATTTGAGATGTTCATTATTTACCTCCCTTTCGAGATATCTTGTCTTGCTTGCGTTGCGTTGCATGGTGGTCCTCCCTTCGTTTAATTCACGATGGTGAAAAAAAACACTCGCTACTCCGAACATCATATGAGAGCTTGAAAGCCAGAGTCAAGGGTGTTATTGTTTAGCTACTCCGAACAACAACAGATTTTGGAATTTCTAATGCCCGCACAGCCCAAATTTGGTACAAGAATCAAGGAATTACGGACCGGGAAAAAAATGACCCTGGACCAATTGGCTGAAGCAACTAAGAGCTCCAAAAGCTACATTTGGGAGCTGGAAAATAAAAACCCACCACGCCCTTCAGCTGAAAAACTGTCTGCGATCGCAAGGGCTCTTGGTGTCACCGTCGACTACTTGCTTGGTACCGACGAGCAGACCAAGGCTGACGCAGAGGACATGGCTTTCTTTCGCGAATATTCCGATATGCCGGATGAAACACGCAGACAGCTCCGCGACATGGCGAAGATCTTAAGCAACAAGACCGGGCTGAAATGAATGGGTGCCATCTCGGCTTCACCAGCTCTTAAGGAGGCTTTCCGCATCACTAGGATGCTGGACACCGTGCTGGGTGAAGACCGTTTCGATAAATCTCCCATCCAGATTGAAGAACTCGCGCTGCAGTACTCTGCACAAACCGCACCCGAAACCCCCATCCATGAAGTCACTGAGAAAAATATTCCAGGGTGCATGGGCGCATTGGTCTATGGCGACAACCGGCCGCGACAATGGGGTATCCTCTATCATCACGACCAGACACCAGGTCGACGAGCCTATACGATCGCACATGAATTTGGCCACTACATCCTGCATCGCGATCTCATTGATCGCGAAGAGAAGTATGGTGGCGGCGTTTATTGCAACGAAGACAGCATTCTGCGCCGCAATGGCGCTGGTATCGAGCAGGAAGCTGACGAATTTGCCGCCAATCTACTCATGCCGCTCAATGATTTCAGAAAGCAGATCCCTGCCAAAGCTGTTCCGAATTTTGACGATCTCGGCAATATCGCCGAAAGGTATGGTGTGTCGCTGACAGCCGCGACTTTGCGATGGATTGAATACACTGAAACACGAGCATTGCTGGTAATCAGCAATGAAGGCTTTGCCCATTGGGCGAAGACCAGCACACCGGCCCTAAAATCAGGACGCTTTATTCGCACACGAAACACGATGTTTGAACTGCCAGCGGCCGCAACCGCTGTAACGCACAACTACTGCGACGAAACCGCAAACGGTATCCAACAACCAGCAGACGTCTGGTTTCCTGAGCCGGTGTTAGAAATGTGCATACGATCAGAACGCTATGATCAGGAAATGACTTTACTCCATCTGGAGCGATCAGCACCTGTTCACCAAGAAGAAGTCGAAGAAGATACGTTCGACCGATTCACGCGCGGATAGGTCCTATTGGGAAATAGATGTTTTGCTCATAAAGCGAACGGCGGGTTCGAATGGCCGCAGAGCAAAATTCAGATATCTTATTCAAGGTCGGCTTTGGGCCGAAAGTGCCGACAACCAAATGAATCAAAGTCTCCATTAATTATAGAGCGTCGTCTTTATCAAAAGACTGATCGCATTATTGTAACTTCATTGGATAGCAACTTTTTTAGCAAACTGATCTCCTCTAAGGGTGTTTGATAAAAATTTTTCCTTAAACTCAAACTAGTATTCTTTTGCGTATAAAAATAATTAATTAAATCAATGGTTTATAAAAATTATTGCACGATTAATATTTTCATATTCTGCCTTCATACAAATTATTTTTAAAATTTTTTTCGAATTTCAGGAGGATTTTTTTTCAATTTGCACAAATAAACTTACAGAAGGTTTTTCAATCGTGAAAAATCAAAACCTAAAGAAGCCTAAAATAGTATGAATTTTAATGTTATTGAAAACCAACACTCAATTTCTGGATTGAGATACGCGCCTGGTCGTGAGTTCGACCATTGCCGAAATGTTTGGATCCAAAGCGCTGAGACCACGCACCGGCCCGATTGTCCCAATTGTAAACGCCCTATGCAGACCCATCGGTCTCGCAAACGCATTATCAATGATATGCCTTTTGGAGCCTTTCCGTCTGAGCTTCATATTAAATGGCGCGAGTTTCGATGCAGATGCCAGCATGGAGGTACTCGCTATGTTCACTGAGTCTTCCTATACATATGCGAAAGCAAATGTTCCTGGGATTTCCAGCGAACTTGGTTGCACCAATACACTGGCTGAGTTTGTTGGTAAGTATCGAAATTTGTCTCGATTGTCTGTCATAGGTGAGATGACAGGTTTATCGGGGTACCGTTTAAAAACCATTGAGAAAGCTGTGAAAGTAAGACAGCCACCCGGGATCGTAAAGAAGTTAAACCCAAGGATTATCCGGATCGATGATCTCTCTGTCACGCGAACCTATCAGGACGAAAAGGGACGAAAAACCCTAAAGGGGCATTTGGTATTGTCTGGGGCTGGGTTTACGGAAGCCGCATTTGAGCAAGGTATCCATGATACAGGGTTTTTGGCTATGGTGGCGGGGACAACACGGGCAGATGCTGTAAAGCTGTTCCGTCAGACTCTCAATTGTGATGCTGTACAATATGTTACGCTGGATTTATCGCAAACATTAATTAGCGCGGCCTATGAGGCGTGTCCCAATGCTATTGTGGTTGCCGACAAGTTTCATGTCCTTAAATTGGTGACAGCTGCTTTTGAAAAAGTTGCAATTGACCAACGTCTTAAACTTCGCAAAGAGCGGCAGAGTTTTCAAAGAGCCAGAAACTATATGAAGCGACCGCCTAAAAACCTTAGTGATGTAGAAAAACGGGTGATGGTGGAATGGCTTGTCAGGTTGCCAGAGCTGCATCAGGCCTATGAGCTCAGACGGGTCTTTTTTGAGCTGTTTGAAATGGATATCTCACCGCAGGACGCGCGCCGGGCCTTGCTGCGGTGGTTGGATTTTCTGCCAGCAAAAGGACCGGTGGGGACCGCGTTTCGATCCGTTGGCCAGACTGTAAAAAAGTATCTCACTGAGATTTGTGCCTATTTTCACTGTAACCTGACCAATGCGCCCGCGGAAGCCTATAACCGACGGATCAAGGAAATTGTTGCTGTAGGCGGTGTCCGGACTTTGGAGGACTTGATCGAGCGGGTGAGAGCCGGGCATGGGTATGAGGCTCGACAGGCTCTTGACCGGATTTCCAGTCAACCTCCAAAGAAGCGGCAGCCGCTTTGGAACCATGTCCCTGCTCAGAATACAGCGATTTGGGTGCGCCCGGTAAAGGCCCGGGACGGCGAATTGCCTTTGGCACCCATCCGACCGATGGGACTCCTGGAAGCCGGCGATCGATTGAGGACCTTATCTATTGCAACTCTTTTGTGGCCAGAGAAATTCCACTAAACCTTTGGAAAACACCGAATAACCCGCCCCGCTGGGGGCGGGTTTTTTATGTGGAGATGAAAGGAATAGGGCCTCAATCCCGGGAGCCCCGCAGATGAAAAATCAGGTGGTTTTGCCCTCCCGAAGCGTAAAAACCGCATCTTCGGAAGGGGCTGGAAATCTGCCGGTTTTGGGGCCAAGAGTCCGATAAATAAAATTATCGGACTCTTGGCAAAACCACCACATTTTAAACAGTGCCGGGACGGGGGCTTTCTTTTAGTCCGGAATTCGGATGTAGCGGGACACTCCTTCCAATGTTTTATGGCCGGATCGAGCCCGGATCTGCCACAGGCTGTCGCCTTGCAGACCGGCCCGGGTGATATAGCCGCTGCGCAAACTATGGGCGCTTATGCCATGGCTTTTCGCTTGAACCTCCTTCTCGGATATGCCCTGGCGGGTGAGCAGCTGTTGATAACGTGATTTTGTGGCGCGGGAGATCGACCGCGGGGTGAGCGCCGTTGTTCCGATGCGCCCCAGTCGGTCAACGCCGCGAAACACCGGCCCCTCTTTGAGGCCCGCCGCCTTCAACCAACGCTCTAGGGCCGCGGCCGGGCAGAGCTGTGGATCGCGCTCGCGCGGAATGACTTTGCGTTGGCCCAGGCGCTTGGCATCATTTTTGGCGCGGCGGATCAGGATTTTGAGGGCCTCTTCTGTCCAGACACAGTCCGCGCAGTGCAGCGCGCTTAATTCACTGCGCCGAAAAGCGCCAAAAAATCCAACCAGCAACAGCGCTGCATCGCGCAGGTCCCGCACCCCCACGCCCAATCCCTGAACGATTTCCTGTAGCTCCGCATAGGTCAGCGGGATTTTGGCATCAGCCGGACGTCCCTCAATCCGGTAAATGCCCTCCATCACGTGACGCAGCAGGGGATGATGCGGATCGAACGCCAGATCCCGGGCGTAAAACCCATCGGCAATACCGAAGACTTTGCGGGTGAGGGAGGCCGGGGCCAAATTCATCGCCCGGTCGGCCAGATATAAGGCGACCAGCGGCTCTCCGGGTCCGTCGCCGCAGGGCGCCAGATGTTGCGCCGCGCACCACTGACAGTAGGCGGTCCAATCCTGATGGTAGGCCCGCTGGGTTGTCTCGGCATGGGCGGCTTGCAAATAACATCGGGCGCGGCTAAGAGCCGGTTGGAGGGAGGCAGGAAGGGCCGCAAGGGACAGGTCGCGCCGTTGGGTTTCAGGTGCGTTTGGCTCCCCCTTAATGATGCGGTGTTTGGGCATCGCACTCTTCCTTTGAGCCTTGACCTAGTGCTGCGTCAAGAGAAGTCAAGGGGGAGAGATGCGGATCGCAGCTGTTTCAATTGGCTTGCAGGCTTGTTAATTTAGATTTTGCCTGCTCTTTTGGGAGAAGTGCGCTATATGAGATTCCATATCTGACAGGATAGAATTAAATGCAACTTGAAGATGTCACAGAGGGAGAGCTGGTCGTCCCCGGCAAACTGGCAAAACTCTTGCGGACCGACGCAAAAGAGATTGCCTGGACGATTGGGCTTGATGAGAGTGTATTGAAACGCCATTCCTCTCGTCACACGCCAGATACCCAAAGACGCCTTCGCGAGCTTGTAGACGCACTTTTGATCCTGACGCCACGCTTTGGCTCGCCCCTCATGGCTTATGCCTGGTACCGGTCTGTACCCCGCGCTGGTTTTGCCGGCTGGACGGCCATGCAGCTGGCCCAGGCTGGAAAGGTTGAGGAACTCCATTTATATCTGGGGGCCGTTGATTCGGGCGTGTTTGCCTGACCCGGGTCTGTCGCGGTTCCTTGTCAAAAAGACTCAATTGGCGCCATTGATGGCGTGCTAGTGTTTAACTTTTCACTTGAGTGCCTAAGTCCAATTGAAAAGAGAGACCTTGCATGGTTTTTGATAAAACTAGTCAGTCCGTGGAATCTCAATGGTTCATCATATCACGCCAGCGCAAGACAATGGCCTCTGCCAAGAGATGATACCCAATTCTCTCGCGCCAACACAGTGAGAACAACTGGCAGCTAAGGAAGACAGGAACGCAACGTCCAGGCAGGATGACAATCAGTGATGGCCTGATCCATGACAGGCAATTGATGCCGGTTTTTCTGAATTTAAATAACCCACTTTTGGGGACTGCAGATGACGGAGCACTCACTTTTATTCGCTCAAAACCAACCTACGGACGTCAATTCTTCACGCTTTAGACTTGCCAGCCAAAAAGATACTGTCCAATGTGTCTTTTTCAATATGAGAGACACGAGAAGGCTAGCGATGCAATTTGAAAAACCAGTTTAAAGCTTCTTTGGTTTCCTTCATCTGTTTGCTTCGAACGTATACAAGCCATTCTAAACTAATCAAAAAAGGTACAAACATAATGCACTCGAAAAGTGCCGTTTGCTTCACAAACAATGTGCCGCAAAATGCAGCTAATCAAATGAACCAATATCCCTCTTAGCTTGACGTGCCATCGCTTCCAAAAAACGGGATGAAGGACGTTTACAGGATGGCAACAATTCAAACGATACGCAAATCATTCATGATTCCGAATGCACAGAAATGGTTGATTTCTTGAATTCTCCCGGAGTCATACCTGTCTCCTTTTTGAAAACACGAGCAAACGCTGAATCGGATGCATAGCTAACGCTTTCAGCTACATCGGTTAGCGATTTATTTGGAACCAAAAGCAGCTTTTTAGCAATTTCGATGCGCCATGCAGTTACATAACCCATCGGAGTCATAGCCATTTTTTTTTGAAATAATACAGCAAAACTGGTTCGCGACATGCCGGCCACTTTGGCCAAAGTTTCCACGGTCCAGTTCTGGTTGGGAGATTTGTGAAAGGCATTTAGCGCCCACGATAGATTGTGGTCCGAGAATGCATCAAGCCCCCATTCTGATGCTTCATTACTTTCTAAAAAGCTTCGAATGGCCTGTGCGAAAATTGCTTCCGACATTTTCAACGCGATCAGATCACCACCCATTCGTTGTCCACCGGTTTCGTCACGGATAACACGAAAGGTTGCTTCCATCCATTTGCCGGCGGTTTCTCCATAATCCTTAATATGGATATAAGGAGGCAACCGCTCGATCAGGACATGCTTTGCGTGAGGCTCAAACGAAAAATGACCACAGATGAGTTGAGTGTCTCCGTCGTCTTCATCCCCTCCATAAACCAACACTCCTGTCCCTGTGTACCCAGATAGTTCGATTACGGTCTCAAGAGGCAGAACATTTTTCCTTGTTTCGGCACTGCAATAGAGTTTGTGTGCCACGCCATGCGGAATGATGAGCAGATCACCCAGCTCCAACTCTAGTATATTTTCACTACCGGCAACTTCGACGAGGCAATTCCCGCGGTGGACAAAATGAAACCTTGCGACATTCTCGAATTGTGGCACTTCAATTCCCCAAGGAGAGGTCAGAGATGTACGGAAATAAAGCGTTCCACGCATAGAGAGGTTTGTGAGTATGTTACTGAGAAGATCAAGCATTTATCCAGAATATGCCATTGTCGGCTTTTGTACAGAGTCTTGAACGATCTGCGCAATATTCCGAATGATCTGAGATGGTTGCCGGTTACAACAGGCAGTATCACAGGGTTGCAAAGATTAAAAACTGGAGAAAATAATGAAAAAGCTACTCACTGCGCTAGTCGGTGTAAGTCTGTTTTTTGCAACACCAAGCAACGCCGATGAAGCCGCCAATTTGAGCGATGTAGAAATTGCCCATGTTGCTTATACAGCGGACAATCTAGATATTCGTTACGCTCATTTAGCGCTTGCAAAATCAATGAACCCGGAAGTGCATAAATTCGCAAAAACGATGATCCGTGATCATGAAGCAGTAAACAGGCAAGCTTTGGCTCTGTTGAATAAACTTGGTGCTCAAGCAAAAGACAATTTTCTGAGCCAAAAGCTAAATAAGGACGGTGAAGCTATTATAGCAAAATTCAGCTTACTCAATGGTGTAGACTTTGACAAAGCCTATGCGGCAAATGAGCTCGCCTACCATAAGGCTGTAAACAGTCTCGTGGGTGAAGTGTTCATACCGAATATCGAAAATGCCGAAGTGAAGGCGCTTTTCGAAGAAGGTCTGAAAATCTTCAAAGCACATGAAGGTCACGCCGAAATGATGGTAAAGACTCTTCAGTAATGGTATCGAAAATTATCCGGAGAGATGTTTTTGTCGGGGTGGCTGCGTCTGCAGCCGCCTTAACAGTTTTTACCACCCGTTGTGTTGCAGATGCATCAGAAGTACACAACGTCATCATTAAGTCCTTAGTGTTCATGCCTGAGAGCATTTCCGTCAAGACCGGTGATACCATAAACTGGACCAATGAGGACATTGCCCCACATACTGCAACCGCGGTGGAAGGGGGGTGGACCACTGGAGAAATCGCTATGGGAGAAACCAAATCTATTCTTGTCACCGAAGGAATGGAGACAAGTTACTACTGCGTTTTTCATCCTCATATGAATGGAACAATTAAACTTACCTAGTTCGGCAGCTATATAATTAACACTTGATAATGGTAAAATTTCGACAACACAGGCATTAATGTATAATGCTTGCTATGGTGACCCTCTCCCCATAACTTGATTCAAATTGAAGTTAGTGTTCTTGTAAGAAACAACGGAGGCACTAATGAAACACAGATTTACAGACGAACAAATAATTGGGATTTTGAAGGAACGTGAGGCGGATTTGCGGTGAAAGAGCGTTGCCGCAAATACACTATGCTTGATCCCACCATCACGACCAAGGCAGATATGAAACCTGGATTTTATGCGCGATCAGTTTTCCTGGGGGCGGTGGATACAGCTGTTCAATGTGGCCGACAATTATACATGACAGTACCTTTCTATTATCGTTGATGTTTCCATCAATGGTTTGCGCGTTGCCAGCATACTGACGAGGCTTGCCGATCTACAGGGAGACCAGAGTTTATTGTTTAATGGTAAAGAAAACGCCTCGTTGGTAATGTTTGACAGAGCATAGCGCTGCGGTTGGATTAATATTCATGCATTCCGACAAGCCCAATCGGAATGACTTTTGTGACCCCTTTAATGGCCGGATGCGTGATGAGTGCTTGAAGGAGAGCCAGTTTTCGACCCGGGTTGAGGTGCAAATGATCACAGAAAATTGGAGACACATTTATGATTCTGAAAGAATGCATTCTATTTTTCACTGAGTGACACCAGATGAATTCGCGAAGTCCTGTTTTGGCTTAATCTAGAAAAAGGGGGACAAGGCCGCTTGCGCGGGTCAGGCATCATTTTCTAACTTCATAGTGGAGTATGCTTGGGGCGAGGGTCACTAGGGCGATTGGGTGCTCAAACAGTATTGTCTAATGCATTTCTAATGGCCACTGCTAATTCTGAATGATTGTAAGGCTTGTTTAAAATAGTGTTTGTCAATGCGGCTTGATACGTTTTCTGTGAATTTAGAAATTCTTCCTTCTTTTTTGAAAAACCACTTGTCAGCAATATTCTTGTTGTTGGGTTTATTTTATTAATAGTATTTGCTAATTGATACCCATCTTTATCTCCTGGCATAACAATATCACTAAAAAGAAGATCGATACTTTTATTGTTCTTTATTATCTTTTCTGCTTCTGCACTATTCGTTGTTGAGATAGTTTTGTATCCAAGCATATTTAAATATTCGGTAGCAATTTCAACCAGGGCTTCTTCATCATCGACAATTAGGATTGTTTCACTTCCTCGCGGCAGATCTGTAGATGTATTTTTTTGTAAATCTCTTCTCTTTGCACCATTTTGTGATCGCGGCAAATAAATTTGGATCGTTGTCCCCTTGTTTACTTCTGAATAGACCTTTAGGTGACCATTAGATCTTTCAACAAATCCGTAAACCATGTTGAGACCAAGTCCTGTGCCTTCACCAAGGCCTTTTGTTGTGAAAAATGGATCAAACATTTTTTTCTTAACTTCTTCAGTCATACCCTTTCCAGTATCACTAATGGAGCACATCACAAAATCACCAACATCGGCTTTTGGATTTAAGCGAAGGTTTTTTTCATCCAACACTTTATTCGTTGTTTCGATAAAGATGGACCCACTTCCTGACATTGCATCACGGGCATTAAGGGCAAGATTGAGAATGACATCTTCAAAATCGCCAGGATCTACATTAACCAACCATAGGTCCTCGGCTAGGTCAGTTTCTAGGTTGATTGACACAGTTAATGATTTACAAATCAGTTCTTTTTGCGCTTCAATCATCTCATTCAGTAGTACAGATCCTTCATTTCTTTCACTTTTGCGGGAAAAATCAAGTAACTTCCTTGTAATGATTGCACCACGTTGCGTGCCATTGACCGCTTTTGAAATGCGGTTTTGGGCTGTTTCATTATCTGGAACCAGTTCTTTGAGAAGCTCCAGGTTACCCATGACTATCCCTAGTATATTGTTAAAATCATGAGCGATGCCTCCGGTCAATTGGCCGATTGCTTCCATTTTTTGAGAGCGATGAACTTGTTCTTCTAACTGACGGCGCTCAGTTATGTCATTTTTTATAACACGAAAATTGGCAATTGATCCATCAATGGCCTTAATTCCTGAAACGAGTATAGCTTCAAAATAAGTGTCCCCATTTTTTTTAAAGTTGTCGAATTCACCTGTCCATTCATCACCTCTGACAATTGTACGCCAGAGCTCACTATATTCATATGATGACAAATCTTTTGGTAATACCGTGCGTAAATTTTGACCTAGAACTTCCTTTTCAAGATATCCGGTTATCTCAGTAAATTTTCTATTTGTATATTCAATAGTGCCATCTATATCTGTCAAAATGACAGCTAAAGTACCTTGATCAACGGTTTGAGATAATTTAAAAAGTGATTTTTTAATTTTTTTCTCTCTAATTATGCCTAATTGTAGAATAACTATAATTGAGATCAATCCAAGTAATATGGAGATGGTGGAAAATAAGACGATTTTATACCTAGCATAGTAGGAAGGGGGTCGGTTTAAAATAACGCTGTCTTTGGGTAACTTTGATAAAGCAATATTAAAACGCTTCACTTGTAAATAGTCGAAAATAAATTGCCCTTTGGGATTATTTATGGTCGCTATATTAGAAATGCTTTGACCCTTAAAATACCTCTGTGCAATATCCCCAATTTCCATCCCGTGATATATTCCATCCAGTACTTTGCCGCCTACACTGCCGTATTCTATGTTGTGCCCGATAACCGTATAAACGGGGCGACTGCTTTTGGCGGCAATTCTACGAACCGAGTCTTTGTTGGATACAAATCCGTTTTTGTCTCTAAAAAAAGTATAAAATAAAATGGCATCAGATTTTGACAGATTACTAACGATGTTTTCAATTTCAGATAATGTATACCGATCATCTACTCTTATAAATTGAATGGACGGATATCTCAAAGACAGTTTTTCAATCTGCTGCCACGATCCATTCCCGCTGACTGTAGTATCTGCAACCACATGAATTGTTTTGGTCTGCGAATGGGTTTTGATTATAAAATCAACCATTGCTTTATCTTCTGTCAGTTCCAATATACCAGTAAAATATTCCTTATCGATAATATTAGGAATGTTAGTGTTGTTTACACCACCAAACACTACAGGTGTCGTTCCAAACAAACTTTCCCGATTGTCGATCAGAAAATTTAATGCATTGTCATCAAGTGAAATAATTAGATCAAACTGAGTGGGCAAAAATTTGTGTTTGTACATGTTGTAAAGTAGGTTTTTGTAAGTGGCGTTATATTCGACATTTTTGGTGTCCATATACTCCACATGCATTTTATAGTGAATATTCCATGCATCTAGCCTTGATTTAACACCGTCAATGTTTTTGACCACCCATGGTATATTTTCATTATAAGAAACTAAGAATAAAATATTCTGTTTGTGTTTTTCAGAAGCATTTCCAGTTGAGTAAAAGAAGAGACCCGAAAAGTAGACTGTACCTGCTATGAAGATCAGATTGTAGATGAAGAATTTTAAAGTCAGTATTTGCGTCATTTCCCAACTCCAATACCTGAGCAGCGTAAAAAAGGTAAATAAAAAGTATGCTTGATTTCCTGAGATGCTCTTACATTTGTTGACAGCTATTCTCTCCTACCGTTTTTAAGGGTTTTCAAAAAAGCCTCTTTAATGACGTTCTTGATAAATGTACGTTTCCAAGAAACTGATTTTTTAGAACTTATTAAGGTATCTATTTTTCACAATGATAACCAATACCTGTCGGCTATATGTTTCATAACTATCACAACGAAAAACCTCCTAGATATGGTTTAAGGAAGCGCAATATATTTTGCGAAACTACTAAAATAGTTCTTTGAATAGCCCCGTGTTTTCTAAACAGCCTGCGGGTTCAGTTTTCGCTGTTTCTCGGAGTCTGCGGGTGACAGCATTCCATTTTTTGCGTGTTTACGTTTCGGATTTTAAAACATCTCGATGAAATCGAACACGTCTGATCTTGCTTGATCTTGTGTCTTGTATGTTTTCCTGCAGATGCGTTCACGTTTAAGTAGGCTGAAGAAGTTTTCGGCCACAGCATTGTCATGGTCGTTTCCACGTCGGCGCATAGAGTGCTCAAGGTTGTGCTGTTTGAGAAACGATGCCCAATCCATGTTGGTGAATTGTGAGCCTTGATCTGAAGGGACCAAGACTTTGTTTGCTGGTTTCCTTCGCCAAACAGCCATCAGCAATGCTTGCAGAACCAGATCCGTTGTCTGGCGATTTTGCATTGCCCAGCCGACGAAACGACGAGAGAAAAGATCGATGACGACTGCCAGATAAGAAAACCCCTCATAGTTTTGATGTAAGTGATGTCTGTGACCCACGCTGTGTCTGGCGTAGCCACTTCAAACTGACGATCAAGTGTATTATTGATAACAATTGATGGAACGTCCGCCATACTTCCCAGTTCGACATTGTCCGTCATCATACCGCTTGTAATTTACTCCCCCTCTTGTCGTCACCCGCTTAAACTAAACCTACTAAAGCGTCGGTCGACGCACCTATACCCCGCGCTCAGTGCATCGGCCTTTCATGAAAATGATCTCTAGTGCCAAAGTACCGGCAATCGGCGTATCATAACTGTAGGCTATTGTAACAATTACAATTTGATATTGGCCTCGGCTCCCTTCATTTCCTACTCTCTGGCGCATTGTCTCTGAGCTAAAGGAAATATGGACGATGAAGGTTGAAAACACTATTCCGGAAAATATTATGAAACCAATTGGACATTATAGCCATGTTTCCAAGGTCGGACCGTTTATCACCATTGGAGGTACTGCAGGGGTAAATCCGGAGACTGGTGAACTCGTCGGATTAGATGTGGGATCACAGACAAAACAAATTCTTGATGCATTTGAAATAATGTTATTGCAAGCAGAGTCCGGTTTTTCGCATGTTATGCACATCAATATTTTTCTCGCTGACATAAAAAGCTTTAAACAAATGGATTTAGTGTATGGCGAGAGGTTGGGGATTTATCGTCCAGCCAGAACTACTATAGGTGGCGTAGACTTACCCAAATCAGATGCATTAATAACCATGAATTTGACAGCGATAACAAAATGTTGAAGGTCTAAAAACAAACCTCTGACCTGTTGACCACTGAACATTAAATGCATTTAACGCATCGAAATTACACAAAATAGAGATTTCAACTCAAACGCTGTTTTCTAGATGACATTGGTATAGGTCGTAATAACTGTGATGAAATATGGAGAATAATGGAAATAATCGTAAAGCAGTGCGTGTATGAACAAATCCTGAGAATCTTCTTCTCATAATTCAAAATAATGAAAACTAAAAACCGTCAAAAGAACTTATGGGACAATGGAAATTTTACTTAATAGAATTTTCATGTAGACAGAAAGATTGACTATGCCGTTACTCCAACTTGGCTTCATTGAATCCACTGTACAGATAGCATCAAATTTATTTATCGCCTTTATTGGGTTATTGGCTCTTGGAGTTGGTATTCTGTTCATCATCGACATATATCAAACGAAAGACGCTGTTCGGAAAAATTATCCAGTCTTGGGTCGATTTCGATACTTATTTTCAACTCTTGGCGAGTTCTTCAGACAGTATTTCTTTGCAATGGACCGCGAAGAATTGCCATTTAATCGAGCCGAACGTAATTGGGTTGAAAAAGCAACAAAGAATAAAGATAATACTGTAGCGTTTGGATCTACAAAAAATTTGATGCCTACAGGAACGGTTATCTTCGCCAATTGTGCCTTCCCGACATTAGATGAGGACGCAGTTGAAACAATGTCTGTTGAAATTGGCCCATTTTGTCGAAAACCTTATAATGCCCCCTCTTTTTTCAATATTTCTGGAATGAGTTACGGGGCGTTATCCGCTCCGGCTGTGACTGCACTTGCTAAAGGGGCAAAAATTGCAAATTGTTGGATGAACACAGGTGAAGGCGGACTTTCGCCCTATCATCTTGAAGGCGGATGCGATCTTGTTATTCAAATCGGCACCGCAAAATATGGGGTTCGTGACGTAGCGGGTAATCTTTGTGATCAAAGATTACGAGACGTTGCTTCTCATAGCCAAGTATGTATGTTCGAATTAAAAATGAGCCAAGGCGCAAAACCGGGCAAGGGTGGAATACTACCTGCGATTAAAGTTACGGAAGAGATCGCTAAAATTCGCGGAATTCCGAAAGGTCGATCATCGATCTCCCCAAACAGACATCCAGAAATCAATAATATCAGGGAGATGTTAGATTTAATCACCAGAGTTCGGGACATAACCGGCAAGCCGACAGGGTTTAAAGCTGTAATTGGCGCTTATGACTGGATAGAAGATTTATGTAAGGAAATTCATAAAAGAGGTATTGAACATGCACCCGACTTCATAACACTTGATAGTGGTGATGGTGGCTCGGGAGCGGCTCCAATGCCTCTCATGGATAATGTTGGATTGGCAATCAAAGAGTCACTTCCTTTAGTCTCTGATATTCTCTACAAACACGGATTAAAAAAACGGGTTAGAATAATTGCATCGGGCAAATTAATAACTCCGTCTGAAGTTGCTTGGGCGTTAGCAACAGGCGCTGACTTTGTAACGTCGGCGCGGGGCTTTATGTTCTCATTAGGGTGCATTCAAGCACTAAAGTGCAACAAAAATACCTGTCCCACTGGAATCACAACACATAATAAAAGACTGCAAAAGGGTCTAAATACTGAAGACAAAGCTGCAAGAGTGGCAAACTACTGCTTGAATATGGTTCATGAGGTGCAGACCATCTCGCATTCTTGTGGTGTTAGCAGAGCGCGAAAAATGAATAGGAAGCATGTTCGCATGGTCCAAAATGACGGGCGAACAATCTCTATCAATGAGCTTTATCCTCTCCCCGAGATCTTACCTGAGTACTTGGAGGTTTCTAAAATTTTGGAGACCAAAGTAGGCTAAAACACAATAGTTTAAGAGTGCTAAGGAAACATTATAATTTGTGGATGTAGCCGTATACAGAAAGAAATTTATTATGACACACATACCGGCGAGTGACGAGGTTAATACAAACACATTAAAAGCATCAGATTTATTTGTACGGGCCTTGGAGGCAGAGGGTGTCGAATATATTTTTGCCGTCCCGGGTGAAGAAAATCTTGACATGGTTGAATCTTTGAGGACGTCAAAAATAAAACTTATCTTAAACCGCCATGAGCAGGGCGCTGGTTTCATGGCGGCAACATACGGTCGACTTACTGGAAAAGCCGGTGTGTGTATGGCTACTCTTGGTCCGGGTGCCACAAATTTTGCCACCCCGGCCGCATATGCACATTTAGGCGGAATGCCACTGATTATGATTACCGGCCAAAAGCCCATTAAAAAATCTAAACAAGGACAATTCCAAATTGTTGATATTGTGAACTTATTTGATCCGATATGCAAAATGTCAAAACAAATAGTTCATGGCAACACCATCCCATCTCTGGTCCGAGAAGCTTTTCGTTTAGCGGAAGAAGAACGCCCTGGCGCCGTGTTATTGGAGTTGCCAGAGGATATAGCGATGGAACAATGTGATGCTCAAATTATAAAAAAAAATATCCGTCACTATGCAATTGCCGATAAATTTATACTCAACCAAGTGGCTAAAAAGATTTTGTCAGCGAGAATGCCCTTGGTACTTGTTGGGGCTGGAGGAAACCGGAAAGAGGTTCGACGTGCAATCAGTAATTTTGTTAACACTACGGGAATTCCATTCTTTAACACACAAATGGGGAAAGGAGTAGTCGACGAAAGGTCAGATCTATTTTTGGGAACGGCGGCATTGTCTGATGGCGATTATTTACACTGCGCCATCGAACGATCCGACCTAATTATTAACATCGGACACGATGTTGTCGAAAAGCCTCCCTTTTTCATGGAGAACGACGAGAAAGTAGTAATTCACATGAATTATAAGTCGGCCAAAATAGATGCAGTGTACTTCCCTCAAATGGAAGTAGTGGGTGATCTCGCGCGTTCACTGGAGCAACTCACAGAAATATTGGGCGGCAAAGTGCCTTTTGATAGATCATATTTTGAAAGAGTCCGCAATGAGGTTGAAAGCCACTTGGCTGAAGGTGCAACGGATCCAAGATTTCCTATTATTCCTCAGCGATTTGTAAGCGATACACGTAAGGTTATGAGGGATCAAGACATTATCGCCTTAGATAATGGAATCTATAAAATATGGTATGCCAGAAATTATAGAGCTTATGAACCCAACACTGTTCTACTGGATAACGCACTTGCCACCATGGGGGCAGGGCTTCCTTCTGCCATGACAGCGGCGCTTCTCAACCCCGATTGCCGTGTTATGGCAATTTGTGGTGACGGTGGCTTTATGATGAATAGTCAAGAATTGGAAACTGCTGTTCGCTTAAAACTGAATTTGGTTGTTACGGTACTAACCGATAATTCGTATGGCATGATCAGGTGGAAACAAGCGGATGCAGGATTTGACGATTGGGGTTTGGAATTCAATAATCCTGACTTCGTTCAATATGCTAACAGCTACGGAGCCAACGGACATTGCGTCGTCTCCACTGACAGTCTTGTCGAAACCTTTAATAATGCGTTTGACGCTGGAGGGGTTCATCTAGTGGAAGTTCCCGTAGACTATTCGGAGAACCAAAAGGTACTTATCGACGAGCTAGCGGCAAAAGCGTGTTTAATATGAGTCCAACTCAAAAAATGCTTGAAGTCATTAATCCATTTGACCTGCAGTCAATCGATGCAGTTCCCCTTGTTAATTGGGAAACGATTGATAAGTGGCTGACCAGCGCCACAAACCTCCACAGTGATCGACGGAACAGGTTACCTTCTTATAAGCGTATTGAGATCCTTAAAAATGCCGCTAACCTCATGACAGAGCAAACAGAATACCTTGCGCACCAAATAGCCGTTGAAGGCGGTAAACCAATAGTCGATGCACGAATTGAAGTCGCGCGGGCTATTGATGGTGTCGAACTTGGGATAACGGAGCTATCTCATTTAAAGGGCACAGAAATACCGATGGACTTAACAAAAGCAGGTTCAGGACGCATTGCATTTACCATGCGTGAGCCGATAGGTCCTGTTGTGGCCGTATCTGCCTTTAACCACCCTCTCAACCTGATAGTCCATCAAGTTGTTCCCGCTGTCGCGGTGGGGTGCCCTGTATTGGTTAAGCCTGCAGACGATACGCCTCTTTCCTGTAGATCATTCGTAAAGATATTATATGAAGCCGGTTTGCCCGAAGAATGGTGCCGCTTTACTCCCTGTGATATTCCAACTGCTGAAAAAATGGTTACCGATAAACGTGTTGCCTTTTTCTCTTTTATCGGATCCGCAAATGTTGGATGGATGTTACGCTCAAAGCTCGCCGCTGGAACTAGATGTGCTTTGGAACATGGCGGAGCAGCTCCAGTTATCCTAGATACAAATGCAGATCGCGAACCTATGATTTCCAGCATTCTAAAAGGAGGCTTTTACCATTCAGGTCAGGTTTGTGTTTCTACGCAAAGAATTTTCGCATCAAAATCCCAATCAATGGAGATTGCAGAAGAATTAGCGGCTGAAGCATCAAAGCTCATTGTTGGCGATGCGACCTTAACAGAGACGGATTGCGGTCCGCTAATTCGTACTCGTGAAGTAAGTCGTATCGCGGACTGGGTTTGCGAAGCTAAAAAAAGCGGAGCGTCTGTACTTTGCGGCGGCGATAAACTAAGTGATACTATGTACGCGCCCACTGTTCTATTCAATCCACCTCATGATATCAGGGTTTCAAACGCAGAAATCTTCGGCCCGATCATTTGTGTATACAGTTACGAGACTTTGACTGAGGCATTTGAGCAGGCAAATGCACATCCTTTTGCTTTTCAAAGTTCGGTTTTTACTGGAGACCTTGGAGTCGCAATGGACGCAATACAGCAACTTAATGCATCGGCAGTAATGGTCAATGATCACACTGCTTTTCGCGTTGATTGGATGCCTTTTTCTGGCCAACGACAATCCGGTTACAATACAGGTGGGATTGGGTACACAATGCATGACATGACCCAAGAGAAAATGGCTGTCATCAAGCTCTAAAACTTAGATTTCGCAAAAAGGATTATAGAATCCAAGGATAAAGTTTTGCTTCCTTCACAAATGCCTGGACTGCAGGTGATTGTCGATGACCTGCAACTGTGACCATTTCTACATTTCGGGTCAGTTTTGGTTTTGTAAGTGGTCTATACCGTAAAGCATCCACCGATATAGAAAACTCCGGCATCAGACAAATTCCCATACCATTCATTACCATATTCTGTATCCAGTCTTCTCGCTCACTTCTGTATGGCACCGAAACTTTTACACACATTTCTTCCAATAACTTAAAAAATGAGTTCCTAAATTCGCAGTTAAGACGATCTAGATAGCGCTCGCCCGTAAGTTCGATAATAGGAACTTGTTTAAGAGTCCGAAATCGGTGATCCGTTGGAAATACTGCAACCATCCGCTCATCATAGAGCTTAATCGTATCAAATCGATCATGCAATTTCATGGGTAAACCAAGTAAGGCACATTCAAGGGTGCCAGAAAGTAAGGCATCTGTCATGTTGTGCGGTGTAATATCATAAATTGTTAAATCAATTCCAGGGTGCCGTAATTGAAATCTTGATAGAAACGGTACAACCCGCGTTGGTCCGATGGTGCACATTATTCCCACTTTCAGAGGTGCCTTTTCCAAATTTAGAAATTTTTTCGCGGCAATTAACGCGTTTTGGGTAGTACTATCAATCTCTTGCAAATGCTCTCTCACGATTTGCCCTAAATCCGTTAAATGTGTCCTATTTCTCTCTCGACGAAACAACGGTCCACCAAGCTCATGTTCAAGTTTTTTTATCGCCCGCGTTAGAGCCGGCTGAGAAACATTGCATTGTGCTGCCGCATTCGTGAAATTTAATGTTTCAGCAGTTGCTAAGAAGTATCGAATTTGATGAAACTCCATAAATCCATCCTTTCCCATGCCTATTACACATTAAAACAATAGAAAACTGATATTTTTAATTATAGCACACTTCCGATATCTTATTGTTGTTACATCTATCATAAATCTCTTATCCCCAGCAAAATATGGAGTAAGGTATGAAGTTATCAGATCGGTCTTACATGCCGATAATAACATTAGTTTTTTTGCTATTGTTGTCAGTCGCATTGGCAGTATCTGCTCGTGCCGAAACAAAGGAAAGTCGTAAAAATTTTGATCTTGCCGTAGATGAAAAAGGTAAAATTCATTTACCCACTGTCAATTTCCAAAGAGACTGGACGGCTCTAGGAACTTGGGCGATTGCGGCCGAAGAAGGAACACAGGGTTCTGAGGGGTTTCATATTGTGTATACTCAGCCAGGATCGGTGTCAGCATTCTTGAAAACAGGTACCTTTCCCGATGGTACAATTATTATCAAGGAACTCTATGAGGCAACATCCCAAGAAATGACTACAGGAACCGTAAGCCATGCAACGATAACAACCGGATGGTTTGTTATGATAAAAGATACAAAAAACCGGTATCCCCACAATACGTCTTGGGGCAATGGCTGGGGCTGGGCTCACTTCGATGTTGATGACAAAAAAAATTCAACTTCAGTTGATTATCGAGACGCCTGTTTGAGTTGTCATGAACCTGCAAAAAATACAGATTGGCTGTATTTACAGGGGTATCCAATTCTAACAAGAAAGTAATTGAATCATCCAGTAAACATGATACTCAACACTGGGTGTCGAAGAGTCTTAAACAACGCCCTCTTCCAGGCTGCGAACAAAAAGTGACGCAAAATAGACCGGCCTTTGTGATGGACGCTGAACCTTCCTTAATTACTCGAGAGCTAAATTAAATAGACGATGGTTAAAATTTCTTTTATTTTTACGTTATGCTTTTACTTATTATTTCAATCTTACTCATAGTATTAATTGGGTTTTCAGCTCACCGGGCAAGCTTGTGCTCTGTAAGCGCAGTAGAAGAAATAATAACGACGCGACACGCCTTCATGTTGCTTAGTTTTATCAAAGCGTCGGTCTGGATTCTCGGTATCACATTAATTCTAACTGAAGTATTTTCCCTGTACCCATTGCAGGCTTATGGCTGGCAAGCATCCGTGGGTACGATGATTGGAGGGTTAATATTTGGGACTGGCGCCGCGCTCAACGGCGGTTGTGCCGTTTCAACGTTAACCCGGCTCGGCAATGGTAACCTCGGTAAACTTTTGACACTCGCGGGTTTTTTTATAGGGGTTTTATGTTTTGATTTTTTGCAGGCAGAAAAGCTGGCTTCTGCACCTCTGCCAGCGCCCACCATATTCGAGATAACCAGCAATTGGAAAATATGGTTAGCGGGAAGTATTTCTCTATGGATGTGCTGGGAATTAGGTCGACTAATGCGGACGCATCTAAATCGTTCCTTTTTTAGGGATTTAATAGCGCCAAGATACAAATTATCCAGTGCCGCCTTCATTATTGGAGCCAGTAATGGGTTCTTGTTTTTTCTCTATGGCATTTGGTTGCATACCCGGTTAATGGGAGAAATGGCAAGACATCTTGTTTTTGAAGCGCCCAGCCCCGATCCATTGTTAGGAATTTTATTCTTTGCACTCTTAACGGGGATTTCAATTTCCGCTCTTCACTCTCGACGGTTTTATTTAGAATGGCAACCTAACGTTAAATGGCTTTTATATTTCACTGGTGGTATTTTTATGGGCATCGGCAGCGCTGTTATGCCAGGTGGAAATGACGTAATTTGGCTAAGCGCATTGCCATCTTTGTCCCTACATGCTGTCCCAGCGATCTTTTCGATTTTAGTTGGGATTGCAGTCACATTATTTGCCCTTCGGTATGTTGGCCTAAATATTCAACATGTCGACTGTCGGGGGGATATGTGTAAGGTCGGGGACACCCCTTAACCGCAGTCGACACGTTCCTTTTCTGATCATAAAAGGTTTTTAATATCCGAAGAAAACGTCGGGTAAGCAAACATTTCCTCCTTCATTTGAGTGGCCGTAATCCCGTGACGTATCGCAAAGGAAAACAAATGAATAAGCTCCTCTCCTTTATGTCCAACTAAGTGAGCACCCAAAATTCTGTCAGACTTGGCTTCAACAATCACCTTTGCCCAAGCGACTGTTTCCGCATAACTTTTACTTGAAAACCAATCAGTCATGTCATGAGTATTGATTTTCACATCCAAACCATCCTCTACCGCATCTTTTTCGGTTAAACCAACACTACTAACGGCTGGGATGGTGTAGACAGATGTAGGGATGATTTCATAGTCAGGTGTTTGCGTTGGGCCGTAGACAATATTGTTTCCAACTACCTTTCCTTCATAGGTGGCAATTGGCGAAAGTTGCGGAGAAGTTACAAGGCAGTCCCCACATACCCAAATTGAAGGGTTGGTTGTTGACCGCAAAAAGCTGTCGGTTTTTATTGCAATCTGATCATGTGCAATATTTGCCGCCTCCAAATCAAGTGTGTCAACATTAGCTATGCGTCCCGCGCCGTTAACTACCTGGTTTGCACTTAACGTTAATTTCTCCCCTTCATGTTTGTAAACAACGCTTAATTTATCCTCATTTTTCTTTATTTCTGTTACAGATACTCCAGTTTTTATTGTTATGCCGATGCGTTCGCTCTCCTGTAGAATTGCTGCAACGGCACCGTGGTCTATCCGCGGTAAAAGTTGTGGCATTGCTTCTAAGATAGTTACTTTAGTTCCCGCCCGGGCATAAATATGCCCAAATTCCATGGCAATTACACCACCACCAATAAAAATGACTTCTTCCGGTTGATATTCTTGCGAGAGAACGTCGTCCGATGTAATTGTTAATTCTGAGCCAGGTATTGACAGAGGGCGTGTTTTGGACCCTGTTGCAATTACTATGTCATCCGCAAAAAGTATCTCGCCATCGACTTCTACTGAATTGGGCCCGACAAATTTAGCGGAGCCAAAATAAACGTCTCCGCGCCTTTTTGCAACGCCCTCCATTGCATTCGGTATGAAACCAATCATATTTTTTTCCCGCTGAATCAGTTTGGCCCAGTTGAGTTTTACGTTTCCGACTTCAATTTCGTGAACTCTGGCCATTTCTATCTCGTGGAGAGAGTTGGCAGCCGCAACCAATACCTTTTTGGGAGTACAGCCTCTATTCGGGCAGGTCCCGCCAAAGTCCCGCTCTTCAATGAACGCTATTTTTTTGTTAGCGTCATGTGCAACAGTGGAAACACCGAAACCTGCATTGCCGCCACCGATAATAATTATATCATACTTTTTCATCATTGATTTGAACTCACTTTAGAATTTGTACCCGAAAGAAAACACCCCGCGGCCCATTCAATTGTGGCCAAAGCGTTCATAACCTTGGCACAAAAATGCGGGCCCTTTAGCAGAGTGATACAGAATATGTGCAACCTAACGCGTTTAAGCACGTCTTTCTCTGCAGCGCATTTATGCCGAAGAAACGAGATTGTTTCCAATAGCGTTTAGGCATTATTTCCATGCCTATTACGTGGCTCAAAAAAGAAGTGATCATCAATGCGTTTTCAAATTGTTGTTAGATCAATTGTTTTAACTGATTGAACAACAGCAAGATCATTGACCCTTCCTGCCGGAACAAAAAGGTGAAGGACGACCATTTGACATGTTAGTTTTTAACCGTCGAATAATTCCTAAAATGATGGCAAGAATGTTTGTGAAACTCTTCAGAATGCACTGCGACCAAACCAAGATGTCATGGTTTGTCCCAATACTGGTAGGTTTTGGCCTATTCAACAGTATTCGAAACTTGCATTGAAACTGAAGAAATTCCAATCGCTTAATGTAGGATCGCATAGGAAAAAACGAGGCCAACCAATAATTCGTTCCAAGAAAACACCGAAATAGTCAGTGAAAAATGGACATCAGGTCGCCAAATAAAAGATCAAGATCAATTCGTGGAATTAATCCTAAGACGTCATCATAATCTCGCCTCAGGAAACACCTTAGTAGTTTCAAATGAAAATCGTGGATCGGACATTCAGTCAATCGTGGGGCACTTGAAAAATACCAAGTTTGTCCATCTTTACAAATTATATACCCGTCCGACAGGATGCCCCCTTCTCCCAAGTCGGTATCTTGCATAGATAAACCATCGGCGGCACAAGAAATTTCTAAAATGTTCATCAATCAGATGAATCATTTGAGCTTCACCTTCACCTAAATATCCCAGCAAAATTGGCCAACCAAGGCACGGAACTTTTGCAAAGCAAGAGAGTTCCCAGATCCTGAAACTGACGCAAAAACTACGCTTCTTGTCAAATCCAACCCATTTACCGGACGTGTAAGAATGCCCTCTGCGGTAACCGAATGTTTCGGCAGAATACAAACTCCGTCGCCACTAGCGACAATTTTCTGCACCCAGTCTTCGCGCTCAGAAGCGAATCTCGGTTCCATTAAAATGTCCTGCTTCATGAAGTATTCAAGAATTCTTGATCTGAACTCACAGTGTAAACGATCTACATATGTCTCTCCCCTTAGCTCGGATAATGGTACATCTTCATAGGCTGAAAATTTATGACACCGGGAACTGGCCACATGAAAAACTTCTTCGAAAAGATGGATTACAGAAATCTTTCTATTTTCCATGGGCACGTCACCAATAAAGCAGCCATCCAGACTACCTGATAGCAATGCATCAATGGCTTCAAGTCGTTGAATTGGATGCAGGCTGATCTCAAGTGATGGTATATTTCTGAGGGCAAAATTTATAAACTGCGCGATGGTCCGGGAAGAAACTGTTGTGGAGACACCCAAATTTAATATCAACCTGTTTCCCGATGTATGGTCACCAGCGAGTTCCAAAATACTTTCTTCAATTTGCGCAATTTTCGTAAATTCGACGAGAACTTCACGACCTAAAGCGGTTAGACGAGTATTCTTACCATCTCGAAAAACCAAGCGGCCCCCAAGTCTTTCCTCTAATTTAATGATGGACTTGGTAAGACTTGGCTGCGCAATATTACTCAACTTAGCCGCCTCAGTAAAATTTAACGTGTCCGCCAAATTCAGAAAATATTTGATCTGAGATAGTTCCATCTCTATCACCCCCACTTCAGTACTAAACAATCAATACTAATAATCGGACTTTAATTACTCAAAGACGTTAAGCTCTCGCTTAACCAACCAACCCTTAATCATTAAAAAAATATATGAATAATGGTCGATCTTTGGTCCAATACAGAGAGGAATAAATTTATTCGTGGCATAATACCAATACCTAAAAGCTATTTATTTTATGCCTTTTAACTAACGCTCCTTATTTTTTGGAATATCAGCAATCATTAGTATCTGTAACACAATAAAAGCTAAAAAAACGCAGATGTTTTTGTTAAGCATCTCAATTTTACTCACCATACAGAGTAATGAGACGTTCACTGTCAAACAACAACTTATCTTATGTAAGGTGGAAAAATGCAGCTGCTCACTCCATTGGGAGGCGGAGTTGAAGCAGCTGCCTTCTCCTCCAGTGGGGGCGTAGAGGAGGAAAACTTAAAGCTTCAAAAGTATTGGTTTCTTGAGTTTATTTGATTAGGGAGTTCAGTTTCTAAAGTCACAACACTCGGAATTGGAAACATCCTTTATACTTTCAAAACGGTTCATTTTTTCACCCCTAAATCAGTGTATGATCAAACAAGTTTATTCATTATTGCCAAATCTGTTTTTAGTGTTAGTTGATCAAAAAAAACTCACTAAAACATATTCTTAAGTCAAAAAAGTCATCTGTCTAAAGCCAGTTTTTCAATCTGTCGCATATTCTACTTCCGTTCTTTATGTGTTGTAGAGATTCCTGTATCCAAAGATGAAATGCAACACACGAATGCTTATCACAGACAACTTGCAAACTAATTGAGACGGTCAGCAAATATTAGATTTTTAATCTGAACGTTTTTGGTGAGGCACCATATTTTTCAGAGAATGCGCGCGTAAAGGCAGCAGAGGATTGGTAACCAGACAGAATTGCAATTTGTTGTATAGAAACATCATTCTGCCTCAGCAAGGTAACGGCTTTTTGTAATCTCCAATCAGTCAAATACGATATAGGTCCTTGACCAATTAGAGCTCCAAATCGCTCGGCAAACCGGCTTCTGGACATTCCTACCTCTTCTGCCAAGCGTTTTACAGACCAGGAGATTGATGGATCGTTATGTATCAACTTTAAAGCTTTATTAATATGCGGATCCTGCATGCCACGAAGAATACTCTTCGCCTCAGTAATGTCGCTGAGACAACTCCTTAGTATTTCAATAAACAGAATTTCGTAAAGACGCCTAAGCGAACCTTGCGTTCCTCCATTCAGATCAAAGTTATGTTTGCTGATAATCTTCAAAAATTCACCAAGCCACAAATTCTGGTTTCGCATGGGAACAGTTACCAGAAATTCGTCTGGGAAGAAGCTGAGTATTGGAAAATTTGCTTCATTTCTAAACCCAAAATAGCCGTATAGTATTTCGGTCCTGTTCTCCAAATCCATCTCACTTGAGACACGCTCTGTATTGCCAGAAAAAGGGGAAAGGCTGATGTCGCGCTCTTCGGAGGTGCCGTCAATACTGGGTATACTAGACACATTATGGGACTTACCATCAGCAATGAGAAGCAGTTCACCTGGTTGAAGGGTGATTGTTTGTTTATTCGATAAGGTAACATTGCAGTGGCCTTTCAGCACCAAATGAAAACGAACCAGATGGCGGTGTTTTGGTAAGGTTACAGACCATTGTCCGTTATGAACCTTTTTACAATAGCCCGTTTTCTCCAACTGCACTGTGTCAAAAATATCAGTCAATATATCCATCGTATAAAGGCTATAATTTTAACAAGATGCTCTCAAATAATTTATTTTTCCTAAACCGAAGTAGAATGAAAGGTTCTTATAAAAAATAGAAATCGTGAACTCAGGTCGCAGGGACTGACTCAAAATGTTTAAGGAGTGCACTTCCCCAACTTATTGAAAAAAAAGACTAAATTTTAATCCAGTTGGTAGAGAATCAGTATCATCAAAAGGAGATCGCGTCGCATAGTATATCTTTAAGCTATGGAATAAATTTCCTAAAGCGATGGTATTGCAGAAACAAAAAAGTTTAGAAGTTTGGTGGTGCAAGATCTGGTGCTAGATTAGATAACAGCATTAAAATCTTGGAAACAGCACCTCGCTCAACAATTTTTAAAATAGAGGTCAGGAAAATCAACAAATGTCGGTAGCACAATCCTCAGCAATGAATTTAAAGGATTGTTTTACATAAATCTTTCAAAAATTTGTAGAACTCGAAGATTAAAAAATGGTGCCAGTCCGCGGGAAAGAATTTAACTAACTAGTATTCATTTAACTATTAACAGGTTGTTTTATAATATTTATTTCTTCTTCATCTGCAAATACTACTACCCACGCCAAGTGGAATATTTTGTTTCTAACCTGTTATAGCAGCGAGATGACATGGATATCCCAAAATGTTGTAGGTTTCAAAGTAAAGCTAGACGCGTTAGGTATTTACTGCGAAATAAATATTGAGCATGTGGACACTAAAACAACCGGATACGACTCTGCCGTCTAAAACCTGCTGCTCAACAGGTACACGCACAAATTCTTCAATAACCAGTTTGATTTAATTGTATAGCTGAATGACAATGCTTTGCATTTCCGCATTGACCCTCTCCCCATAACTTGGTCCATTTTGCAGTTAGTGTTTTTGTTATAAGCAACGGAGGCGCTTATGAAACGCAGATTTACAGACGAACAGATTATCGGGGTTTTGAAGGAGAATGAGGCTGGCATTACGGTAAAAGAACTTTGCCGTAAACACGGGATGTCGGACGCAACTTATTACAAGTGGAAAGCTAAGTTTTCAGGGATGGAGGTAAACGAGGCACGGCGATTACGTGATCTTGAAGATGAGAACCGTCGGCTGAAGAAACTGGTTGCCGATCTGTCATTGGACAAGATGGCCTTACAGCAAGTGCTAAAAAAGATCTGAGCCCTGAAGATCAACGCCGGGCGGTGACAATCTGCAAAGATTTGGGGTTAAGTGAGCGGCATTCTTGCAAACTGGTGAGAATGCCGTGCTCAACAATTCGCGACAAGTCTATAAGATCACTTGAAACGGCTCTGCGAAAGCGATTGCATGAACTATTGGACCGGTATCGCCGTTTTGGCCATCCGTGTTTGCATGTGTTGCTACGGCGAGAGGGCTTCAGGGGCAATCACAAAAAGACCCACCGTATTTATGTGGAGGAGGGTCTTCAGGTGCGCAAGCGTGGCTCTGCCATCGCGCGTCACCCTCTGGTCTTGCCCTCACGGCCGGGACAGATATGGAGCATGGACTTTATGAGCGATCAGCTTTCCAATGGACGGCGCATTCGGTTGTTCAATGTGATTGATAACTTTACCCGCCAATGCCTTACCATGGTCGTTGAAGTTTCGACCACTGGTCAGCGTGTTGCCAGAGAACTGACGCGGCTTATTGATCTGCATGACAGATCGGAGTTTATTGCTTGTGACAATGGGACCGAATACACCTCATTGTTGATGTTCGACTGGGCACAGCGGTGCGAAGTTAGTCTGCAATTCATTCAGCTTGGTAAACCTAGTCGGAATGGTTTTTGTGAATCGTTCAATGGTCGGGTGCGCGATGAATGTCTGAATGAAGGCCTATTCTCGAACTTGGCTGAGGCGCGGATGATCACTGCTGAATGGAGAAACGCTTATAATTCGGAAAGACCACATTCCGCTCTTAACTGGGCGACACCAAATGAATTCGCGAAATCCTGTTCTGGATTAATCCAGAACAGGATGGACAAGGTCGCATGAGCCTGTCATGCATAATTTACTAACTTCTCTCTGGCGTAGTGTTGGGGAGAGGGTTAGGCCCACTGAATCAAGAACAATCTCTCACAAAATTCCGCTATTTGGACCCGCTGACATTGTTGTGAGACAATTTTTAGTATAAAAACTATTCATCAAACATTTTATCTCACCTTATGCGAGATAGAAACTTTTCAACTTCGGTTTTTAATTCTTCAGCTTGGTTTGTTAGTTCGTTTGCTTCATGTTTAATATTAGCGGCGGCTTCGCCTGTTTCTCCAATTGCCTGAGTCACATCTGATATATTTGCAGAAACTTCAGAAGTTCCATAGGCCGCCTGTTCTGCACTCCTAGAGATTTCAAGGGTGGCTGCTGATTGCTCTTCTACAGCTCCCGCAATACCTGTCGCAATTGAATCAACTTTTCCTATAATAGTACTTACTTCATTGATAGCACTAGCAGCGGTTGCTGTTGAAGACTGAACCTCTGTAATTTGGCTACTAATTTGTTCCGTTGCTCGCGCAGTTTGGTTGGCCAGGTTTTTTACCTCAGCTGCCACAACTGCAAATCCCTTACCATTATCACCAGCACGGGCAGCTTCAATGGTTGCATTGAGAGCCAACAAGTTCGTTTGATCAGCAATGTCTGCTATTAGTTCAATAACCTCACCAATACGTTTTGCGGATGTGACCAGCACCTGAATGGAATCATGGCTTGTTTTTGCTTCTTTGACAGCAGCAGCAGAAATACTAGAGCACTCAGAAACCTGACGGCTGATTTCAGTAATTGAGTTGCTAAGTTCAGCTGAAGCAGTAGCCACTGTTTGTACATTCGTAGAAGCTTCATCAGAAGCTGAAGCGACAATGAGAGATTGCTTGTTAGCACCGTCAGCGGTTGACGCCATTGTTTGGGTGGACGAAAGCAATTGAACAGCTGAATTGGTAACATAACCAACAATTTTGCCAACATTTTCTTCAAATTCATTTGCGAGCCGCATTGTGAAATTCTTCCGTTCTTGCTCACTTTTTTCGCGTTGGGCGTTTTCAAAATTTGCTTTTTGTTTTCTATTGTTTTCCTCTTCTAGCAGCTTGCGGGCTTTGTCCTTTTGTTTTTGTTTTTCTTCTTCTGCGAGTCTATTTGCTTCCTCTTTAGCACGTTCCTGCCGTCTTTCCTCCGCTTTCTCTCGCTCCAAGGAAGCTGCAGCTAAACCTGTCTGCCAAGTCTTCAATTTCTTGAAGAGTAAAAGCCAAGAGAGAACAATGATCCCGACACCAGTCAATGATGCCCACTGATTAACTGTTTCTTGGTCTTCTAATTGACTCCGTTGAGTGTCAATAAATCTTAGAAAGTTTTTTCTAAAGTTTGCAGTACCCGAAGAAAGGGAAATTTTAAGATTGTCATACTCGGAACTATTTAGAATATTTAACGCTTCTTTCTGGTTGCGTTTTTCTGCAAGAGTTAGGACACTATTTTCTAAAGAAACTAACCTATCATTAGAAGAACCAGTTTGTTCATTGAATTTCTCCATTAGATTTATTGGCGCGACTTTAGCAATCCTATCTATCGCTTTTTCCATTAGAGGCACAGTTTGGATATACCTGTCTATCCATACCTGGTCACCTGTAGTTGCGGCCATTTTAGTCGACATCGTCAAGATCTCGTCTTGTAAGGCTATTTGACCGAGTGCCGATTGGGCTTCTGAAACAAGAGTCGTTAAGTTTTTCTGTTCTTTATTGGTCTCAACCTGTCTCAACATCAACCCTGACGGAACAAATAAACTAATAATTAACATAGTAAACAAAGTATAATAGGGAAACTTCATGCTATTTTCTTGCAATCTTTCACTTGTTAACATACTTTACTCCCCTATTTTATAAACAATATACTATCAACCATTTATTTTAATTAACTATTTACGTTATCAATGAAACATTTATTTTTATGTACTATAATAAATGTTTATATTTACTTTTATATTCTTTGGCCATGTTGTAAAAACTCTGTAATACGATTGCACTCTCGGTCCCTGAGACAGAAGTAAAAACAACTAATCTTTCAGTTCCAAACTATTTACAGGACCAGGAATAAGATCCTCAGATACCCCTGAGTGTTTTTACAACATAGAAATACCATCAAATCGAGCACCAATTTGCTGCATCCAACCTTCTTTTATCAATGCAAATCTTGGAAACATTTAGATGTCCTACCTCATGAAATACTCGGATTATTCTGGACCTAAACCCACACTGTAATCTGTCCACATAGATCTCAGCCCTTAACTCTGATGCAGGTACAGTTTCATATGCTGTAAACTTGCGGTTCTTGAAATAAGCAATGTAGAACTCTTCCTCAAACAGATTTATTATTGATAATTTTCTGTTTTCCATCGGAACATCTCAAATAAAGCAACCGTCAAAGTCACATGACAACAAAGATTTAATAGATTTAAGTCGCTGAATTGGGCGCAGATTGAACTCCAGCTCAGGAATGCTTGATAAAATTAAATTAATAAACTCTGATATTATTTGAGAGAAAAATGCTGTAGAAACACCAAAATTCAGCTTTTGTTTATTTCCGAAAACGGTTTCTTCAGCTAACGTCCCAATTACTTCCTCTACCTGTGATATCTTTGTAAATTCAATCAGCACTTCACGATCGAAGGCCGTCAACCGAGTATTCTTCCCATGTCGAAACACTGACTGTCCACCTAACTTTTCTTCTAGTTTTACAATGGATTTGGTAAAACTTGACTGCGCCACATCGTTCAATTTCGCCGCCCCAGTAAATCTAAATGTATCCACAAAATTAAAAAAAATTTTATCTGAGATAGTTTCATTTCACTAATCTCCACTTCCGCACTAAACAACTACTTAAACCAATAAAAAGATCTATCCACCTAAATTGCCCGGGTTAATCTCGAAAATGACAATAAAATTGTTGTGTCGAAAAGGAGAGTAAAGAGATTTCAATTTTTATACCAATAGCTAAAAGCTATTTTTGTTATGTGTATTGATTGTTAGCTCTCATGTTGAAAAATAACGAACTGGATTTTTGGTGCAGACTTAAAAACGTAACAGAGATTGTTATTACAGGATTTGAATAGTATCCGTCTTAATCAAGTTCTTTTTGGTGTCCATTCTCGGTTCTGTTTTACAAGCGTGTTTGCAAGTAAGATCAGCTTCCTCATGATTGCTGTAAATGTAAGTTTCTGTGGCTTACCGGCTTTTATGAGTCGCTCATAGAATTGTTTCATGTCTGGGTTATGCCTTGCTGCAACAACTGCCGGCACGTAAAGTGGACTTGTCCCGTTTTAGTTCCGTGTCCCTATCTCGTTTAAGCTACTTTTTGATCAAATTCGATTAGGCTTTTTCCTCCTAATGTTGAATGTCGTCTGCGGGGATTATAGAAGCCGTCGATGTAGTGAACGAGTGCTGATTTAAGCTGCTGCATTATCATAACAATTTCCCTTTCCACTCATTGATGGCCTTATATTGTGTTGATGCAAACGCTTTTGATAATCGTGAGAACAGTATTGGCTTCCACCTGAAGGCGGCGCTCTGAGGGCAATGACATTGTCCAGCGCACGCATGGTAAGATCAAGCTTGAGACGGTCACTGGTAGCCCAACCAATAACACAGCGAGAATTCTAAATTAAAGAAGCTTCTAGCGGAGCAGATGATGGATGTTTCGACATTGCGCGAGATGCTCGGAAAAAACTTCTAAAGCCCAGTGCGAGGAGAAATGCCGTGGACTGGGCTATCAAAGAAAAAGAGTATTCTCAACGTCGTGCGTGTCACATTGTGGGGATAGATCCTCGTGTTTATCGCTATAAATCCAAGCGTAGCGATGATGAGGATCTGCGCTTGCGATTGCGCGAACTGGCATCGATACGGCGCCGATTTGGCTACCGTCGTTTGCATATCCTGCTGCAACGGGAGGGTGTTCATGTAAATTGGAAGAAGCTCTATCGGATTTACAAGGAAGAACGCCTTACTGTGCCTAAACGCGGCGGTAGTAAACGTGCTTTGGGGACGAGAGCCCCCATGGCGATCCCGCAAGGGAGAAACCAGCGTTGGAGCCTGGACTTTATCTCTGACAGCCTGATCGATGGTCGGCGCTTCCGTATTCTGTGCGTGATTGATGATTTTGGCCGGGAATGCCTGGCGGCTATTGTCGATAACTCTCTGTCGGGTATTCGAGTTGCCCGGGAATTGGACAAGATTGCTGAAGTCCGGAAACATCCCTGCATGATTGTCTCGGACAATGGCACGTAGTTCACATCAAACGCTATGCTGAAATGGCAAGAAGAGACCCAAGTTGAATGGCATTATATCGCTCCGGGAAAACCAATGCAAAACGGGTTTGTTGAAAGCTTCAATGGACGGCTGCGAGACGGATGCCTGAACGAGCATCTCTTCACCAGTTATCATCATGCCCGCAATATCATCGAAGAATGGAGATCCGACTATAACCAGAACCGACCACATTCGAGCCTGAATTGGCTCACGCCACTAGAATTTGTAAATCGATCCACTATGGATCATAACAGGAACATAACTAACTTATGAATGAGGATAAGTTGGGGAGCACGTCATATCCAATGTCGTACTCAAGGCCTCAGGAAACCCCGCCGCAATATTTGTTGTAGGCCTTCCTTTTTATCAATTTTAGATTGTAAAACACTATTGTTCGAAACAATACTTTCTTCAACAGGTTTTTTAGCGTAATTCGTGAATCAATTTGGGGTGTATAACCACTAATAGTTGGTCAAAATTACTCGAAGACCATGTAAAGTATAAGTTTTAGACATTACGCATACTGTTTTCCGGGGGAATAAAAGGTGGATTATGAAACAGGTTGGACATAAATTCCTCCGTTCCTAGGCTCTCAAAGATATAGTTGAGGGCGACCGTGATCAATGAAGCCCTGAGATGGGGCCCTGCAAGTGGGGTCTCAAAAATCGTTGAGGAATTAGTAGTCGATTAGCCAGATTACAAGACTAGCTTGTTGACAGCAACAGCTTAGGCCGGTTCTGGAAGGTTTCCATCGATCACAAACAGATCCCTTGGAAATTCCACGAATTGGGTTCGGTCAAGTTTGAGGACCACCCGGCTTCGCGTGGCTTCACAATAGCATTTTAGCATTTGAACAGGCTTCTTTGAGATTATCCCTGCGGGCTCAAAAATGGCGATATTTAAGCCTGCCTTGGGGCAGCGCGCTGACTGATAGGTAATCCCCTGGATCTCGGCTGCTCTTAGCTCACTGCCGAGCGCCTGGGTTGGCTGATAGTTGGTTTTGTGCTGTAGGGTGTCTGTGGAGGCTGTAAAGGGCGCTTTAGTCAGATCGAGACCATGCTCACATTTGAACCTGACTGAAAAAAGATCATAGCTTGCCCGGATCATTGGATTGGGGAACTCCTCCTCAACACCTTCCAAAAATACGAACCGGTAATAGGTCAGTTCTGCTGCCGCTGTTTCCTTTAGGAGGGATCCATAGAAGATGGACATCTCATGTTGGGCCCCAAAACGCGATCCCCATTTTAAGGGAGGATATCTGAATGGGGTGGCAAGTAAGTAGTCATCTGGCGCCGTTTTTGGACAGGAGGGCTTGGTCGCATCCAGTAACTCTTCAAGCCGCATTTGTTCATCAAGGGTTTCAACCAGCTCCATGGTGGCGATTTCTGACTGGCCCTCAACAACTCGCCAAAGGAGACCCTTGAGGGTCTCGGGTTGAGCCTGGCTTAGAACCTCTTTCCACTCAGATCTTTCCACGCATGCCGTCCAGGTAAATGAGGACGCTATTCAGTCCCTGTACCGACTTAATAAGCTCCCTTGGAATACCGTTCAGATGTTTATTGCGTGTTCCAAACCAGTGCTTCATGTTTTTCGGATCCCCGCCGACCAGCGTGTGCAGAGCGCGATAGCAGCGAACAAAGAGAAGAGCTAGCTCCCCAGTCTTTGTTGTAGGGTCAATACCGCGATTGATGGCTGTCCGATCCCGTCCAATTATCTTGGCCAGTTCCTCAAGCGGGATCCCAAGATTAGAGGCGGCATTCTTGGCGGCTTTGGCCAGGATGGCTTTATCATCTACTTCAATTGCTTGTTGCTGTAGTGCCATAACGCTGCCCTTATAAATAAAGATGCTTCAGCTACATTCTAATCAACATTGATGTAATTGCATCATAAGATTTAGTGTGTGTAAGCTTTGTGGTCAAGGAATTGTTATTTTGGGATACGCTGAGTAGACAGGCGGTTTTTAAAAATTATCTATTTTGATTATTTGATTTTGATCTAATCTAGCTCATAAACTAAAGTTCGCAGGTTCAAATCCTGCCCCCGCAACCATACTTTCAAAAAATATACAAATGATAGCAGTGTCTTAGGCCGTAGGTTCAAAGCGGGCTACGACCAAACTATCAACCAAATCCGAAGACAGTATCCTTCAGTGTTAAAAGCAGGCATCGTTACTTTTATTGTCAAAAGACAGAATGTGATCCAAAGCGATCCTGACCGTTCACATAGCTGAACGACAACTATGCGGATTAAGGTGACCAAACTCAAATATCGGCCAACTGCTGAACTGGGCGGGAAGCGGACGTTGACGCCTTCAAGCTAAGCATTGTCAAAGCAAGCCAAAGCAGAAATAACATCGGCAATATTAAAGGAACTCAAACTTACCGTTGTGTGCCAAAATCGGACATTTGAATAACATCCAGTTTTATGCAACACCTACTATTCATTTTTTTGATATCTTTCGATAACTAGGAATATACCGCCAACACTTGGTGATCTAAATTGATGGGCTTGAAAATATTCACACCTACTTCGCTCAAAGCGCACCAGCAAGAGTGGAAAACTTTGCAGATGATCATCCAGTGAAATATAACTTTTTTTGAAGCATCACCTTCACTAGTAAATAGGCCGCCATTTCTAAAATAAGGAGCGAGGGTTTCATAATTTTTGTGATCCTGTAACACCATAAATTCAACCGTTATCCCGCACAGCAGGAAAGTTTAGAAACCTCCATATCAAATGTCTGGGCCGCTAATTTCAGCCCCTCTACCGTTGTAAGGTAGGGAAATATCATGTTTCCAAGTTCGGTATATGTCATGCCCTGTTTGATTGCGAGGGCTGCTGTCTGAATACTATCTGCGCCTTCAGGTGCAATAATGTGGGCGCCTAGTAATTTTCCATCTGAGCGATCCGCAACGAGCTTAATTAGCCCCTTTATGTCACGAGCAGCAAGGGCCCGTGGAACATTGTCCAGAGACAGAACAGAAACCTTAGTATCCACTCCACGAGAGCGGGCGGCGGCCTCTGTAAGTCCAACACTAGCAACCTGTGGATCAGTGAACACGACAGAAGGCATTGCACTGTTATCGTAACTACGACCACTGTCGCCCATGGCATTGTGAGACGCTATTTTTGCGCCATAAGCAGCCATATAAACAAACTGATCTACTCCTGTCACATCACCAGCAGCATAAACACCTTCTTTGGTGGTTCTCATTTGTTCATCAATATGAATGGCTCCACTAGCTGTACAAGCTATTCCTTCTTCTTCCAGTCCCAAACCATCAATGTTTGCCTTGCGGCCTGCTGAGAACAATATTTTTTCCGCATTTATGGCCTGTGTTTTTCCGTTTATAGACACTGACAATGAAACCTCACCGCTTAGTGAAGAAACGCTATCATATGAATTAACTTGCAGAACTGTGATGCCTTCTGCTTCAAAATACTCAGCAATCGCTTGGCTAATTTCAGGTTCCGCTTCAGGTAATAGGCTGCTTCGAAATAGCAAAGTGATTTTCACCCCAAGTCTTGAAAACATTTGGGCAATCTCACAGCCAATATATCCTCCGCCAATGACCATCATTGATTCAGGTAAAGCTTCAAGCTCAAAAGCGGTTGTGCTCGTTAAATATGGTGTATCTTGCACGCCTGGAATAGGCGGGATAAACTCATGTGATCCAGTCGCAATTATGATTTTTTTTGCTTTAATATGTCTGTTTCCGACTGTTACGCCATCATCAACAATACGCGCTGCTCCTTCGATATAGGAAACGCCACTATAATTTGCCAAGACATCAATATACTTTGCCTCTCGCAGTGAAGAGACCAATTCATCTTTCTGATCTCTTAACAATTTCCAGTTTTGAAGCTGCCCTGAAGCCTGCACACCTCCAAATCGATTTGCACTATTTGCCTGATGAATTGACTCAGCAGCTCTGATCAAGGCTTTAGAAGGGACACAACCAACATTCACACAGGTGCCGCCAATTGTACCATTGCCAATCAGAGCAACAGTCGCACCTTGATCAGCCGCCGTAATGGCTGCTGAAAAACCCGCAGACCCCGCCCCAATAACAGCAAGATCATACTTGCCATTGGCTTTTTTTACTTCGCAACAACTATCACTCATAAACTCGTCCCCGAGGTTTTTTCACTATTTTTTTGACGGCGATAAACAGCATAAAAAGTCAGTCCAATAAAAAATAAGAGAGCAGGCATCAGGACATAGTCCACCCAGCCGAGAACCGCAGATAAGCCGACGGCTCCAAATAAAATGACAAGAACAGGGGTAAAGCAGCAAAGAGCGGCAATAACAGAGCCAACAATACCAAATTTGAAAAGATTTTTATCTCTCATGATATTTACTCCATCACTTTTGAAGGAAATCCTGCTGATGCAGTCGCCTTTGTTAATGTCGTTGTTTGAGTTTCTTGATCATCAAACGTAACAACGGCTTGTTTCTTTTTAAAAGAAACATTCACATTTTTTACACCATCTACTGATGCTAAAGTGTTTTTAACGATGTACGGACACGACGCACATGTCATGCCACTTACCTCTAACGTAACTTTCTGTTCCGCAGCAAAGCTCATATTGAAAGGCAGTAGGCTTAAAACAGCCACGCCCACAACTATTACAGTTTTCATGTTAATTTCCTTTCTAAACATCAAGTAAAACAGGGGCGAGGTAAGGAAATGCAAGCGCCCCCGCGACAAGGATTGTTGCGGCCCAAAGAAAGAATTTTACTATTCGATTTGGGAGCGGTCGCGCACAAGCGGTTCCATCCTCACAAGCTTTCTTAGGCTTTCGGTATACGAGCCAATAGCCATATCCCAAAAATCCCAATGTGATCGTTGCAAATAATGGTTGATATGGAGAAAGCGCCGTCAGATTTCCAATCCAAGCACCACCGATCCCCAAACTGAATAAAACGAGCGGTAAGATACAGCATGATGAGGCGGCAATAGCTCCAAGAACGCCTCCTAGTGCAACCCACCCTTTACGCTTGTCTTCATTTTTCTCATCGTTGAGATTTTCAAATTTGCTGACTTGAACCACTAAAATATCTCCAATACATCATTTACAGCCTTGTTCTAATATGAGTATAGTGTCTGTAGTTACTACAGGTTCAAGGATTAAATTTTAATGGCATTTGAAATCACAGATGCACCGATCACGAGAGGTGTTCTTGCCAAGAAGGCTAACTGCCATATCGAGACTGTGCGCTACTATGAAAATATAGGGCTTTTATTGCCGCCAAGTCGCACAGAAGGGGGACATAGGCTTTACAAAATTGATGATCAACGGCGTTTACGGTTTATTTTACGCTGTAGAGAGCTTGGATTTAACATCGACGAACTACGCAGTTTGTTCTCTATCGTTGATACAAACACTTACACCTGTGGAGAAATTAAAAGTTTATCAACGGATCACTTAAAAAGCGTGCGAGACAAGATTAAAGACCTGAAACGTCTGGAAAAAACACTATCTGGTATTTTAAAAAATTGTACCGGAGGCGAAATTCCCGAATGCCCGATTATAGACTCTTTGTGGGCTGACTAAACGAAACGATATTTAATTAAATGCGAGAATATTTGCCGGGATGTAAACGTCGACTTTATTTCATTTTCTATCATTAAGAGTATTTAATCAAACCTGTTCCTGAAAGTCAGCTTTGGAGAAACTCAAAGTACAAAACAAATAGGGTTCTAAGGTCGGCTAAGGGCCGTTTGTGACCAATGATGCATCAAGAACATTTCGACATTAAGGGCACAGAGCAGACGTGAATGGCAGTTTATCTCACTATTTTGACCGATATTTTGATAGATTGTCGTTGCTTGCGTGCCCCCGCAACCAAACTTTCAAAAAATATACAAATGATAACAGTATCTTAGGCCGTAGGTTCAAATCGGGCTACGACCAAACTATCAACCAAATCCGAAGACAGTATCCTTCAGTGTTAAAAGCAGACATCGTTACTTTTATTGTCAAAAGACAGATTGTGATCCACAGCGATCCTGACCGTTCACATAGCTGAACGACAACTATGCGGATTAAGGTGACCAAACTCAAATATCGGCCAACTGCTGAACTGGGCGAGAAGCGGACTTTCGCTGCGACAGCAAAGATGTCGGCCTGATCATGATAAGCTGACCTAAACTATGGGCTCAAAATCTACGACTTTACACGCGTTCAGTAGGGGGTCTCAGCAGCTTCTAACTAATTCTAATGACCGCTGGTTTGAATGTTCTTGAGTTGATTGATTTGGCTTTGATGCTAAACGCTGATAGACTGTTATGGGGCTATTCACTTCATCTTAAGTGGGTGAAATCGAAAAATTTCAAGAGGACTAAAATGGACAAAGCCACAATCGAAAAGTTAGCCCAAGCACCCATCGAGTTTGTTGGGCGAATCGCGGCTCCTGGTGGTGTGACGACTATTTTTCTGAAAGCCGAAGAGCCGGAAAACTTCTGCAAAGACCCAGAAGGATACTTCGCGCTTCAGAATGGTGCCACCAAAGAAGAATACTTGCAGTGGGTTGAGATAGATGGTGAGCCACGATGTGGGGCGACTACTTTGAAGGGGACCCGCTGTGCCAATATGGTGAGCGGCGGTATCCAATTGAACTTAGACCGCTGGCTGCAAGAGGAAGGTGGATTTTGCCAAGTTCATGGTGGCGTTACCAGCGAAGAGGCACGACCCAAGCGCTGATGAAGATGCACTAGCCGGAAAATCAATATCCAACCTTAAAAAGCTAATCCAATGAATTTAAAACAGTTTTCTTAATGCGACTGATTACAGGAAGAGATAAATTTGTTATTTGACGTATTCATATGTCATGCCAGTGAAGACAAAGAGGATCTTGTTAGACCGCTGGTAAACTATCTGAGCGAACAAAACCTAGCTGTCTGGTATGATGAATTTTCGATGTCAGTTGGCGATAGCCTGCGCAGATCGATTGATAAAGGTTTGTCGAAATCCCGGTTCGGAATTGTTGTGCTCAGCCCGGATTTTTTAAAGAAAGGTTGGGCACAACGGGAACTTGATGGCCTTGTCGCCAGACAAGTCTCCGGCAATCATCAGATTATTCTTCCTGTCTGGCACAACATATCAGTTGAGGAGATCATGGAATACTCGCCTCCTTTGGCGGACACTTTGGCCACCAATAGTTCCAACGGAATCGAACAAGTTTGCAAAGACCTGCTAAAGGCAATCAAGCCAGAACAAAGCCCACTCATCATAGCGCGAGATATCCTAATCAAACATGGAGTCCAACCTCCTCTGATTTCTGACGAGTGGTGGCTAGATTTAGCACAGATGGCTGAGAGCTATAGCATTGGCATGCACAATTACTCTTGGACATTCCCGTTGCCGGGGGAGTTTGAACGTGGCGAAAAGCGTGCCGAAAATCTTGCATGGGCTGCAATGCAATGGGATTGGTCTTCCTTTGCTGAAAGCGAAAAGATTAACCACACTACCCATCCCGAATTGGTCTTGGAATTCATCCAAGATTTTCCAGGACTTGGGGGCATTTGCGTTCAAAACCCAGAATACCTAGCGTGTTATGCCCCGCAACTTACCATTCCAGGATTGGGCGGAGATTTTGAGGCGGTTTTTGAAGAGAAGCTTGGGGCACTGATATCCGATGAAAAAACCAAAAGTATGAAGACAATCGACCGGAAGCCGCCTTTGTGCGTGAAAGAATACGCACTTAGACATCCGACTTTCGGAAACTTTCACCCCTGGGAAATAGCTGACTTTGTTGTGAGTGGCAGAATGGGACGACATAACCCACAGTCTTTGGGTGACTTCGAATACCTGATCTGGCTATTGGCTGATGACAGTTCTTGGATGCCAGAAAGGGTGAAGCATTTTATAGCTGAAGGAGTGGCACAGCGGGGTCTTATTAACATGTCTCGCGGATCACGTCTTCATTTGGATGGCCCATTCATTGAGGAGTTGTACAGAGTAAGTGCTAGCAATAAAGGGCGCGATTTCAAGTTTAGTAAGAAAGTTGTGCAAGACCTAAAACAAATCGTTGAATGGACTCTCGTCGATCTAGAGAGTTCTACGCCGACAGAAATCGTTTATGAACGAATGATGGAATGGGGTGTTGTGGAGGCGTACACTCGGCACCAGCGTTGGATAAGGGATAGACGCCGTGGCTTGTAACCGAGGTAAAGCTACACCGAATTCCGCTACCAAACTAAAGCTGTTCACTGACTCCGCCGGGTTTTGTCAGAATCCGGAATGCAACCTAGCTCTATTCCCTGACGGTTTTGACGGTTACCCACATATGGCTGAGATGGCGCACATATTCGCTGCAACAGATGGCGGACCAAGAACTGATGAGAAACTTAGTAAGGAAAAACGTGGGAGCTATGAAAACATCATACTGCTGTGCGCCAACTGCCATACTCTTGCCGATAAAACCCCTGAGCATCACACTACTGAGCTGATGATTGCTTGGAAAGCGGAACATAATTCGAAGCGTGAAAGGGCATTTGGTATTCAAACACTTACTTCCCGATCTGAGCTGCGGACAGCATTGACTTCGTTGCTAACGGAAAACGCCACTGTCCATAAAGAAGTTGGACCTGACAACGATTACCGCTTTAACCCAGAAGCGCATGAGGCCGTGGCTTGGAAAAAGCGCGTCAAATCAACAATAATACCCAACAGCCTTAAGATCCTGGCATGGTTGGATGCAAACCACTCTTTGTTGGAGGCCGATGAATTGGAAACAGGTGAGAAATTCCGATTTCATGTTCAGGGTTTGATGATGAAACATTTGGAAGGAGAAAATTTGCCGAACTCTCGTTTTCCAAATGAAATGAATGACATAGGAAATTGATAATGCCAGATAACTTCATCCAAAATCTACTGCTAAAACATGATGAGGTCACATGTATAGTCTGGCAATCCGACAATTTGGTTGAAATCTTTAGAAAGAATTATCCACCATTTCAGGCCGCTATTTTGAAACAAAAAATAGTGACCCCTGAACATGTCCAACCTTTTTTGGATACTCCCGTCTCAGTAGTCGTAAATTTTCCAAAAGTTGGTAAGTGGACCGGAGGTGCGATTGAGCTCTGCGAAGCCTCCTGGCAGGCATGGGGGCAATGGGGTGTCCTTTTACGTGCTATCAACAATGAGACCCCACAATCTACAGAAAATCCCGAGATTGCTTTTAGTAGAAAAGCACTGGGACAACACAGTAGAGTTAAAAACATTAGCTTCGAGTTCGATCACCTACTTTTGATTGAGCACGACCTCGGCAACACTCTGAAAGTTGCCTTGCTGTATGAATATGACCTGACCGGAAATGATATTCGCAATACTTGGGAAGAATTTGGAGCATTTGACATTCTGCTAAAAACAAATCCGAACGGCTCAATCCTTGAAGATGCTTATGATGTTGCTGAGACGTTGGGCACAAAGGTATTTGGAATAAGGGACATACTTTCCTATCTTGCTAAGGGCAATTTTTGACAATGAATGCGATTTTGCGGGACGCTGGGGTTGTCATGATGATCGACGATTGTCAGAGTCTAAGGCAGAATTTGAACTGGTACGTATTTGGATCGGTAATAAGAAACATAGAATCACCTTCGGACATTGATATCTTGTGCGTAGTTAAAGACCAAAAAACCATGCGATTGGTCAAAGAACGATGTGAAAAGCATCTTCTTTGCGCACCAATCCACCTAAGGCTGTTAACAGAGAAAGATGAAGAAGCCCTGCATTTTTTGGAAAAGACGCCGGTGCAGCGCATTCTATAAGTTACGATAACTCGTTACTAAGTTTGACCGAAC